>NZ_CP095413.1:2138181-2443636 GCF_023016285.1 Muricauda sp. SCSIO 64092
TATACCAAGCACCTAGTGCGTTTAGAGTTTCTTTAGCGGCCAGCAATGCAATGTTTGCTCCTTATGCATATTATTTGCGGCATACCAGTAGTATTAAGAGATAATTAGATACATGATGATAAGCATCTTTAAAAAGAAATCAAAAACAATAGAAGAACATCTGAAGGATTCTGTACAGAAGCCCAAAGTGAATTTTCAAATAGATATAATTAGAAACAGTCTCGTGGAAATTCAAATAACCAGACAAAGGTTATTGAAAAAATTTGGTATAAATATCAACTCTCCAGAAGGTTTTTCTATCTCAATAACCTTTGACCAAAAAAATGAGGAAGATTATCAAAGGTTTTTAAAATCAGATTTATACAGTAAAAGTATCCACTTGGAAAAATTTGGAAAAGCATATTTTTTTCTATGTGAAAATTCTTTACAGGACGTTCTTGGTTTGTTGAACCAAATTCAAGTTAGTGTTTATGAATATACAAAGGATACTGCTTACAGTTATAGATACACTAAACACAAGTGAAAATAAATCCAATTGAAGGTTTAGAGAAGAAGCCACGGCAGTACTGTCGTGGTTTTTTTATTGCAGCATCTGCAGTTTGGTCTGTTTGATAAAGGCGTCGAGCATGGCGGATACCTGCTCTTTGTTCTTGCCCCTCTGCTACGTTAGTCTTTGACCATTGGTGTACTAACGAACACTTAGAATATTGATTATCTTTATAATGCCAGCGGACTGGTGACCGAGGTAAGGAAAAATAGCCAACCCCTGGTGAAGTTCTTTTATACGTTGGAGCAAAAAAGGCCCTGTGGGCCTTTGGAGCGACAAGCGCGGCGGTGCGTTGGCGAAACCATAGGGTCAGGAAGGAAAGCTATAACAGCGGCTCCCTACAAAGCACTACCTATTATGTGCGGGATATAGCTGGGCAGGTATTGGCGATCTATAGCAATACCACCCTAGTTGAACAACCCATTTATGGTAGTGGGCGCATAGGGCTGTACAGAAGGGCGGACAACAGTACCACCTATCAGTTGACCGACCATTTGGGCAATGTACGGGCCGTCTTCCAAAAAAGTGGTAGCACTACCACCAATGAGGACTATAATGATTACTACCCCGGAGGGATGGTCATGCCTGGTCGGAGCTCCGTGGATGCGAACAACTACCGTTACGGCTATCAGGGCCAATATGCCGAGACCGATTCTGAAACTGGAAAGCCAGCCTTTGAACTGAGGTTGTACGACCCGAGGATAAATAGGTGGCTCACTACCGACCCTTACGGGCAATATCACAGTCCTTATATGTCGATGGGGAACAACTGGACTACAAGGGTTGACCCCGATGGTGGTTTTGATTGGTATAAGGACAAGCAAGGAAATTATGTTTATAACTCCAATCTGACCGCAGAAAATGCAAGCTCACTTTTGGGTAAGGGAGAAACCTATCTTGGTAAGAGTTATTTCGAAGCAGGGGAAATCTTTCTTGGGGAATCGGGTACGTTCCATAACTTCCTGACCGGTGAGAGAGGCCTTGCGCTGGATACTGCATTGAGTGAGGTCATTGTAGGCCCAGGAGCAACTTTGACTTTTAATGAACAATTGGCAAATACAGTAGAGCCCCCCCGCTAGCGCAAGAGTGATAGTTACCGCGAGTTTGCAACTTGGGGTGTACCGAACCAACCCAATATGGAAAACTATATGTACAACAGTATTGGCCAATTGATTGAAAACAAAGCCGAAAAAATTACCTATTTTTATAATGCCAGTGGATTGGTGACCGAGGTTCGGCAGAACAGCCAACCTTTGGTGAAGTTCTTTTATACGTTGGAGCAAAAAAGGCCCTGTGGGCCTTTGGAGCGACAAGCGCGGCGGTGCGTTGGCGAAACCATAGGGTCAAGAAGGAAAGCTATAACAGCGGCTCCCTACAAAGCACTACCTATTATGTGCGGGATATAGCAGGGCAGGTATTGGCGATCTATAGCAATACCACCCTAGTTGAACAACCCATTTATGGTAGTGGGCGTATAGGGCTGTACAGAAAGGCGGACAACAGTACCACCTATCAGTTGACCGACCATTTGGGCAATGTACGGGCCACCTTCCAAAAAAGTGGTAGCACTACCACCAATGAGGACTATAACGATTATTACCCCGGCGGGATGATGATGCCGGGTCGAAACAGTGTCAATGCCAATACAGACAATAAGTCCAATATAGAGAAGAGGACTACAGGGACTACAACAGTGGGTGGTATGGCCATGAATTATACCAATGATGCCTTCCCTAAAACCAATGTGAGTGAGGTGCTTTCAGTGAATTATTATGACGATTACAGTTTTACCGATAGCGATAAGCCTACCACCCCTACTACCGTTCAGGGACAAACGGTAACCACAAGGACCCAGGGACTGCAGACAGCCAATTTCTCTAAAACCATTGGCCATACCACCTGGACCAAACTGTACACCTATTATGACGAAAAAGGCCGTGAGATCAAAATCCACAATAAAAACCATTTGGGGGGCTATACCACTATGGAAAGCAAACTGGACTTTAGGGAAAAGACCGATTTGGCGGTGACCAAACACAAGCGTGTGACCTCAGATACCGAACTGGTCATTAACGATCGTTTTACCTATGATTATGCTGAACGTAGCTTGGGGCATTTTCAAAAGATCAATGCTCAGGCCGAGGAGCGTATTGCGGAAAATGAATATGACGAGCTGGGGATACTTATCAAGAAAAAAGTAGGAGGCCTTTCTTCTTCCAGTACCCCTTTACAGGAACTGGCCTACCAATACAACATCCGCGGCCAGTTCAAGGCACTTAACGACGTAAATGCCCTGGGCAATACGCTATTTGCCTTTAAGATCAACTACAACAAGGCGGCCGAGGGTGCCAGTACTGCCCCGGCCCAATACAATGGGAACATCACGCAAACCATCTGGAGATCGGCATATGATAATACCAAAAGAGGCTATGCCTATTTATATGATAAATTGAATAGGATTTCACAAAGTAAATATCAGTTCAATGACAATCTGAACGGCAACACGGCCGCCCAGTTCAATACCCAGCTTTCCTATGACGAACAGGGCAATATCAAAACCCTTTCACGGAACGGCTCAAGCAGTAGCGCCATTGATCAATTGACCTACAATTATGGCACGGTCAACGGGAACCAGTTGTTATCGGTTTCGGACACGGCTTCCTCCTCCCAGGGATTTGTGGACGGTAACACCAGCGGTAACGATTATGACTATGATGATAATGGCAATATGACCAAAAACCTGAACAAGGGCATTACCAAAATTAGCTACAACCATTTGGATTTAATCAAGCAAATAAGTCTCCCCAATTCAAAAACTTTGGCCTTTACCTATGACGCCGCTGGTGCCAAACTTCAAAAACGCTATATCAGCAATCTGACTAGTGATAAGGTTACTGATTACCTAGGTGGTTTTCAATACAATGATGGTTACCTGCGATTCTTCCCTACCCCGGAAGGCTATGTGTATAAGTCGGGAAGTACCTATAAATACATGTATATCTATGCAGATCATCTGGGCAACAACCGGGTAAGCTATACCGATGTCAATGGCAACGGTAGTATTGAGACTTCGGAGTTGGCCTCCAATCACAATTACTATCCTTTTGGGGGCATCCATAGTGGAGCCTATACCGATGGTCTTGCAGCCGTGTATAAATACACCTTCCAGGGCAAGGAATTCCAGGACGAGGACGGGCTGGATTGGCACGACTTTGGCTCCCGTATGTATGACCCCGCCCTGGGCCGTTGGATGGCCACTGATCCCCAAAACCAGTTTGGAAGTCCCTATTTGGCCCTGGGGAATAATCCTATCAGATTTATCGACCCGGACGGGGAGCTTATAATTGAATCAATCGTTTTGGGTGCCTTTCTTAATGTTGCCACCCAGGACATGGCTGGTAACATAAGCAATTTCGGGGAATTTGCTAAATCGGCTATCATTGGAGCTGCTGCTGGAGCAGCCGGACAAATTGTTCCCGTAGGAGGAGCAACATCTGGATTGATAAATGGGTTTTCAGGTGGATTTACATCTGGGTTCCTAGGAACAATAGTAAATGGAGGAACTTTTAACGATGCATTTAACGCAGGTATTAACTCAGGATTGTTTGCCGGCCTCATAAATGGAGGATTAAGTGGACTAAATGCAGTCGCGGAGGGAAGAGACTTTTTTAGCGGAAAAGAATGGATTAAAGCAGGAATTTCCTCAAATACTATGAGTGCAGGAGAATCAATTGAGGATATTGCTGCTAGATGGGACGTCGTTGCCCCTGAAAGACCTTTAAGATTAGGGTCTTTGAATCAAGATGGACATGAGTTTGGATGTACCGTATTTTGTAAAAAAACAGTTGACAAGTTTTTTGGTGTAACCGGTCAAGAAACAATCAATGATGCTTTGCTGGAAATGGCCGATGCAAACAGTGGACTAACTCCAAATCTTTACTTAGGAAAAAAAGGTGTTTATGCCACTAGTGGATACACGGTTGATTCTTACAAAACCGGTTTCCTTGTTGGAAGAGGAGGCACCTATTCCCCTCAAAATGCTTTACCTTGGATAGGCCAAAAACTTGAATCAGGAAGTCTGGTTAAAACCTTTTTTAATATACCGCAAGGTCAACATGCAGGTCTTATAAAACAAATTAAATATTTGAAGGATTTCAGTGATTTTAGAATACATCTTTATGACCCAAGTACAGGATCAAGAACTCTAAGGAGCTTAAAAGAAGTATTCTCACTTTTTGCCATTTCAAAATAATTGATTCGAAAACAATGCTAAAAACAAGTATTAAAATTTTATTCTTTTTTGGGTTCAACGCAATCGTTTGCTACTCTCAGTCTATTGATACAATTTATGTGAATTATAATCAAAAAAGGTTCGAGGAAATAGCAAAAGACAGTTTGGAGAGCAGATATGCATATACGGTGAAAAACTTTATGAACAGCTCCCAAAACGCTGATTCAATTTATCTCTTGCCAAACTATTATAAGTTAGATTCTTTGAAAGCATATGTTGTTCCAGAACTAAATCTTAACAAAGAGAAGCTCAAAAATTATAGCTGCCACTCCAAAATAGAGGAATTAATTGACTTCAACTTTTCAGAAGAAAGACTTAAAATAATAGTAGAACATAAAGATTCAATTATTGCAGCATTTAGGACAAAATTTTATAACCCAAAGAACGGGTATCCAAAAATTATGAACGCTATACTTTATGAAGATTATGAAAATCCTATCAGATTGAATAAAGGTGGATTATTGAATAAGCTGAGGTTGGAAAAAAGGTATTTTTCTTTTGATTTAAAAGGTTTCAGCAAAGGTAGATTTATTATAGACAAGGAACAGCTCTTCTTTGTTTTTACTGAAGGCCCTGAAAATGTAATGAAAAAGATAAATGCTAATGAATTTATAAGAACGCATATTGGGAAAAAAGGCATTAGACACTTAAAAAAAAATGGCTTCATCAAAAACAACATTGGATATAATCCATGCAAAAAAACTAACGGAGATTTAGAGAGGAAGACCAGAATATTAATTGTAAATAACTAACATGAAAAAGACAATAATTTATATCTGCTTAATTTTGACAATTTGTCAATTGTCGGCACAAAACAGTCAAGCCAATGAGATTCAAACTCCGGATCAATCGCCCTTTAATGCGGGCAGTAATTCTATGCAAGGGGGCCCCGCTGGTACGCGATTAGCGTAGCGTATCGCGTTCCAAAATGGTTGCCACACGAAAGGATTCGTGCGGCAGCAGGGGAAATCATACGAGATGCCATCCAAAACCGTCTCCATGATTGGATTGGTAGTCCGAGATTTCCAGTACTAAGTAATACGGCAATGCCTTATTTTCAATATCAGTCATTTAACCCTTTTACATTATGGTAGCTAACCATATCAAAAAAAAATCCGCGATTATCATAGTACTGATGTTTATTTCTTGTTCTAACTATTTTATAAACTCAAAAGGGGCTATTCGTCCTAAGAAAGCGCGTTTTAGTTTAAGCATTATAAAAGAACAAGACCATATCGATGAAATAGACACTATGACACTCTATGAGTTGATCTATAGATGGAATGGTAAAAAAGACTTTGACTTAAGTACAAATTCCAGTTTGTTTAGAATAGATAACTATAGGAATTATGATGGCTCTAAATTGAACTCTAAAGAATATTTGAGGTTTTACGATAGTGGCAGGACAAGTTTTTTTAATATTTCAAAGGAAACTACAATCACAAGAAACACACTGAATCCCGAAAATGGCAATATCGGAGTATACACAATACATGATGGAAACATACTTATTGAACGTTTTGTGGGGATTGGTCATGATGGTATGTATTTGAAAAGTAGGGCTAAATTGATAGGAGACTCCCTCTACATCATCGAAAAAACTTTAAACAATTACATACACAAGATTTATGTACCCAAAAAAATCAGTAAAGAAAGTTTTGACTGGGAAGCAAGATGGTAACTGTTACCTGTACACCTCTTATGAAAATTTGGGCAATGCACATGGGATTGGAGCTAATGCCACAGCCAATTTAAGTGTAGGAAGCTTTAGTGCTTCCCAGTGAAATCTTGAAAAATCAAAGCATATCTATCCAAGAAAAAAGTTATCAGAAAAAACGCCAATACCAGTCCGATTGGTAGAACAATAAATACGAAAAATGAAAAAATTGCCATTATTACTCGTTTTTAGCCTATGCTTTTGTCCATCTGCATTTTCACAAAACACAGATGCCATCGATATCCAGACCCCGGAACAATCCCCATTTAACATGGGAAGTGGTTCCATCCAAGGGGCCATAGCCAATTCCGTTAAAGAGGTAACGGGTAAGGTAAATCTCTCCGTGCCCATTGCCAATATCAATGCCAGAACAGTCTCCTATCCGGATGCACTTAGCTATAATGGCGACGAGGTGTTCCGGCAGGCCCAAGACATGAACCGATATAGGAACCAAAGCATTTTAGGGGTGGGTTGGAACATGGCCCTAATCCATATTGGAGAGTAATAGGACCTAGTGGTAACTTAGGTGGTATTATTCGCTAGCGTATAAATGAATCTTAATCATGAAAATAACTGATACTCTTAAAATCTTAGCCTCTACAAAAGATAATCAAATAGGCTATCTTATAAAAATTGGAACTTTTCCTTCAACTGATGAATTGGCGTTGCAATTTTTAGACACATATAATGTCTTCAAAGCAGGATTTGGAAAAGGAGTTAAAAATATTCCCGTTAATAAAAATTCTTTAAAAAATCTTGATAGAATTAAAATAATATTTGATGATATGAGCAACATTCCCAATAATCCATTTTGGGAGGCATCTTCTCTTAATATTATAGAATGGAATAAAGTTAGAAAGCTCGCGAGAGATACGCTTCAACTTATGGATGGTGGAGTACAATAGTTGCTGCTAATCCAGTTCAATTTCAATAGTATGGGATTAAGTACAGAAGAAATAAGAACGGCTTTACGAACTTCTCTTTTGGGTGAAATTTATCCAGAAATTAGAGCGATTGCTTATGCTTACCATTCAGAAGAAAAGAAATTTTTGATTAGATACTATCTTAATCGAGAGCCCACTGAAGATGATTATGAAAGCGTCAGTGAGGTAATGGCAGAATTCATTTCAAATTTTAAGCACTCTGAATTTGATATTTTAAAAGAAGAATGTCGGTTTTCTAATTTGCCTAAATCAAAGTTAGACCCTCTGGACGGGTTCGTGTATTCAAAAAAAAGAAGAGATGATTTAGTAAAACAAATGGGCAATTACTAATTACTATGATATGAGTATAGACTGGTAGATGATAAGAAATACTTTAAACATAAACCATAAAACCCAGAGTCAATAAGGGCGGGAGATGCCTATTTAAAATGGAAAGATACAGGTATTATTGATTGAATTGGAACAGAACATTTTAAACAATGAAAAGATCGCTCAATTTTTGGAGATGGGATGAATCGTTAAATCATTCAGCTTATAAGTTGGGCGGAGAACTAGCCCCTTTTATAGACCAAGGTATGGTTGTTCAAAACAAATATGATCCTTTTCTTTATGAAGTTATCCATGGTATTCCTGACAGGGTTAGGGCTTCAAGTGGACAAATAACCTCTTTTTTTTTCGAGAAAAGATTTTTAGAATTTACAGAGCACGAAAACCTTTGGGAAATGAAAAAATTCGATTTTATCGAAGTAATAAATGGGTATTTGGAACCTTGTGACCATAATTACATGGGGGATATTCTCAAGGTGATGTTTATAGATATTTTTGTGGGATATGCCAAAATTTTAAGAAAAACTGACAACTAAATTACGAGATGATATGATTTGTGGCGTTGGAGCATCTTTAATAGGAATTCATCCTTTTTTATTGCATACTCAAATGTACTTGCGAGATTTTGGGGTACTCTCCCTTTGTTTTCATATCATTTATATAACCAATAGAATATGCTGAAGTCACCTTTAATACCATTAGCTGTGCTATTGGCAATGAATTTTCAAGTGGATGAAGTTTATGTTGGAAAGACTTTACTTTGGCAAGTCTATTATGATCCCAACAAAGTAAATCCGATAGTCGAAATAGGAGGCGCAAAATATGGATACCATGACCATTTAAAACGTAAAGATGGACCTTTTGCCATGAGCAAGGTGGGCAAACTTTATTGGAAAAACCAAAACCTATATTACAAAAATGAAACTTTGAAAATAGACCTTAAGCTTAAACGCAAGAATTATAATTCAAAGATTGATTTAAGTAGGCTAAAGATATTTGAAATCAAGGCATTTGCTGAAATATCTAAGCTCAAAGACTCTTTAAAAGTGAGTAACTACGAATTTGATTGGAAAGTAAAGGATGATTACGTTTTTTATAGGGAAAACGATTCATTACCAGAAAACTATACATCGAATTACATAAATAAATTTTATGAAAAGTTGGATTAGCCAGAAAAGATAACCTTAATATCCGTCACAGTAAGAAATATGCCACCAGACAAAAATAAGAACGTTCTCAAGGATGATTTAGATAGATTGAACTACGGAGGTTTATCATCCTTCATGTCCTGCTTAAATGTTCCAATCACAGAAAACTTTTCACTGGAATTGTCAACAGCAATTGCCTCGGACAATGCACATGGGATTGGAGCTAATGCCACAGCCAATTTAAGTGTAGGAAGCTTTAATGCTTCCTATGGATTTAGCGCTTCTTATTTTACCAAAGCTCACGGTACGGGCAAACCAGGTTTTGAAACAAGAAGTTCTTATAGTGGAGGAATTACCATGAGAGATTTTGCCTTAAGAGGTTATAGTACGAGTTTTAGTAGTGGAAAAACCACACAAAAAGTAAGTGGAATTGGAGGGCAAATGGGTGATTTTGGATTTAGATATGAAAATGATGCAGGTGGAGTCGCCTTTTTAGGGGATGGCAATGACAGTTATAGGACCGCAGCAGTTCAATTAAGCTATAAAGATGTAGTAGCTGGATTCAATCTTTTTACAGGGTTAAGGAATCAAGATTCATATAATTCAGAAGGAGGTCGGATATTAAATGCCAATAACCTGAAAGCTCTTGGTTTGATCAAAACCGGCTATTTTGGAGAAAGATATCCAAATGGTGTAATTGAAGAATTTGGACATCCATATAGATTAGGGGCTGCCTATATAGGATATAGGGGATTGAAGTATGGAATAGATTCAGATAGGCATATTAGGCATCCTATTCAAAATCAATTTGCCCATGGCTTTGCAAAGCCTCAACCATTTTTTAAAAGCTATTCTGATGCCATTTTACCTTATTATCAATACCAAACCGCTAATAAATTTACGCTATGGTAAGGCTTATATTGATTATGTTTTTAGTAAGTTCCTGTAGTACAATAAAAACAAAATTATTGGAAGATGGTTATTCCAAAGTACCAGTTGAAGAGGATTTCTTTGGTAAACACTACAGAAATAAATATGAAGTGAATATTCCAGATAATATAGACACAAAATCCATATATGTAGCTGAATTTTTCCAAGATTATGATGGTAAAATGCACAATATCAACTCAAATGGGAGATTCAATAAAACTGCCATTAGAATTTACCCAAATGCATGTGTTAGCTATTTTTCTATATCTAGTAGTGTAAAAACGAATCAAATTAGTATTAATGAATTAAATCCTGATAAAACTGGATATCGAGGAGTGTGCTATAAGAATGGGGAAGATTATTTCGTTGGATTGGTTGCACCAATTAATGATTGGTATAAAATAGGGAAGACTGTTAAAAAAATCACTATAGTTAAAGATACTCTTTTTACCCAAACTTATAATAAAGCTTCGCGCAAGTTTGATAAGTCAAAACTTGTTTATCTAAAAAAATCATTACCAATTGAGAAGATCCAATTTCAGGCCAACTGGTAGAATCATAAATAAGTTCAAAAAATGAAAAAAATATCATTACTACTCGTTTTTAGCCTATGCTTTTGTCCATTTGCATTTTCACAAAACACAGATGCCAGCGATATCCAAACCCCGGAACAATCCCCATTTAACATGGGAAGTGGTTCCATCCAAGGGGCCATAGCCAATTCCGTTAAAGAGGTAACCGGTAAGGTAAACCTCTCCGTGCCCATTGCCAATATCAATGCCAGAACAGTCTCCTATCCGGTTGCGCTTACTTATAATGGCGACGATGTGTTCCGGCAGGCCCAATACATGAACCGGTATAGGGCCCAAAGCATTTTAGGTGTAGGCTGGAACATGGCCATCCCCCGCTGGTGCGCGATTAGCGTAGGGTATCGCGTTCCAAAATGGTTGCCACACGAAAGGATTCGTGCGGCAGCAGGGCGAAAGCCTAATGGAGGCCTACAACGAGCACTGTTAGTCCATTGGTCAAAAATTAAGAATGCCAAAAAGCCACTCCATTGGGGTGGTTTTTTATTTTTGTCCTGATGAAGCTGATTGCGTATCCCCTTACCGTAATCTATTTTTTGTTCTTTGGGTTGACCTTGGTCATTTTTCACCCTATTCAATGGCTATACCTAAATGTATTTGGTTACCAGGCGCATAAAAAAAGTGTATCCATCCTTAACTGGTTTTTGATGCGATGCCTGAATCTCCTGGGGACTCGATTTAGCTTTCGAAATCCATACACCATTCCGGCCAACAAACCCCTGATCATTGTGACCAACCATCAAAGCATGTACGATATTCCCCCAATTATATGGCATATGCGAAAACACCATCCCAAGTTTGTGAGTAAAAAGGAGTTGGGCAAAGGTATTCCCAGTGTTTCCTTTAACCTAAGGCATGGGGGATCGGCCCTGATCGATCGAAAAGATGGGGTTCAGGCTTTATCGGAAATTGCAAAGCTTGGGGCCTATATAGAAAACAACCAGCGAAGCGCCGTCATTTTTCCTGAAGGGACCCGAAGTAGGAATGGATATCCCAAGCCCTTTAAACCGACGGGATTGAAAACCCTTTTGAAAAATGCGCCTTCTGCCTTGGTGGTACCCATTAGCATCAATAATTCATGGAAATTGCTACGGTACGGGAAGTTTCCCATGGGATTGAACTGTCATTTGACCTTTGATGTCCATGAACCCATACCCAATGAGGGGAGCCATGATGCCCTTATTGAAAAAACCGAAGCAGTCATCAAAAAAGGAATAGTACAGGCATGACCGATACTGAACTCATTGAGGAAACCATAACCTTTGTAAAGGAAACGCTACGGGGTGCCGAAGGGGGGCATGACTGGTTCCATATCCAACGTGTTTTCAGAAATAGCCTGCACATTGCCAGGGATGAGGAAGTCAATGTTCTGGTGGTAAGCCTTGCCGCCCTGCTCCATGATATTGCGGATGCCAAGTTTCACGATGGGGACGAAACCCTTGGGCCTAAAATCGCATCGGAATTTCTGTCCGCATTAGGCGTACAAAAAGAGGTAAGGCAACATGTATTAAAAATCATCGAAAACATCTCCTTCAAGAATTCCCTGGATAAGTCGAAACGCGAAAAATTCCATTCCAGGGAATTGGAGGTCGTTCAGGATGCCGATAGGTTGGATGCCATTGGTGCCATTGGTATTGCCCGTGCCTTTAACTATGGAGGGTATAAAAATCGGGAGCTCTACAATCCCGATATCGCCCCACGGCCAGACCTCAACAAAGAAGCGTACAAAAAATCCAAATCGCCCACCATCAACCACTTTTATGAAAAACTATTATTGCTCAAGGACCAAATGAACACCTCCACCGGGAAAAAGCTGGCTGAGCAACGCCATCAATTCCTACTGGATTATTTACAACAGTTTTATGCCGAATGGAATGGGGAACGATAATCATTCCCCATGCCTCTCCTAAAAAATAACATTGCCACTACGATTTATTTCCCCTTTGTACCTAATTTCATAAGATGAAATCCTTTGAATCCTTAACGACATCCAGAACGGTCATCCGAAGATTTCAACCCGGGGATAGGCCATTCCTCATTGAACTACTTTGTGATACCTCGGTAACCCAAAATATGGCCTTCCCGCAGGAAATCCTCACAAAAGACGGGGTTTCCAATCTACTGGACGTAACCATTGGCGCCTACGATTCCGAAAAACCATTACTGTCTTTTGCCATTACTGAAAGTAACCATGGTTTTGTAGGTGTAGCCGGGTTCAGTCCCTTGGAAAATGAAGAAATTGAAGTTTTTTACGCGCTCCTCCCAAAGTATTGGGGAAAAGGATTTGCCACGGAGGTTCTAAAAGGTTTGACGGCATATGTGTTTGCGAAAACCAATTATAAAACGGTAGTGGCGCCCATTACGCAGCGTAATATGGCTTCCATAAAAGTGGCGGAAAAAAATGGGTTTCTAAACTGTGGGGCCATGGAAAACCCAAACTATACCGATCTTGTATTTCTTTACAAAAAAGAGAAAAGCTGAGCGCCGTTCCCTCCAAAGGAGGTTAAGGCAAAACGGACCAGATCGTAACGAAATGGAATCGTGGGACTTTTTCAAAACATAAGCGCAAATCAATTGTGGTCCACTCCCTTCTATCTTGGTTTTGAGTATATTTCCATAAGAATTCCAGAACGTTGTACCCGAGTTGAAAAACAGTACCTCCAGAGCACAAATGATAACACATTCAAATCTTCACTACACCATAATCAAAGGGATAATTGACAACGGATTTGCCCCAGGCGTTGAGGATCTTTCAAAGACCTTAAATGCCAAAAAAACGGAAATCGTCAAAGGACTGTATGCCCTTCAGGAATATCATGGTGTTGTCCTTCACCCCAACGAACCGAGCGTTTGGGTAATTCATCCATTTTCATTGGCCCCCACCAATTTTTATGTGGAATCGGAAAAAGGGGAATGGTGGGGAAACTGTGCCTGGTGTTCCCTTGGAATAGCGGCCTTGGTGAAAGGTGAGGTGAAAATAACCACCACCCTTGGAGCGAAAACCAAACAAATCGAAATCAATATCCGCAATGGGGAAATCCAGGAGAAGGAGTACTACATTCATTTTCCCATACCCATGAAAAATGCCTGGGACAATGTAATGTATACCTGTAGCACGATGTTGGTTTTTGAAAATGAGGCCCAAATTGATGAATGGACCACAAGGCACCATATCCCTAAGGGCGACATCCAACCGCTTGAAAAGATGTGGAACTTTTCAAAAAAATGGTATGGAAACCATTTGAACCCGGAATGGACAAAGTGGACCATGGACGAAGCAAAACAACTGTTCAAAGAATTTGGACTACAAAACAATATCTGGAAATTGGACGATTCCAATAAGCGATTTTAAACCAATTCAAATCTAAACAGTACCATGTCTTTTTATCAAAAATTAGCCGAGCTGGGAACCAAGGTATTTAAGAAAAAAACCCTTTTCAAATACGGATTTAACCTTTCCCCCATGTACCGGAGGAGTACGGGTAGGATCATTGAGGTTTCTGAAGATCTGTTACATGTACGCGTTAAACTGCCCCTAAGTTATAAGAACAGAAATTACGTGAACTCCATTTTTGGCGGCAGCCTTTTTTCGGCCGTTGACCCTATTCCCATGGTTCAGCTCATAAATCTATTGGACAGTTCCTATGTGGTTTGGGATAAATCCGCCGAAATTTTCTTTAAAAGACCGGCAAAGACCCATCTCTATGCGGATTTTAATTATACCCAGGAAGAATTGAAGGACATTAAGGAAAGGGTGGACCGGGAAAATGAAATGGAAATTACGAAGACCACGCTATTAAAGGACAAAAACAATACACACGTGTATTGCGAAGTAAGAAAGGTTATCTATATTGCCAATAAGGACTTTTACAAGGAAAAAAGGAGGAATGCCAATACGTGACCCAAAAGGTGGAACATAGGGTATATGGCTATTCTTGAACTTATGTTATAGTCAAAGATGAGCTTATACAATGCATTTAGAAACGCTCTTGAGGAAGGTGCCCCCATACCGGATGAAAACTGGTCTTCCATTAGGCCATTCTTAAAGCTACGACACTACAAGAAAGGGGAGTACATTATCAGTGAAGGGGAGGTGGAAAACTATCTTTCTGCCGTGGCAGTCGGTTGCCTTCGGTATTTTATTGTAAAAGGCGAGGAAGAAATCAGTTATGAGTTTGCCTTTGAAAATGAATTGAGCAGTTCATACGCCTCATTGCTGTCCAGAGCCCCTTCCCGTCTTTATATCGAAGCCATGGAAGATGTGAGTTTGGTGAGCATTCACTGCGATAGTTTACAAGAACTGTATAAAGAATCGGCCATCGGGGAGCGCATTGGAAGACTGACTACGGAAAACTACTATATCTATAGGGAAGAACGGGAACTCATGTTGCTAACAATGACCCCAGAAGAGCTCTACCTTGACTTGATCTCACATTATCCAATTTATGTCAACCGTATTCCACAAAAGTATTTGGCCACCTACCTCCATGTAAAACCGGAATCCCTGAGCAGGATAAAAAGAAGGATTTATGGGAATAAGTGACGAACTTAACCAGGGTTAATTTTTCTGGATTTTCCGCCCAATACCTTTGCATTGTACTATAAAAACAATGCGGGTTATGGCACTACATTTTAGACACTTTTTGATACCGGTTTGGGCACTTGTACTGGTAAAGACCCATTTGGTTGCCCAGGAAAATTCCAGTGACTTCCAAAGACATAGCAATATATACATTAGCGTTGGAGCGGGATCCTCCATGCTCAGGCAATCCCCTTCCGATATTTATTTTTCGGGAAGCACCAACTTACAATTGGGCGCTATGTATGAAAGGGCCTTTCACAAGCGTTTTTCCTGGGTGGCCGGCGTGGAGTTCGAACAGGTATCCTACAACCTTGATGCCGATATTGAACTGACTTCTCCATCCACCTTAAGCCTGGTACGGGCAGGTGATGACAAAAAATACACGAGTATTAGACAGCGTAATATTGCATTCCCTTTGCAAATGAGGGCCTACTTCTACGAAAACAACAATGCCGACACCAAGAACATGTTCGTACAGACGGGGGTTCGTTTGGTCCAAACACTGGACTTCATTGGTTCGGAA
This sequence comes from Muricauda sp. SCSIO 64092, assembly GCF_023016285.1. GTDB lineage: Bacteria > Bacteroidota > Bacteroidia > Flavobacteriales > Flavobacteriaceae > Croceivirga. The sequence continues at coordinate 2,153,778 of NZ_CP095413.1, forward strand.
AATCTGGGTTCTACCTACTTTTATCGAAGCAGGGGGGAAGACAACCGAACTTCAATTAGCGATTTTACCAACCCTACCCTCCTGCAGGCAGAACTCATGATAGGATTTAAAGGCCAGTTTTTCAAGAAAATTGATTTGCTCAATGCCTCTACACTTGGTTTTATGTATCAATTTACGCCCATGTTAAAAAATGGATCCACAGCGGTATTTCCCGTGCATTTTACCTGGCGTTTTCTATTCTAGGATTTCCGTTAGATCCGGTTCACTAAAATCCGTCAAATTGAGTGGTTTTTCGTAATGAAATGAAGAAAAATTGTATCGAACAGGATTTTGCAAGAAAATTACTTGCCTGCCTTGCCGACCAGGCAGGTTTTTCGATACATTTTTGCTATCGCAAAAACACTCAAAATGACGTAATTTTCTTATCTACAACTCTTGTTATTTTATAAACGTTCATTGGACAATGGAATCAAATTCTTGGAAGAGGAAAGGTAATCCCGATTCCTGCATGGAAAACCGGCCTTGTTGTAAGCATTGCCTTGCGCGTACTACCAAGTAGTAAAAGTAATCGTACAACAATACACTCATGGATACAAAAGGCATTATTACCAAAATCAGCCGACAAAACTTTTCTGATACGTACCGGAAGTTAAAGGAAACCATTGACAACAATCCCAATTTAAATGTGATGTTGGAGCTGGACCATCAGGCGAATGCCCGAAAAAACGGGCTGGAACTAAATCCTTCCAAACTGATTATTTTTGGCAATCCCAATCTAGGGACCCCATTGATGCAAAGTGCCCAAACACTCGGTCTGGATCTGCCCCAAAAAGTATTGGTCCACGAAAATGGCTCAGGTATTGTCCACCTATCCTATAACGACCCCCAATACTTAAAAAACAGACATGACGTTTCGGATGCGGATGAAATCCTTTCCAAAGTGGCTTCGGCATTGGATAAAATCACGACGGTTTCTGCCGACACTTAGGATTTGTATTTAGTGGGATAGCTATCCATCAGAATCCCCTTTTTTTAACAAATGTCGTTTCACCAAATCATTTTCGGTACGTTCAATGGCCTTTTGCAACTCCTGCTTATAGTTTTCGTCGCCCAACTCTTGCAGTAGCTCCGCACGAATTGCATAATACAATCCCGTTTTGGAGTAATCGCTTCTTTTGGAAACGGCATCCAGCGCTCCAAGTGCCTTTTTGGCTCCATGGACCTTGCCCAAGGCCACTATCCTATTTAAGGCAACCATAGGGGAAAACTGCTGTTGCAAGTGGATGTCGTACAAATAGAGGATGCTCTTCCAATCCGTTTTGCCAAACTCCTTTGCTACCGAATGATAATACGAAACAGCCGCCTCCAAATGGTATTGCGAGGGCAGTCGGTCTTTGGTTCCCGCATTTTCCAAATGATACAATCCAATCCGTATAAGTTCTTGATTGTAATGGGAGCGGTCCTGATGTTCCAGGGTCACCAACTCCCCGGCATCATCCAATCGGGCATCAAATCGCGAGGCATGAAAGCACATCAAGGCAATCAGGGCTTCCAAATTGGGATGTTGGCAATACTTGTTTTTTCGCAATAAAAGTGCCAACCGTAAGGCCTCATAGCAAATATCCTTTTTAAGCACATTAGAACCCGAGGTTGGGGAATATCCTTCGGTGAAGAGGAGGTAAACGACCCGCAATACCACAAACAATCGCGATTGCAGGCCCATCTCCACAGGAAAGCGTAACAGTTGCACCTGGTCCCGAAACTTCTTTTTTGCACGGGTATACGATTTGGCCACCGTTTCTTCCTTTTTCAAAAGGGCTTCGGCAAGTTCACGATTACTGAAACCGCCCATTAACTTTAAACTCAATATCACCTGATATTCCTGGGAAAGGACGGGATCGCAACAGGCAAAAACCAACTTTAACTGGCTATCGGTAATTTCATTTTCCGAAGCATACTCCTTGCTTTCCTCTCCAGCGTTTTTTTCATAGGCCGTTTCCCCGTATTGGATCTTTTTGCCCTTTCGCAGCATATCGATCATGGCGTTGTTTGCCACGCGGTATAACCAGGCGGTTGGGTTTTGCGGAACTTCCTGATAGGCCCAAACCCGCATGGCCTTTAAAAAAGTATCCTGTACGGCATCCTCTATCGCCTCCAAATGTGATGTCCCAAATTTACTGGTCAACAAGGAGAGTACCTTTCCATACTCATTTCGGAAGAGATGGTCTACGGTATCGTTAAGTTGCTTTTTCCCCATGCGAAAAAAAAGCCTGATATATTTCAGGCTTTTTAGTATGTGCTATTAATGACTCTCATCCATTGAAAGGATTTCCCGTACCTCCACATTACTGCCCTCATAATCAAAAATGGGGCATCCTTTGGAAATCTCCACCGCTTCATCAATGTCTTTTGCGGAAACGATCAGGTAGCCCCCGACCAATTCGGTCCCTTCGGCAAAAGGGCCATTGGTGACCAATTCCCCCCTGTTATGAACCACCCGACCATCCTCGGCCAAGGGGAGCCCATCCAATAGCTGGCCTTTTTCTTTTAAGTTTCCCATCCATTGCCCCCATACTTCCATATGGGCCTGCTTTTCCTCTTGGGACAATTTTTGGTAGGCCTTTTCGCCCCCTCTGAACAAATACAAAAAATTACTCATCTTTTTACGTTTTATGTCCGCCAAAAACGAACTGTTTATACTATTGATTTTGGTGTAATGACGTAACTCCCAACAATTATTGGACAACTTCCCTAAAAATATTTAAAAAAGTTTCATCTGCCCATTCTTGTATTGATCGTGCAAATCGGTTCGCAGTTTGGGAAATGCCCGGTTTTTAAAGTATTTCTTACGTGCCAATCGGGCCATATCATGAATCTGCTCCGCTATCTTACCTTCTCCGCGGCTTCGAATGCCAAACCGACTATCATTGATACTTCCGCCATGGCAATCCTGAATTAAATGCAGTACTTTTTCGGCACGGTCCGGCATGGCCTTTTTTATCCAATCCGTAAAAATCTGACCTATGGTGCCATTTAAACGTACCACGGTGAACCCAAAGGACAAGGCGCCATGGTCTGCTGCCGTTTTGGCCAGTTTCATCAGTTCATGACTGTTGATTCCCGGTATGATGGGGGCCAACATGGCATTCACGGGAATCCCGTGCTCCGATAGGGTCCTTACCGTTTGCAATCGCCTTTTGATCGTTGCCGTCCTGGGCTCCAAAAGCCGTCTCGTTTTTTCGGACAGGGAGGTAATTGAAATGTTGATGCCCACAAGTTGGTGTGCATTCAATTGGGCTAAAATATCCAAGTCCCTAAGAACCAGTGCATTCTTGGTAATGATTCCTACGGGATGCCTGTATTTATAAAAAACTTCCAAGCACTGCCTGGTAATTTCAAATTGACGCTCCGCAGGTTGGTAACAATCGGTATTCCCGGACAAAACTATGGTGGCCGCTTTCCAGGTTTTACTTTTGAGCTTTTCTTCCAATAGCCTTGCAGACTCCTTTTTCACCAGTATCTTCCGCTCAAAGTCCAGACCGGCATCATATCCCCAAAATTCATGGGCATTCCGTGCATAGCAGTACACGCAGCCGTGTTCACAGCCTTGATAGGGATTCAGGGAGTACCCCATCCCTACATCCGGGCTAGTGACCTTATTGACCACGGTTTTGGGAAAAACCGGGATGTACTCCGTCTTGTTCTTGTCCGCTTCCTCTCCTTCCACACGACAAAACTCCAGGAAATCCTCCCGTTGCTCATAGATATGCTTTAAAAAACGGTTATGGGCATTGAGCTGCGCACCACGCCCTTTGATGTAGTGTTTTGATTTCAATTTAAGATTTATTCCAAATTTATGGAATTATTCCTAATTCAAGATAATTTATTTGGCATGAGTCGGATATAAGAAAATTACGTCATTTTGAGTGTTTTTGCGATAGCAAAAATGTATCGAAAAACCTGCCGGCAAGGCAGGCAAGTAATTTTCTTGCAAAATCCTGTTCGATACAATTTTTCTTCATTTCATTACGAAAAACCACTCAATTTGACGGATTTTGGTTGATGAAAAATGATATCGAATTCCCGTTATTTAAACTAAAAACCTATTGCTTTTCCAAAACCATCCGGCCGGAATTCCCGAAAACCAATACCAGGTCCAAACTGTCAAAGCTGTATCCAAACTGGGCAAAGGTCTCATTGGGCACCTGGGCTTCCGCAATGGCATTATAAAAAGCTGCAGCATATTGGGTGTCCGCAACCTCAGTGGTAGTAGAAAACTCAAGCATGGTCAAGGTACCTCCATCCAATTCATACCGCCCTTGAAATTGGTTTCCCGGGGTTTCCCCAGAGAAGTTGCCATCCGCAGCAAAAGAAATGGAAATGGTTTCGTCCGCTGGTGAAAACTGGGTCAGTTGCTGTTGCGAAACCTGAATTTCAGTAATCCTCCACGTTCCTGAAATGGGATTGTCCTGCGAACCGTCATCGGAATCGCTACAAGCTCCAATACTTAAAACGAGGCCCATCAATAGCCATAGGAATAGTGTTCTTTTCATTTGGGGTGTTTTTAATTAAACGCTACTTCGACCAATTGTTTTTTGTTACCGCGTTTGGCATAGAACAACATCTGGTCTTCATTTCTATCCACCAGGGGCTTGGAAACCATTAGGGGCAATCTTGCCTCTTGATTGTCTATGATCTTTTTGTAGGCCATCTTTCCATTTTCATCCAAAGAAATGGCAAACACGTTTCGGTTACGGCTCAACCCCTGTCTGAATACCAGTCGTTCCTCATTGATCAATTGGGGGTTTTCTGCCGCGGTACAGATAAAAAAGAAGGTTTTTCCATTTTTGGTGTAGGCACTGTAAGAGGCATAGGACTCATCGCCCTGGGTAACTTCGGACTTATTAATATTTCGTGCCCAGAGCATATTGCCATCGGCATCCAGCTTCGCACTCACAATGTCATTGTAATGGTAGCGGTCCACCCGCATGCGCTGTCCTGCCCCGGTCCTATGCATGCTATGGGTCACAAAATACTCTTCGGCATTGAACAGGATTTCGTTGTTCGGCGTAACATCCACACTTTTAAAAATGAGGTTTTTTACCTCCTTGTCTTCCTCCCTACCAAACTTATCGTACATAAATTCCTGGGAGAAGGCATTGTATTTTTCTTTTTCTATGGCAAGGGTATTGGCGTTCAGTTCGTAATAGGCCAATCCGTTGTACCTATTGTCTTTTCGGTCGGCATAGAACCCTACATATTTTAGATCGTTGCCCTTTAGAATGGGGTACAGTGCCTCTGGGTATTTTCCAGGGGTATTGAAGTGTTGCGTTGAGGAGGAGGTGTTGGATACCTTGACTACTTCGTACCGGAATTTTCGTTCTTCCGCTTTAAAACGTCGCTTCTTAAAATAGGCTTTGCCCACTAAATAGGCCGTGCTTAAATCATTGGAAAGCGTCAATTGCTCAAAGGCATAGTTTTTTTCCTCGGCTTCCTGCGAAAAATCATGTTCCCAACGCTTGTTCAAATGGGTATCGAAAAGGTGCAGCGTATGTTTACTTTCTTTTCCCTTGGTATGGTGCGTACTGATCACAAATCCATTTTTATCGGAATCGAAGAGCAAGGTGGTCGTAAAACCGTTGGAGAAATTTCGGTTGTAATAGTTCTTCCCGTAGGCGCCTTCGACCACTTTGGATTTTATACTCAATATTTTTTCCTTGGTGAAATTGAAACTGGTAGTGGCGCTTTGGTGTACCCAATATTCATATTGTTCGCGCTCATAATCATAATTGAAAAAAATGAGACGTAGCACCCCATCCTTGATGAAGCCATCCACAAATTGCATGTCCCTGAACTTGTAGTTGTATTCCTCAATTAGGTTGAGATCTTTATCATAGCGTTCCAACAAATATCCCTTGGGCCTTAGAATAAGTCCCTGAAAATAGGAACGGACCAAAATATACCCGCCATCACCGTCCTCGGAAATGGTCAGTAGATTGGAATAGCGATGTCTATCGGTGAATTTTTCGCCAAAGTCATACGCAATTGGCATTTCTTGGGCATATCCAAAAAGGGTGATGCATCCCAATAAGGAGAGTAGTAGGTTTTTCATTGTGGGGTATTCGTTTAGGGCTGGCTAGTTGCCGGGGAAATCTGCTTTGCGCTTTTCCAAAAAGGCCGTGGTACCTTCCTTGAAATCCCCAGTACCAAAACAATGGCCAAACGCATTGATTTCAACAGCGTAGCCGTCCTCTTTAGGTTTATAACCCGCATTGACCGCTTTTATTGCCTGTGCAATGGCCACAGCGGAGTTGTTTGTGATTTTTTGGGCCAATTTTCGACAAAGTGCCAACAATTCTTCCTGCGGCACCACATAATTCACCAATCCATAGTGTAGGGCCCGTGGGGCATCCATCATTCCTGCCGTCATTATCATTTCCATGGCAATCCCTTTTCCCACCAATTGGGGAAGTCGTTGTGTTCCCCCATAGCCGGGGATAACTCCAAGGGAAACTTCGGGCAGTCCCATTTTGGCATTAGCACTGGCCACCCTAAAATGACAGGCCATGGCCAGCTCCAGTCCACCTCCCAAAGCAAAACCATTGACGGCGGCAATTACCGGGGTAGCGAGGTCCTGGACAAAATCGAACAACAATTCCTGCCCTTTTGCGGCCAAATGGCCCCCTTGCGCTACATTAAAATGTGCAAACTCGGAAATATCGGCCCCCGCAACAAAAGCCTTTTCCCCACTTCCGGTAATGATAATGACCTTGATTTCCCCATCCTCATCCAACTCCTTAAAAGCCTGATGGAGTTCTTCTATGGTGGCCTTGTTCAGCGCATTGAGTTTTTTTGGTCTATCGATGGTAATGGTAGCAATATTTCCTTCCTCTTCGATGTAGATGTTGTCGTAGTCCATGTTGGTGTTAGGTGTTAGGTGTTAGGTGTTAGGTGTTAGGTGTTAGGTGTTAGGTGTTAGGTGTTAGTAAAAATACTTAAACCATCAACCAACCTCAAATAACCTTAGCCTATTCTTTGGGAAACTTGACCGTAAAGACGGTACCCTTGCCGAGTTGGGAAGTAAAGCTAATGGTGCCCCCATAATTTTCAACAATATTGCGCACCATACCCAAGCCCAGGCCCATACCGCTTGTTTTGGTGGTAAACTTGGGTTCAAAGATTTTATCCTTGAAATCATCCCGGATGCCCACTCCATTGTCCGCGACCTGTATTTTCACCTTATCCGCATCGGAAACAACGGTCACCAAAATTCTTGGGGAGTCCACATTAATCATCGCCTGAATGGCGTTTTTTACCAAATTGGTTACAATACGAATGAGTTGGGTACGATCTACTTTTGCAATGATTTCTTCCTCATCACAGATAAAATGGATATACGGTTCATGAAAAATATCGAGGGCCAATTTGGTGACACTCACAATGTTCAAGGTCTCCTTCTGCTGGGCCGGCATATTGGCAAAGTTTGAAAAAGCAGAAGCAATATTGCCCATGGTGTCTATTTGTTGTACCAGGGTTTTGGAAAACTCCTTGACCTTTTTCCCTATTTTGGGATCTTCGGGATCAAACTTGCGCTCAAAACTTTGTACGCTCAGGCGCATGGGTGTCAATGGATTTTTAATCTCATGGGCGACTTGTTTGGCCATTTCCCGCCACGCCTGTTCGCGTTCACTACGGGCCAATTTTGCGGCACTGGCCTCCAATTCGTCAATCATATTGTTATAGGAATCCACCAGCTTTCCTATTTCCTCGGTCGGATTTTTAAGGAGGATTTTCTCGTTCCGTTTCGTCAGTCCCGTAATATAGAGCTTATCGGAAACCGTCTGCAAAGATCGCGTGATATACTTGGAGATGAAATAGGCAAAAACAATGGCCGCCATAAGCATCAACAGGTACACCCCTCCCAGTCGGATCAAAAACTCCCGAAGCTCCATATTGTTAAAAGAATTATCCTCAAAATAAGGTAGGTTCATTATCCCTATCGGCTTGAATTTTGGGTCGTTGATATAGGTATAGGAAGCTTGATAATTGTCCCCGGCAGTGCGTTTTTCCTCCACATACCTTCGTGCTGAGCTCATCGCCAAGCTATTTAATACCTCAGCATCCAGGCAATTGGACAAGGAATCGGCTTCAAATGCCGGTTTGGAGCTTTTAATAAGTTCCCCCTCCAAATCATAAATATTGAAGTTTACGTTTTGGACATCAGCGATCTTATAGATCTCATCCTTAAAAATATGGCCCAGGTTCTTGGTGGAAGGTTCATAGGTGGTCTCATTGAGCACATAATTAATACTTTGGAGAATCTGATCTTCCTTGCGTTCCAAACGGTTCTGGTGGTAATCGTTGGACTGCTCGCGATATTGGTAAATGGTCACCCCGGCAATTAAAACCGAAGCAATGACCACCAATAGGATCATGGTGATAAAAATTCGGGAACGAAGGGACAGTTTTTTGAACAAGCTTTGGCAGATTTTGAATTAAGAGCCTGTTTGGGAATTTGTGATTGGAATTGTTATAGGCCATTTTTGTGCGGAACGAGGCACGACATAGCGAAAGCTATGGGCGAGCCGGAGCGATGGAAAAGCATAGCCATAGTTATGGACTAAAATTTTAACAATGTGCCGTGCAAAAAGGGACATAAGAAAACAATTGACAAATTCCCAAACAGACTCTAAAGTTAACAAGAATCGAACCAAATTAAGTACAATCCCAAATTTCAAGATCAAGTTCAACTTCGTTTAGAATTGAACTTGATGCTTGAACATAAACTTTTTAATCAAGCATCCGGATTTTTCTCCCGAATCCTTTTGTACAGCCGAATCCCCAACATGAGCAAAACGCCCAGGACCAAAATCCCCACCACCCCATAAATCCAGTTGAAGGCATTCTTTAAAATCACCAAAAAGGTGACCGCAAAAAGCACCAGGGTGGCCACTTCATTCCAAATTCGCATAAAGTGCGAGGTATATTTTACCTCGTCCCGCTGCAACTGTTTGAACATTTGGTGGCATCGCAAATGATACACAATGAGCAAAACCACGAAGGCCAGTTTTACATGCATCCATGGTTGTTCCAACCAGTCGGGCATCAAAATCAACAACCAAATGGCAAAAAGCGTACATAAAATGGCCGAGGGCCATGTGATGATATACCACAGCCGTTTGGTCATCAGTTTTAGCTGCCGGGTCAGGATTTCCCTTTCTGGAGAAGGTTTTGCATCCGCTTCAATATGGTAAATGAACAAACGGGGAATATAGAAAAGCCCTGCGAACCAGGTCACCACAAAAATCAGATGCAATGCTTTTATATAATTGTAAATCAATTTTTCACCTTAGTTGTTAACCCTACTGAACCAAAGGCCAGTACTTACAAATTTATAATTGAACCGCCCCAATACCGGCCTCCCACAGTTTTTTGTTGTACGCGGGGATTTTAGCATTGATAAAGGCTTCTCCCCTTTGCTTCAATGCTGACCATTGTCCATCCAGTTCCGCTTTTCTATCCACGGAAGATTGATTCACCCTTGGAATGGAACTGTTTGTGGCATTGATCAAAAAAAGATACTCCGCCGTAAATTTATTGGGAAAGTTCTCCACATCGTCATAGGCTTTGGATTTTCGCTGTACCATCTCCATATCCCATGCCTCCAATTCTTCCATTAGGGCTTTTCCTTCTTTTTTGAGGTCCTGGCCCTGCATTTTTTCCAGAACCGTTTTTAACTGCTGCTTTGCTTTAAAGAGTGTATTCACCATATGATGCATTTCGGTAAGTGCACTTTCGGCCTTGTCCATAAAGGCATCATAGGCTTTGTACTGATCTGGGTTGGTTTCGTAGGATGGCACTTCCTTAATGATCCCTTTGGTTTCCAATACCTTTCCATCCACTTTTAAGCGGACGGTATACTCCCCAGGGATGGCTCGGTGACCTCGATAACTCGCTTCAATATAGGTGTCCATTATACCGGGCATCAGTGCATGGCCCATATCCCATACAAACCGATTCAGTCCTTCTTTTTTGTCCAAAATCGGGGCAGGTGGTGGCCCACCGTCATAGCGTTTGTACTTCGTATCCTTTTTTGAGGAAAACCGGTTCACCAGTTTTCCCGTAGCATCCAGAATCTCCATCTCAATTTCGGTGGAATCCGATAGCTTGGGCAACTCATAATACAGCACCATTCCATTGGCCGGATTTACGCCAGTAAAGGCCTGACTTCCTGTAAAACCGTCGGAATTCCGATTCAAGGCGCTTCCCCATGCCCCATTGTAAGCGGGTTCGGGTTGATACAAAAACGCCTGCTTTTTTGGCTTTTCGTATTGCGCCAAGGTACCGAGGTCATCCAAAATCCAAAAGGATCTTCCCGAAGTGGCCACAACCAAATCCCCTTGATGGACCTTAAGATCCAGAATCGGGGTCCTGGGCAGGTTCAATTGCAGGGGTTCCCACTCCTGTCCATTGTTCCAGGATACATATATCCCTTTTTCGGTTCCTACATACAACTGTCCCTTTCGATCTTGATCCTCACGGATCGCACGGGTAAAGGACCCATAGGGAATCCCCGAACTGATATTGGTCCAGGTCTGTCCATAATTGGTGGACCTGTACACGGCAGGGGCATAATCATTGAACTTGTAGCGTGTTGTCGCAATATAAACGGTTGCGGGGTCGTGGGGAGATACTTCCACGGCATTGACCAGGCACTCTGCCAAACCTTTTGGGGTAACATTGTCCCAGCTTTGCCCACCATTTTTTGTGATATGCACCAAGCCATCGTCACTTCCTGTATAAAAAACACCTTTTTCATGGGGTGATTCCACCATATAGGCTATGGTACCATAATTTTCGGCCCCTACGGCCTCGTTGGTATAAGGTCCCCCTCCATTTCCCTGTTTGTCATCCTGATCCCTAGTAAGGTCCGGGGAGATTTCCTCCCAGGTCACCCCATTGTCCCGGGTGCGAAGCACCAATTGTGCACAGTGATAAAAAGTACCCGGTTCATGTTTTGACCATAAGATCGGTGCATTCCAATTGTAAAGGTATTTCATATCCCTGGCCGCCCGTCCCAAATATTGAATCGGCGCTGCCATGACTTTAGTAGAAGCTTTGGAATGGGTGTCCAATAGGTTAATGGTCCCCAAATAACTGCCCCCCATAACGTATCTTGGATCATCCGGATCGAAAGCCAAAAAGGCGCTCTCCCCACCGGCGGAATACGTCCAGTCTTCGCGACCAATACTTGATCTGCCCAGGGAAAGGCTGGCTATTTTGACCGAAGTATTGTCCTGCTGCCCCCCATAAATATGGTAGGGGAACTGGTTATCGACATTAATACGATAAAACTGTGCCGTGGGCATGATGTTCTGTGTAGACCAACGCTTACCATAATTGAAGCTAATGGCAGCACCCCCATCATTGGCGATCACCATATTGTTGGAGTTGTTTGGATTGATCCACAGGTCATGGTAATCCCCATGCGTTCCGGAAAGCCGCTCCCAGGTTTTGCCGCCATCAATGGAGCGCAGGGCCGGAGCGCTCAACACATAGACCACGTTTTCATTGTTAGGGTCCGTAAAAACTTCAATGTAGTACCATGTCCTTTGCGTTAAACGGTTATCCCCACTTACCATTTGCCAACTTTCCCCTGCGTTGTTGGAAACGAACAAGCCTCCTTTATCCTTATCGGAATCGCTCTCTACCAAGGCATACACCTTATTGGGATTGGCCGGGCTGACGGCTATGGCCATTTTCCCCTTTTCTTTGGGAAGTCCCTTTTCTATCTTTTTCCACGTCTCTCCCCCATCAACGGATTTGTAGACCCCACTTCCTTCCCCACCACTAATGACCATATTCGGTTTGCGCTGATGGTGCCAAAGGGTGGCATACAATACTTCCGGCACATGGGCGTCCATGGAAAGTTCCGAACAACCGGTCAATTCATTGACAAAAAGTACGTTTCTCCAGGTCTTGCCCCCATCTGTCGATTTGTAAATGCCCCGTTCCTTGTTGGGTCCAAAAAGTGCCCCTTGGGCCGCTACGTAGACCACATCGGGATTTGTGGGATGGATAACGATCCGTGCAATATGTTGGGTGGCTTCCAGACCCATTTTTTTCCAGGTTTTCCCCGCATCTATGGATTTGTATACCCCATCACCATAGGAAGTCATAACGCCCCTGGGCGCATGTTCCCCCATGCCCACATAGACGATATTGGGGTTTGAGGCCGAAACGGCGACCGCCCCAACGGAACCCATTTCAAAAAAGCCATCCGATATGTTGTCCCAATGCTGCCCGGCATCGGTGGTCTTCCAAAGTCCACCCCCCGTAGTTCCCATATAGTAGGTCATGGGGTCTCCCACCACACCTGTGGCGCAAACGGAACGCCCTCCCCTAAAAGGACCAATATTTCGATATTTTACCGGTTTAAAATACTCTTCCGCCGTTTGGGCAAAAATGCCTAGGGTCATTACGAAAAGGCAAAGGGTAACTACTTTTTTCATCTGGTTGGTTTTAAGAAAAAATCAATCTACAATCCCCATCTTATGGAGTAAAAAACTGGCGTTCATATTTTCGCAGACGCCTTCTTTAAAGGTATAATCAAAAAAGAGTTCGTCATTAACTATTTGAGCATCAAAATAATAATTCTTTACCGTTTTTAAACTGTCGGCGACCTCACAAAGGCTCAAATCATGTGTGGCAATGAGTCCCGTAGTCCGCAAACCCACCAATCGTTCAATAAATTTTTTAGATCCCGCGGCCTTATCCGTACTATTGGTTCCCTTTAAAATTTCATCCAGGATAATAAAATAGGGTTCCTCGGCAATAGTATCGATAATGTATTTCAATCGTTTCAATTCACTAAAGAAATAGCTTTCATCATTGGTCAGGCTATCGGTTGTCCGCATACTGGTAATCAGTTTTATGGGGCTATAGCTTGCCTGCTCCGCACAAACGGGCAGTCCCATATTGGCCATGACCAATTGCAGCCCCACGGTACGCAAAAAAGTGCTCTTCCCCGCCATATTGGCCCCTGTAATAATAAAGAATTCCTCTTTGGCAATGGAAATGGGGTTTGCCACGGCAACATCCACTTTTAACAAGGGATGGGCGGCGGCCTTACTTCGTAACACATAGTTCGATTCCTCGATTTTGGGAAAGCTATGGTTGGGATGGTTAAAGGCATAATTGCCCAGGCTATTGTAGGCATCAAAAAATGCAATGGTCGCAAACCATTTTGGAATTTGTTCCTTGTAGGACGAAATCCAATCCTCAATGGATTTTGAAACAAACAGGTCCCGAAGTAGAAAACCATTCCCCAAAATACCGATGATCAGATTGTTCCGTTGGTCGAGGGCATCCAAAACCCTGGAGAACTTTTTTAGAATGGAGGAACTGGAATTTCCTTCAGTGGCCACGGCATTTCTTCTGCTTTTCAAAACTTCCGATGCAAATTTGTGCTGCTCCAACAGCTGCAACAGCTTGGCATATTGCCTTAAGGTACTCTGGGCTTTTGTAGTTTGGGCGGACAGTTGGTTGATTTTGGGCAAAAAGGCCCCCGTAATGGCCAAGCCCAACAAGAAAACCCCAAATACCGCATAGCCGGAAACGTACCCCAAAAAGTAGGAAGCCCAAACTAAGAGGGAAAGCAGGGAAAATCCAATACTCATCCCGTGCATGGCTGAGGGGACAAAGGGTCGGTACCCGCCCAACCACCGCACCACGGTGTCCGAGTCCACTTCCGTCCTTACCAAAGAGCCAACCGCCGTAAAATGTTGCCGCCATTCCGGTATTTTGGATAGCTCCTGAATGGCTTCCTGCTTTTGTACAATGTTGTTGATATCATTGGAGAGCATTGTAGCGGCCAACAGATCGGACCCACTTTTTAAGGCAGTACGATTGCAATATTGAAAGAAGGATCCCCTACCAAATAAATCGATATCCTGACTGAATGCATGTGTGGCATCCTGATAACCCTTGCCATCCGGTAGTCCGTAATACTCATGGTTCAGGACATTGAGCTCCCTTTTGTTTTGAAGCTGCAGATTTTGAATTACATCCCGTTGGTATTTCAATTTTTGATGACGAACCACCAAAAGCACAAACAGGGGAATGGCAAAAACCAATATGCCCAAAAGCACATTCGTTTGGGACCAACTCAAATATATCGCGCTGATAATCCCTAAAAACAACACTAGGCGCAGCACACTGGAAGCATTCAATTTGGTTTTCAAAGCCGTTAGGCTTTTCCCGTGTTCCACCAACTGTTTTTTATAAAAGGCCTGGGGGTCGTTCATAGGTGATAAGCAATCCGTCTAAGTGCTGCAATAACGGGAATCCTTTTCACATGGCAACATGGTACAAAACAATTTTACCGATGGTTCTGCATGGGCAACAGCCATGAACTTTGAATTCCAATCCTAAATTCAAAGCACCGATTTGAGGGGCAAAGTCGGGATAATCCCTTTTGGACCAACCCAAAATGAGCATCCCCCAACACTACCCGGTCAACGCATTTGCGTTTACTCCTCCGTTATGCTTAAATATTCCAACCCAAGCCTGTTGAATTCGGAATTGAAAGCCTTCATTTCTTCATCGACCAAGGCATCAAAGTTCTTTAGTTGTGCATTGATCTTTGTGGTCATTTCATTCTTTACGGCAATATCCTGCTCCGTTGGCGGAAAATCATCCAAACTTACCAAGCTGTTTAAATGCGCCAATTTATTGGTCAGTCGGATCGGAAAGTTCAGTGGGTCCTGGTTACTCCTATTTTTGGTTTGGTAGAGTGCTTTTTCAATATCCCCAAAGCCTTCCTTCATTTTTTTGGCCTTTTCCACCAAGGATTTGGTCGCCTCATCATCCGCATATTGTTTGGTAAAAGCATCCAGTTTTTCATTGATCTTTCGAATCTTCTTAATGGATTGGTGGGCTTTGTCCACCGTCTCGTTGATACTGGTAATGAAATCGTATTGCTTTTGCATATCGGTTACGGAAACTTCGGCCCTTGGATCGGGAAGTATGATAAAGTTTTCGGTCTGCACCGCACCATTGACATTTAGGCTCACCTGATAATCTCCCGGAACTGCTTTTGCCCCATTAAGATTGGCCCACCATAAAATCATTCCCTTTAGGCGTTCCGCCCCTTTGCCACGGGTATCCCAATTGTGGGTATTACCGCCTTTTTCCAGGGTCAATTGTTTTTTCTTGTCCTTGGCCTTGGTACTGAAATTGGCCAGGGTATCCCCAGACCTACTTAAATAGGTCAATTGTACCGTATCCTTTTCCTTATCAAAATCCTTAAGGTAAAAATGGGTGATCACTCCCGCGGGATGGTTTTGGCCTTCGGTCAAACTGGGTTTGTCCTTTGGTCTTGCCGTTCCTTTGGTTCGATAGGAATCCTTGGGGGCAAATAGTTTCATTTTTGCTCCCGAATCATTGGAATTCAACTGGTGCAATACCGTTAAATCGTCAATGATCCAAACGCTACGCCCCTGTGTGGCCACCACCAAATTATTGTCCTTTAGGACCAAATCCGTAATGGGTACAATGGGCAGGTTCAATTGGAATTTCTCCCATTTGGCCCCATCGTTAAAGGAAATGTACATCCCTGTTTCCGTGCCGGCGTACAACAATCCTTTGCGCTTGGGATCTTCGCGGACAACACGGGTAAAATGTTCATTTTCGATTCCGTTGGTGATTTTCGTCCAGGTTTTTCCGTAATCCGTGGTTTTGTAGAGATAGGGTGTAAAATCCCCCAATTTGTAACGGGTGCCGGCCACATAGCAGGTGCCCTCGTCAAAAGCGGAAGGTTCCACGCTGTTGATCATCATCCATTCCGGCATTCCCGACGGGGTTACATTCTCCCAATTTTGCCCTCCGTCCTGGGTGATATGGATAAGTCCATCGTCACTACCAACCCATAGCAACCCTTCTTTTAATGGGCTTTCCTGGGCCGCAAAAATGGTACAGTAGTATTCCACTCCCGTATTGTCCTGGGTAATTGGCCCACCACTGCTGACCAATTTGGTGGGATCGTTTCGGGTGAGGTCATCACTCAATCGCGTCCAGCTCTGTCCTTCATTTGTACTTAAATGTACATGGTTACTGAAGGTATATAGTTTTTTGGGGTCATGCTTACTGAAAATAATGGGGAAGTTCCACTGAAAACGATATTTCATGCCTTCGGCGCCATAGCCCATGGGGTTATCGGGCCATACGTTGATACCGCGAACGGTTCCCACATCATGGTTTACCCGGGTCAGAAACCCGCCATAACTGCCTCCATAGACAATATCGTTATTGGCGGGGTCTACGGCAATATGGGCGCTCTCCCCGCCAGCGGTACGCTCCCAATCCTCCTCACCGATACCTCCGCCATCGGAACGATGGTTGATCCGTACGGTGCTGTTATCCTGTTGGGCCACATAAATACGATAGGGAAATGCATTGTCCGTGGTCACCCGGTAAAACTGTGCCGTGGGTTGGTTGTAATAAGTACTCCAGGTTTCCCCACCATCATAGCTCACCTGTGCGCCACCATCATCACCAATGATCATCCGTTGGCTGTTTTCCGGGGCAATCCACAGATCGTGATGATCCCCGTGCGGGGCATTAAAGGTATTGAAGGTTTTTCCGCCATCGGTGGATTTGTGGTAACGTACGTTCAACACATAAACCACATCCTTATCTTCGGTATCGGCATATACACGGGTGTAATACCATGCCCGTTGACGCAATTTTCGTTCGCTGTTGACCTGCGTCCATTTTTTTCCACCATCATCCGAGCGATACAAGCCTCCCTTTTCCTTGTGCTCCACAATGGCAAATACGCGTTCTGAATTCACTGGGGAAACGGAAACCCCTATGATTCCCAGGGTATCTTTGGGAAAGCCTTCATTCTTTGAAATCTCGGTCCAGGTATCGCCGCTATCCGTACTCTTCCAAAGGGCGGAACCCTCACCCCCACTACTCAGTGAGTACGGGGTGCGCTGGGCACGCCAGGTGGAAGCATATAAAATCCTTGGATTATTGGGGTCAAAGGTCAGATCCACCGCTCCAGATTGGTCGTTGACAAAAAGGATCTGCTTCCAGCTCTTGCCCCCATCCGTACTTTTATACACCCCCCGTTCTTTGGTCGGTTTGTAAATATTTCCCAAAACTGCGGCATATACCGTATTGTAATCCGTGGGATGCACCCGAATTCGAGGGACATGCCTACTTTTTTCCAATCCGGCTTTTTCCCAGGTTTTTCCCGCGTCCACGGTTTTCCAAATACCATAACCACTGGATACATTGCCGCGCAATGTTTTTTCACCTCCCCCAACATAAATGACGTTGGCATCGCTTTTGGCAACTTCCACCGCTCCGATACTTCCGCCGAAATATCCATCCGAAATGTTTTCCCAGGATCGGCCGCCATTTAAGGTCTTCCAGACCCCTCCCCCGGTTGCGCCAAAATAGAAGAGATTGGGATTTCCAGGAACCCCGGTTACCGCCGCGGACCGACCCCCACGAAAAGGACCCACCAGGCGGTACTCCATACTGGAATACAAATCGGCGGGGATTTCCGGTGCGGTTTGGCCTTTCTTTCGTCTTTGGGATTCCCCGGTAATGGTAAATAAACAGAGGGCAAGCAAGGTGATGCCTGCTTTGGTCAATAGCGGTTTCATTTATGTGTTCTTTTGAATTAGTCGTTTCTAAAAGTACTGAAAAAGGAGGAAATAGTATTACTAATATTTTGTACTTTCAATGGCTTCATTTGTAACTTCATTGGCTTGATAAATGACCTGTTCCATGTATAAGTACCTTTTTTTACTATCGCTTTTATTCGTTTCGATATCCTGTAAAGAAAACAGCAAATCCCATGGGGAAGCTATTGAAAATAAGGTTGCGGAAGAACAAAAGTCGGAATGGACGTATCTGTTTGATGGAACCAGCCTGGACGGTTGGCGGGGCTACGGCATGGATGCCCTTCCCCCAGGGTGGACCATTAAGGACAGCACCCTGACCTTTGACACGGAACTGGGCCTAGAACAAAATTATACGGGCGGTAAGGATATCATTTATGGCGATGAGGAGTTCGACAATTTTGAACTATATCTGGAATGGAAACTCCCCGAAGGCGGAAACAGCGGTATATTCTACCATGTGAAAGAGGGCTATGACGGCCCTCCCGTGGTGTCCCCGGAATATCAGCTGATCGACGATGAGAATTATGCCAGCATCCATGACCTAACGGCATACAACGAACAATTTGGGGCGGAACATCCCGAATTATTGCAGGACTGGCAGAAGACAGGAGCCGATTATGCCATGCATGTTGCCGATGAATCCCAAAAGGAACTGAACCCCGTTGGCGAGTGGAATTCCTCTAAAATTGTGTTCACTCCCGAAAAAGTGGAACATTGGCTCAATGGGAAAAAGTTACTGGAATTTGAACCCTGGTCGGCCGATTGGAACGAAAAGAAGAATTCGGGAAAGTGGGATAATGCGCCTGATTATGGGAAATACAAATCCGGCTATATTGCCCTTCAAGACCATGCCAGTCCGATCTGGTTCAGAAATATTAAAATCAAAAAATTATAACCAAAGATGAACAAACGCGATTTTCTAAAAAAGACCGGAATTGGAGTGCTGGGCGCCATGGCGGCCCCTTCCTTGCTTAAAGCACATACTATGGGCCCAAACGACCGATTACGAACCGCACATATTGGTGTAGGAAATATGGGGGGAGAAGACCTTAGGGATATTTCATCCCATCCAAAAGTGGATGTAGTCGCACTTTGTGATGTGGATGCCATCAACCTTTCAGCGGCGCGCAAGTTGCATCCCAAAGCCCGGGTCTTTTTTGATTATCGGGTGATGCTGGATGAGATGAAGGACGAAATTGATGCCGTAATCGTTTCCACTCCAGACCATACCCATGCACCAGCTTCCTTATTGGCCATGAAAATGGGAAAAAACGTATACTGTCAAAAACCCTTGACCCATTATGTGGCGGAATCCCGCGCCATGAAAAAAATGGCTGCGGAGAAAAATCTGGTCACCCAAATGGGGATTCAGGTACATTCCTTTTACGATTACAAACTGGCCACCTTGTTGATCCAGGATGGCATTATTGGCAAAGTACATACCGTACATGCCTGGAGTCCAAAATCGTGGGGGTATAACGGTTCGGAACCGGAAGGGGAAGACCCCGTACCTGCGCAGTTGGACTGGAACCTGTGGTTGGGGACCTCCGCAAAACGCCCGTACAAGGAAGGATATTACCATCCGGGCAACTGGCGTAAATTAATGGATTACGGCTGCGGTACCCTGGGTGATATGGGCGTCCATATTTTTGATACGCCGTATAATGCCCTTAATTTAGATGTGCCCATGACCGTTAAAAACGAGTGTCGCGAACCCAACGGTTTTGGTTTTCCCGAAAATAATATCGTTACCTATGAATTCCCGGGAACGGACTATACCGGAAAGACCTTAAAATGGATTTGGTATGATGGCCCCGGCATGCCTCCTGCCCATGAGGATTTGGTGCTTCCGGGAGCAAAAGACATGGCGAAATCGAAACAAAAGACAAAAAATGACATTTCCCTGGATGCCGGAGTGGCCGAAGAAGGGCAACTCCCCGAACAAGGCGCCATGTTTGTAGGGACCAAAGGTCGACTGTTGTTGCCCCATTTTATGCAATTGCCCAAGAAAATAGTTCGGGGCAAATATGTGGATATTTCCAAGGATATTGCCAAACACAATTTGGGGGAACCCATCCGCAATTATGCCAGTGAAGGCCCAAAACACTACCACCAATTTGTGGATGCCTGTTTGGGCAAAGGGGAATGTACCGCACCTTTTGCGTATGCGGCCCGACTTACGGAAACCATCCTTTTAGGGGTGATTGCAGGACGCTTTCCCAACCAGACACTACATTGGGATGCCGCCACGGCACAGTTTGCGGAAACCGAGGCCAATCAGTATTTGGCTGGGGACTATCGGGAGTTTTAAGGCCCCTCCGCTCCCGCTATCGCGGGACCACCTCCCCTTGACCAAGGGGAGGAGCTAACAGTAGCACACTGAGCTCGAATTCCCCTTATCAAAAAAACATAGCTCCCCTCCCTGAGCAGGGAGGGGTGTTTTACCTTTGGTGAAACGGGGTGGGTCGCCACAAAAACCCCAGCTTTTTTATAGGAAAACCTTAAATCATTCCCGTCATTTTTAATTAAAGTACGGTTTGGTTATTTTGGTGGTACTATAATTCCCTCTTAAATTCAAAATTGTTTTGACCCGACCACAAACCATCCAGATTTTTTTACCCGACGGCTCACCGCGAAGTGTAAAGATTGCTGAAATTACCAATCGCGTAGTCAAAGCTATTCTTGTACCAAGAAATAAGTTGGAATACATCTCTACAAGACGAGAACTAAAAAACGTAGGTATCTATTTTCTTTTCGGAGAATCAGAAGAAAAGGCAAAACCAATAGTCTACATTGGAGAAGCCGAGGACTGTCTAGATAGGTTAAAGCAACAAAACAAACAGAGAGATTTCTGGAATTATGCAGTTGCAATGGTTTCCAAGACCAATGCATTCACTAAAGCCCATGTAAAATATCTAGAACATATTGCTATAAAACTGGCAATAGATTCTAATACCTATGGGACAGAAAATGGCACTCTACCTAGTACACCATTCATAACAGAGTCTATGGAGGCCGATTTGCTGGATAGCTTTGATACCATTAAGATTTTGCTATCTACGTTGGGATTTCCGTTATATGAAAAAGTGGATAAATCTCTTATAAATGAAAAAGAATTGCTTTTCATCAATGGGAGAGAAGTCAAAGCAGAAGGTGATTTAATAGATGATGGCTTTGTTGTATTTAAAGGATCGCAGGCTAAAAAAGATACTGTCCCCAGTTGTCATCAATATTTAATTACCCTTCGGCAAAACCTCATTTCAGCTGAAATTTTGGTTGACAAAGGTTCCTACTATCATTTTGAGAAAAATTACATTTTCAACTCCCCAAGTACCGCGGGAGGAGTAGTTTTAGGGAGGTCGACCAATGGTTGGAAAAAATGGAAAAACAAAGAAGGAAAAACATTGGATGAACTTAAACGCCACTAAACAAATAAAGATTTGTGGATATCTAACATTTATTAGGGCAATTTACATTATATACTTTTCAAAACAATAGAGCCAATCCTTGAACAGGACTTTTTTTCAAATCTCATTTTAGAAAATAAAGAACTTCTCTAAAAAAAACTAATTTTGTCATAAGGTGACAAGTTTATAATTACAAGTCAAATGAAACAAAGATTTGGGGAATATATTCGTGAATTGCGCACAAAAAAAGGAATGACACTGACTCAACTGGGTGCCAAACTTGAACTAGACTCTGCCAATCTAAGCAAAATTGAAAATGGAAAAAGAGAGTTTGATGAGAAGAGGTTAGATCTTCTAGCAACTGTTTTCAATTTAAGTTTAGATGAACTCAAAACAGAATTTTTTAGTGACCTGTTTGCTAAGAAGCTTTATGAAAATAGTTGCTCTACGAAAGCTTTACATGTTGCAGAAAAAAAAGTAAAGTATCTGAGACAGATGAACGTTAAACAGGAAAGTCTAAAACTTTAAAACAAAGATGTCAAAAAGCTTGAATAAATATCTCAACAAAGTTATACAAGGTGATTGCCTCGTGGAAATGAAAGGAATTCCAGACAAGAGTATCGATATGATTCTTTGTGATTTGCCATATGGCACAACCCAGAACAAATGGGATTCTGTAATTGATTTAGATAAGCTTTGGAAAGAATATTATAGGATTATAAAAGATAATGGGGCTATAGTACTGACTTCCCAAGGGATTTTTACGGCAAAACTAATTCTTAGCAATGAAAAGCATTTTAAGTACAAAATTGTATGGATAAAATCCAAAGCAACCAATTTCTTAAATGCCAAGAAGCAACCTTTGAGAAAACACGAAGACATTTGTATTTTCTATAAAAAACAACCCATCTATAACCCTCAAATGTCAGAAGGAGAAGCATATGACAAGGGTTACAGAAAAGACCAATTAACAGGTAGTTATGGTGATTTTAAATCTAATCACGTGAAAAGTAACGGAAAACGATATCCAACTGATATTATTGCCCTCGAGGAAAAAGCTACTGACGATTATGTTTATATAAAAACAGCAGAATCAGAAGGGGAAGTATATCACCCAACTCAAAAACCTGTTGAACTTGGGCGTTATCTAATCAAGACCTTTACAAAACCAGGAGATATAGTTTTGGATAATGCATGTGGTAGCGGTAGTTTTCTTCTTTCCGCTATTCTTGAGAATAGAAATTTTATAGGAATTGAAAAGAATGAGGATGTCTTACTTCATAAAGTTAAAGAAGTAGATTATATCAAAATATGTACAGATAGAATAACTGCAACACTTAAGAAAAAAGAAGTTAAAAAAACGACTTTACGCCTTTTCAATGAACCAATACTTAAATACCACACATTAAATTATGAAGCTAAACGAAAGGTCTTGGGCGGGACATGTAATTAGTTGGATTAAAGAATCCATCAATAATGGTTCTACAATTTTTCAAGAAGCAACCAATGATGAAGGTATAAAAGTTGCACATGGAAAGACTAGATTTCCCGATGTTTTGGTTTTCATAGACAAAACAGCTGGTATTGTTTTTAACGGTTGGGAATTAAAATTTCCGGACACTTCACCAGATGATGAGGAAATGTTAATAAATGCTCTTGAAAAAGCAAAATTCTTAAAATCCGACTCATTCGTAACTTGGAATGCGAATCAGGCGATAATATGGGGAATAGCTGATCACACTTATGAATTAGAATATCTATATGAAGTCAAAAGATATAATCCTTCCAAAAATATCACAAAACGTTCTGATTTAGACAATAGAGTTTCCTATCTAAAACACGAGGCCGAACTAAAATCAACTTTAAATGCCTTATTGAGCGACTTAGCTAGTTTGTACAGAGAAGGAGTGATTAAAGAAGCAATCAATATTTCTTCTGATATTGTTTTAGGTATTAAAAATTCGGCAGATTACTTAATACCCTTATTTCAAGAAATCATTGAAAACAAAGTAAATTCGGATTTGGCTTTTCAAGCCGAATATGCAAAATGGAAAATATTAGAAAAAGCTACACTTAACATATTAAGAACTTCTTCAAGAAGGAGAGAAAACGTAGTAGAAACACAAGTTTTAGCAAAGTTCTTTTTTTAC
Organism: Muricauda sp. SCSIO 64092; assembly: GCF_023016285.1. GTDB lineage: Bacteria > Bacteroidota > Bacteroidia > Flavobacteriales > Flavobacteriaceae > Croceivirga. Next base: position 2,177,034 of record NZ_CP095413.1, read on the forward strand.
AAAGTAATAGGTAAAATACTTTTTTATCAGACACTCAGTAAAAACTTGCCACAATATATTCCACCGTTAGAAATTAATCATGCTACACCACTAAAGGAACAACTAAGAGCATTGTTTGAAAAGGTTCGAGAAATTGATTTTCAAGCAGTTTTCGATACAGATTTCACAGATAACTTGCCTTTCAGTAATGCAGTAGAGAATATCTTAAAAAACTTAATAGAATTACTAAGGTCATATGATTTTAGAATATTGCCTTCAGAAGTTATTGGTACTATATTAGAAAATTTAGTTCCCCAATCCGAACGCCAAAAATTTGGACAGTATTTCACGCCAATAATACTTACATATTTGGTTTCATTGTCAGCATTAAGAACCAGAGAACAAATTGTTTACGACCCGACTTCTGGAACTGGTTCTTTTCTAGATACTTTTTATAAAATAAAGTTTAATCTTGGAGAAACTGACCATCAAACTCTACTATCCCAAATCTGGGGTAATGACATTTCTCATTTCCCAGCAATACTTTCTGTTATCAATCTATATAAACAAGATGTTAAGAACTCAAACAATTTCCCTAGGGTAACAAGGCAAAATTATTTAGACCTCAGACCAGAAAGTGTCTTATCGTTTCCCGACCCTCAAGATGGAACTACCCTGATTGATGAAGGAATGCCCTATTTTGATGCCATAATTAGTAACTTTCCGTTTATTCAACAAGAGGATATTCAGAATGATTTGTTAAGTGCCCAATTTGAAGATGAATTTGAGATTACTCAACCCTCTCTTTTGAAAAACAACAAATTTGAACTAAATGAAAGGTCAGATTACTTTGTTTATTGTTTTTATCATTCTTTGAAGTTTTTAAAAGATGGAGGGTTTCTTTCGGCAATTAGTTCAAATGCTTGGCTTGGCAAAGAATATGGAATACAGTTCAAGAGTTTTCTGCTAGACAATTTCAGTATAAAATATGTTGTGAGAAGTAATGCGGAGCATTGGTTTAAAGATTCTAAGGTAAGCACAATATTTACTACTATTCAAAAAGGTTCATCTGATTCGCCAACCAAATTCATTACAATAAACTCTAAGTTAGAGGGATTGACCGAAAATATGAGCATTGAGGAAATAATCGATTATTTCAGGAATTTTTATTCGGAAATTGATAATTGTGATTTGGAAGGCAATGATAGTTGGTTAGCTGATTCACAGTTTGAAAATGCATATCACAAGACAGATGGAACTGCAACGGTTTCCATTATTACAAAACAACACTTGTTAAACCAAATTGATTCACAAGAAAATTGGAATATTAATTTTACTGCGGAAGACCCACTACAGCAATTTCAAGATACCTTAATAATTCCTTATCCTGACCTAATAGACAGTGGCAGGGGAACAAAGACCTGCTTTGATAACTTTCATATTTTAAAACAAGAAACAATAAATAGATATCGAATAGAAAGTGATGTATTGCTTCCAATCCTTAAATCAAATCGTGATGTAGCATCAATAAAACATAATTTGACAGATGACTATAAGCTTTTTGTTTGCGATAAATCAGAACAAGAAATCAGTGATAACTTTCCAGGAACTCACAGGTGGCTAAGAGTAGGAGGTCAAATGACAAACCAACAAGGTATTCCCCTTCCTGAAAAATTTGTTAGGATTGATGGACGGGAGCTTTGGTATTCGTTATCACCTGAAGAGCCAGCAAATATTTTTATTTCAATCAACCCAAACAAGAGATTATTCTTTGGGTTTTCAGAAAGCTTTATTAATTTAAACCAACGATTTACAGCTATTCGAGTTCCTGAAAATGATGTGAAGATTTTTGCTGCATTGTTCAATTCAATTCTAAGTCTTTTAGTTGTAGAACTTAATGGAGTATCTCGCAGTCTTGGAGCATTGGATTTAAATGCAAATTTTTTTAAAACAAAAATGAAAATACTAAATCCTAGTCTCATAGACAATCAATCAAGGATGAGAATAATTGAGGCATTTAATCCACTTTCAGAAAGAAATCAACTAGATTATGACCAAGAATTTGCCCAGCGTGATAGAAAGAGTTTTGATGAAGTAATATTTAGGGAATTCGGATACGACATAGGGTTTATTCCCAAACTTTATCAATTGCTTTGCCAAACTATGGAGGACAGGATAGAAATGAAAAATAGATAATGCCTTTTTATTCTCTTCAAATACAAATCAAAACGATTAATGACCAAAGTAGAACTGATTATTGTTGAGCATAATAAGTTACCCTTAAATTGATATAATTGTTTAAGTATAATAAGAATTCAATCCTAACAGAATTAAAGTATACACTCATAGAACAAAATTGATATATAAATTTCTTTATAGTGAAACTATTTTCGATTGCTATTGTATTGCTAACTTTTATAATTTCCTGCCAACCCAAAACGCCTGAACCCGCTCCCCAGCAAACGGGATTCTCCAAAACCTATATCGACCCTGCCCAAGGCTATTCCCAAGCCGTAGCCGTAGAAGCCAATGGCGTCAAAACCATTTATATCTCCGGACAAGTCGGTAGTGGGGAGAGCTTTGAAGCGCAATTCCGGGATGCGTTAAGCAAACTCTTTAGAACACTTGAAAACTCAGAGGCCACCTTTGATGATGTGGTCAAATACAACACCTATATTGTGGATTACCAGCCTGCCTATTTGGATACCTTTCGAACCGTTAGAAAAGAACTCCTTGGGGATAAAGATATGCCCGCCAGCACCTTGGTAGGCGTACAGGCCTTGGGCCTTCCGGAATGGGGTGTGGAGATTGAGGCGGTAGCGGTTGTTGGAAGCGACTAAGTCATTGAGGCTCTCGAAATGACCTTTACAAGCGGTGGCTTAGAGAACCTCAGCACCCAACTCAGTGACCTCTTACTCCAAGAATTTTGAAGCCCAAACGTGGATGGGTTTCGCAATCCCCTCCGTCTAGTGCGCTGCACTATCCACCTCCCCTTAACCAAGGGGAGGAGCCCTTTTAATTCAACTATCCGCAAGCATTCGGCCGATTTCTCAGCTTCGATGGAAATCAAGGAGGTTTTCACTTTGGGTGAGGAAAAGCAAAAATCTACTCACACTGGAAATAGGGTGGGATTCCGCATCAAGTGCGGAATGACAGGAAAAGGTCACCCAGATCCACTTCGGGAACGTTTCAATGCCCGCAACGTATCACCTCAACTACCCAATCGTCATTTCGACCAACGGGAGAAATCTAAAGCAGATTTCTCAATCGTCGTTGCACTCCTCATTTCGAAATGACAAGTAAGGGGAACTGAAACTCTCGAAGTGATTTTTACCATCCTCTTTCCACCCCATTATGAAGTATTTACCCCTGTTAAACCCCCACTTACAACAAATAATTCGTTTCCGCGGTCCTAAATCCTAGTTTTACGGTTATGCTAACGCGTAAAACCGCCATAGGACTACTGCTATTCGTTCTTTTTACCGCACCTGTGGTACTGGCACAGAATGTAGCCCCAGTGGCTGTAGATGATAGCTATTCCGTAGGATTTGATTTTAGCCTGACCCGAGATGGTGCAAACGGACTTTTGTCCAATGATAGCGACGCTAATGGAAACTCCACTCTAAGTGTACAAACCACTCCAGAGACCAATCCAAGTAATGGTGCTGTGGTCCTGAATACCGATGGTAGTTTTACGTATACCCCCAACAATGGATTTGTTGGCACGGACAGTTTTTCCTATCGGGTCTGTGATGATGGCACGCCTTCTACAGTAGTCTCCCGCTTCGATTTTAATACATCCACCATAACCGATGCCACCATTGGCCCCAATGCCACTTCCGTAAATGCGAATGCCGCGCAAACCGGATGCGGAATCCATTTTCCCAGTGGATCGGGGGGATCCACAGGTTTCGATATTGTGGTACCCAATTCAAGCGGAATTTTCGATTTTAGCAGTTTTGAAATCTCCTTTGAATACCAAGATCAGGAAAGTACCGCCGATATCGTCACCGCTGGAGATTTTAGGATTTACCATATTGGGGGAAATACCCTTGGGGTTCAGATTACCGTAATCAATGGGACAACGGGACTGCAACAGAGTTTTACCCAAAGCCTGGGCAATTTTGTAAGTGGAAACAATCTTTATTCCATAGCGTATAACGAAACCACGGGTAGCATCACCTATACGGCCAATGGAACGACCAATACCTTTGCGGTCGCCCCGCCCAACTCGCCCTTGGATGGTACTTCGGCAACGGATGTCACCATTGGACAGTTTATGGATGGAAGCGGTTCTTCGCTGCCTTCCCTCTGTAGTATGGAATTTGTGGATTCCAGTGTACTTTGTGATATGGGTACCGTAACTATTGATGTAACGGCTTCCATCATTACGAATAGGCGAATAACCTACCGTGTTGACCCCAATTAGGTTCCCCTTTTTGGAACAGTGCCCTTGTTCAATGAAAGAATCCGTTGGCTACGGAGGTTCTCAAAGTCACCTTTGAACTTGGTCACTTCGTGTGCTTCGAGTGCCTCAGCACCCAACTCAGTGACCTCTTATTTCAAGAATTTTGAAGCCCAAACGTGGATGGGTTTCGCAATCTCCTCCGTCCAGTGCGCTGCACTATCCACCTCCCCTTGACCAAGGGGAGGAGCCCCTTTTTATGCAACTATCCGTAAGCACACGGCCGATTTCTCAGCTTCGATGGAAATCGAGGGGTTTTTACTTTGGCTGACGGAAGGCAGGGATGGACTCGCTAAAGAAATAGGATGGATTCCACATCTAATGCTTCGACTTTGCTCAGCATCCGTGCGGAATGAAAAGAAAGGGTCACCTTGAATCCACTTCGAGAACGTTTCACCTCAACTACCCAATCGTCATTTCGACCAACGGGAGAAATTTAAACCCCATTGACGGGATTTCTCAATCGTCGTTACACTCCTCATTTCGAAATGACATAGAAAATTTGAACCCCACCCTAAACTCTCGCTCTGAGTAATCTACGGTTGCTTTATCAAACCATCCAACAACCCCCGAACCTTTTTACTGTTCCAATTGGCGGCCCCTTTTTCCTTGATCAGGATATTCCCTTCGGCATCAATGATATAATTCGTCGGGAGGCTACTGGATTGCAACACCTCGGGAACTTCAGTAAGTGGATGGAAAACAGGAAGTTGAATTCCTTTTTTCGATAGAAACCGTTGCACCACTTCCGGATTTTCATAAGTGACCAGGACAAAATCCACCGCATCCCCATAGTCCTGGTACAAAGCTTCAATACTGGGCAATTCGGCAATGCAGGGAGCGCACCAGGTCGCCCAAAAGCTCAAAAAGGTAATACGTCCGTCCCCAATACGTCGCGTCGCTTCCTTACCTTCCAAATCCCGAAGGGAATAAGTAAAGGCAGCAACCGAATCCGCCTCCTTGGTGGTATGCACCCCAGGGGACCAAATGGCGACTTTTAAACGGTTGATTCCCACCTGAATCGGTTTTCTGGTTTGGGGAATGATAAGTAGTACGACAAAAAGCCCAAAGGCCCAATCGCTCCAGCCTATCTTTCTAAGGAATGGAAATCGTGGTTTCATTGGTGGGTTTGTCGCTTACCGCATCATTCATTACAGCACCACATGTTTGTGTTCCAGTAACATCCCAAAACTTACATGCTGGAGTGCCTTCTCATGGGTGGCCTCCAGAATCACGGGAGGGGCCAAATCCTCCATATAGGCTTCCTTCCAGCGGGAAACACAAAGGCACCATTTATCCCCGACTTGTAATCCGGGAAATTGGTAATATGGAATGGGCGTGCTTAGGTCATTGCCCCGACTTTTGGTGAATTTCAAAAATTCTTCGGTCATGATGGCACAGACCACATGGGTGCCCACATCATCGGTGCCGGTTTTACAAAAACCGTCGCGATAGTATCCTGTTTTGGGCGCAAAGCAACAAGATTGCAATTCGGTTCCAAGGACGTTTTTTTCCAAAGCGTATTCGTTTTTCACAAAGTTACGGTGATTACAGCTTACCTTTATCGGTATCCGTACAACACTTAAAACAAGGTAAGGTAAAATGAAACAAAAAGGCATTCCCGATTGGCTTTTAAAAGCCAGGGACAAATGGACATTTAACGGGCAACAACGACCTGATTTTGCCCAGGTTCCCAAAGACGGGCAGGTTTCCGTTTGGGACTTTCCCCGTCCCCCTGCCCTAAAACCCGTTTCCAAAAAATTGGAGGTTCATCATCAAGGAACCCTTTTGGCACTTTCCCATAATGCTTTGGCCGTATTGGAAACCGCCAGTCCACCTACCTATTACGTGCCTCCGGAAGAGGTCAACCTTGAATTGTTAACGCAAATGGAAGGGAAAAAATCCGTCTGCGAATGGAAGGGTACCTCCACGTATTGGGCCTTAAAGGAACTGCCCAGTCGCGCTGTGGCATGGTCCTATTCCAAGCCGTTTCCCCCCTTTGAACCCCTGACCGATTATCTGGCCTTCTATCCACAACATTTGGACTGTTTTTTGGATGACGAACCGGTAACCCCACAACCAGGAGGATTTTATGCTGGCTGGATTACCAAAGATGTGGTGGGGCCCTTTAAGGGAGAACCTGGGACCGGGCATTGGTAAGCGCTCCAAGGAAGACAGGGAAGACCTTTGGGATTAGGGCAATTCCTGTTGAATCAAACGGATTTACGCAAAAGGGGACCATAACTGGTTTCTGTCACTTTAAAAATCCAGTATCTTTAAGCCAATGGCATTTTTGGAGAATCCCATTTACGTGCTTTCTATGCTCGCCTTAATGGTGATGTTAGCCGTTTATGTGGAAAGGACATCCTTTGGAAGGCCTCTCGGAGCAGCTTTGTTAGCCATTGTTTTTACGGCCATCATTGCCAATATGGGACTTATCCCCAGTGCGTCCAACACTATTTTTCTCTATGAGGGCATCTTTACCTACGTGGCACCCCTCTCCATTTTTTACTTGATGTTGGGCGTGAATCTCAAGGCCATCAAAAAAGCAGGGCTTCCTATGATAGGTTTATTCGTTTTGGGTTCATTGGCCACGGTAGTCGGGATTCTAGTGGCTTGGCACCTTATTTCGCCAGAAGGGGTATTGGGTGAAAATGGACCCATAATCGCCGGAATGTTAACGGGCACGTACACTGGAGGCAGTGTCAATTTCAATGCCATCGCCCTGGAATATGATTTTCAAAAACAGGGGGCCCTTTATGCGGGCACCATAGCTGTGGATAATGTGGTCACTACCGTCTGGATCGTAGTTACCCTGGCCATGCCCCGAATACTAAAGAAGTTCTGGAAAGATAAAAAAGGAACTGCTCCAAAGAACACCGAGGAACATGGGCAAAAAGACAATGGTATGGATTTAAATTCCCTGATGTGGCTTCTTTTTTTGGGATTGGCTGCGTTTTTTATCTCAGAAGCACTATCCAAAATCCTTCCCGAACTGCCCAGTATCCTTACCCTAACGACCCTGGGGGTTATTTTGGCCCAAACCCCTTTTGTCTCAAAACTCAATGGTGCCCATACCTTGGGACTGTATTCCGTATATCTTTTTTTGGCCGTAATCGGTGCGTATTGTGAAATCAATGCCGTTTTGGAACTCAAGACTTTGGGTCTTACACTCTTCCTATTCACTGCTACCGTGGTCCTTATCCATGGAATTACGACCATTCTATTGGGGGGACTGTTGTATCGGGATTGGAGTATGATTGCCATTGCGAGTCAGGCCAATATTGGCGGTGGACCCACGGCCCTGGCCCTTGCAGAAACCTTTGGGCGGAAGGAATTGATGCTCCCCGCAATACTGGTGGGCACCCTTGGTAACGCCCTGGGTACGTATTTTGGTTTTTTGGTGATTCAATTTTTATAGCGGTATGAAACAATTTGCCTGTATTTTTTTGTTTTTAATGATTTCACTTCCTCTGTTTTCACAGGAAAGCCTCCGCGATCATGGAGTGGACATCGGCGTTTTACGAACCGGGGAAGGTAACGCCATAACCGATGTTCCCGGGGTCCAGGTAGGGCATTTTACCTTGGTGGAAGGGGACTCCATTAGAACTGGGGTCACGGCCATATTGCCACATGATGGAAATCTGTTTCAGGAAAAGGTTCCCGCTGCCATCCATATTGGCAATGGGTTTGGGAAACTGGCTGGCTATACCCAGGTCCGGGAATTGGGAAATTTGGAAACCCCTATCGTCCTGACCAATACCTTAAGTGTGCCAACCGCAGTCAATGCACTTATCAGCCATACCTTAGGGCAAAAGGGCAATGAAAGTGTCCGTTCGGTAAATGCAGTGGTTGGTGAAACCAATGATGGATACCTCAATGATATCCGTGGGCGCCACATAACGGAGGAACACGTGCTTAAAGCCATAGGGGCAGCCAAAAATGGTCCTGTGATGGAAGGCAATGTAGGTGCAGGAACGGGAACTATATGTTTTGGATACAAAGGGGGTATAGGGACCTCCTCGCGTGTGCTGCCACAAAAATCGGGAGGCTACACTGTTGGGGTTTTGGTCCAGAGCAATTTTGGAGGTGTCCTGGAGATTGCAGGGGTTGATGTGGGCAAGCAATTGAATCGATATTCCGATAGCTTTACCTACAGCCCGGACGGTTCCTGTATGATGGTGGTCCTGACCGATGCCCCATTGGATGCCCGTAATTTGGAACGGCTCGCCAAACGGGCCATGCTGGGGCTTGCCAAAACCGGTGGAATTGCCAGTAACGGCAGTGGGGACTATGTGATTGCCGTTTCCACGGCCAAGGAATGTCGTATCCCCTATCGGAATGAAGAACCTATCCAGACCGTCCCCAGTTTACGGAATGAAGCCATGACCCCTTTATTTTTGGCCGTTATTGAAGCTACGGAGGAAGCCATTCTCAATTCCCTTTTCGCAGCGAATTCCATGAGGGGCCATAAAGGACGAAGGATTTCGGCCCTCCCTAAGGAAAAGGTATTGGAAATGCTTAGGAAAGCAGGGAAACGCTAACGCTACTGCTCCCCTAAGGCATAAATGGCAAAAGACCCCAGCCAATGTCCCCCCTCATAGCTATCACCCATTAAATTGGGAAAGGAATATCCCACATGCTCATGGGCCAAGGGCAATACATGTCCGTATTCCGCGGGATATTGTTTGGCGAGGCCAAAAAGCACCCAAGCACGACTAAAATTCAAGCCGTCCAAGTGTACCAATTGCCCATCTTCCCGGTCGCCAACCAGGGCAACATCAATTTTAAAATCGGCTTCCTTAAGTTGAGGAAGGAATTGGTCCATCCAAACCAGAAATTCCTCCTTTGACATAATTCTTCGCATTAAATCAATTTCCTCAAAACAGGGTGAAAGAAAATCGGCTCCACTGGGTTCCCAAGTCAAGGGGCATCCGGTATCATTTTTATAGAAATAGGTCGCCCTGGTCTTAATGGCATTCAACAAAGCGTCATTATTCAAGGTTTGGGCATAATCCCAGGCAAAGGATAATCCAAAGGCCGTATTGGTATGGGTACCCACCCGAACAGGATATTGCAATTTGGGTAGATAATCAACCAATTTTTTAGTTATCAATTCTGATAGGGGTTTTAGGTTTTCCTCCAACTCCTTTGCCAACGAATCGTCCCAAGTATGGATCTCCTCGGCCAGTTTCAGCAGCCAACCCCAGCCATAGGTGCGTTCATAATTTTCGTTGTGCTTACCATCAAAATAAGCGACTTCTTGCGCAATGTTTTCTTTGGAAAGGTTAGCCCTTAAAATTCCTTTAATGCGATTGGATTCATCCAATTGCGGATACATTTTCAGTAACTTCACCATGGACCAATGTCCATGAACCGCGGAATGCCAGTCAAAACAACCGTAAAAAGCAGGGTGCAATTCTTTGGGTTCGCCCAGATCATCGCCACTTCCCAAAACATGGCCCAACTTGTTGGGATATTCTTTTTCAACACATTCCAAAGGCAAAGTCGCCAATACATTTGCCTGTTCCAAGGTCAGCTCTATTTTTCCTATTGTGATTTCCTGTTTGGCTATGGGTTCCGTTTCCAATTTTCCTTTTTCAGGGCCATTGCAAGAAATCAACAATGCTATTGCAATGCCCAAAACGAATGATATATTACTTTTCATGATGAGAAAATTAGTGAATAGGAACAATGTAACAAAACCCAAGAATTTCACACTAACCTAAAGCAGGCTCTACGCTTTTTTAGTAGCTTTAAAAATCAATATAAACACTACTCATATGGATATTTTTGGAAAAATCAAGGAAAAACTCAGCAATGAGTTTATCGATATTGTCGAATGGCTGGACTATACGGATGATACCATTGCGCACCGTTTTGAACGCTATCAGAACGAAATAAAGAACGGGGCCAAACTCATTGTTCGGGAAGGGCAGACCGCCGTTTTTGTCAACGAAGGGCAATTGGCCGATGTATTCACCCCCGGCACCTATGACCTCACCACACAAAACCTTCCCATTCTAACCACTCTAAAGGGTTGGAAATACGGTTTCAATTCGCCTTTTAAAGCAGAGGTCTATTTTGTAAATACCCATTTGTTCACCGATGAGAAATGGGGGACCAAAAATCCCGTAACCCTGAGTGATGAACGATTTGGTTTGGTGGAAATTCGGGCTTTTGGCACCTACGCCTTTAAGATTTCGGATGCGGGCAAGTTCATTATTGACATTGTTGGAACGGATAGCAACTTTACCAATTTTGAAATCAACGAACACTTAAAAAGTTTGATCGCCACCCGTTTTACCGATACAGTCGGGGAAGCCAATCTTCCCATTGAACTGTATGCGGCCAATACTACGGAGCTTTCGGATACCTGTCGTGAGGTAATGGCCCCGGAATTTGAATCGGTAGGGATTTCCCTGGAGAAATTCTATATCGAAAACGTTTCCATGCCCGAGGACTTGAAAAAGGAGATTTTTGAGTACAGTCGTTTGGACAAACTGGACATGCAAAAGCTGGCGCAGTTCAAAGCGGCAAAAGCCATGGAGGCCGCCGCCAAAAACGAAGGCGGTACCGCAGGGGCCGGTATGGGTATGGGTATGGGCTTTGTGCTCGCCCAACAAATGGGTTCCATGATGGGTGGAGGCCAAATGGGTGGTCAGCAGGCTTTTCCCCAGGCCGGGGGTACACCCGTTCCCCCACCAATGCCTGTGCAAGTGCAGTATTTCTATGCGGTGAACGGAGCCCAACAAGGGCCCGTAAGCTTGGACCAGTTAAAGGCCTTGTTTGCCAACCGTACCATTAATCGGGAAAGTTTGGTCTGGAAACAGGGAATGGCCAATTGGGCCCCCTTACAGGATGTTGAGGAACTAAAATCATTTTTGGGGGGCAATACGCCACCGCCTTTGCCAGGAACATAATTCAAATGCCCTTGGCCTATTTTTAATACGTAGTAAATCCTAAGTTTTCAAAAGGCGGAGATGGGAAATCTTCCAAAGAGTATTCCGACTTGTCGGAAACGGTCTGGGCGATGTGGCTTTGAAAACTTCCTGGATTTCAAGCGCTAAAAAATCAGCCTAGACTTTTTTGTTTCTTTTTTGGTCGATGCAAAAAAGAAAAATATAAAAGCATTTACTGTTCATTTCTTTGCCTGTCCAAAGAAAGAACACTTTTTGGAGAGGTATTTCAAAGCTTTGCTTTAAATCAAAAACCAAATCTTAAATTTCCTCCAAGGCTTCGGAAATTCTAAACGGATTTGTTTTCCATACTGCCCAAAAAGTCTAAGATTACTAAACATTCGTGGAACAAAAGACCCAACAAACCGAACTCAAAAAGCCCTGTATCAACTGTGGGGCAGAGCTAAAGTACCAGCCCGGCACCAAGAACGTGAGCTGTGAATACTGTGGGCATCAGGAAACCATTTCCATTGATGAAAATGGTTTTAAGGAATTGGAACTTTATCCCTATCTCCAGGAAATGGGGAGCCAAAAGCACAGTGAGGAAGTATCCATGCTACACTGTAAAAACTGTGGTGCAACGCAACATATTGAGGAAAACTACAAATCGCTCCACTGTGTCTACTGTAGTATGCCCTTGGTGCTGGAAGATCAGTTTAAGGAGGAATGGATATTGCCCGGTGCGGTACTTCCCTTTCAGATCGATCGGAAAAAGTCGTACCAAATCTTCCAACAATGGGTGAAACGTCTTTGGTTTGCGCCCAACAAACTAAAAAAAGCGGCATTGGACCCCCAATTTACCAAGGGCCTTTATTTGCCCTATTGGACTTTTGATGCGCAATTGCAGGCTTCCTATTCCGGGCAACGTGGGGAGTATTATTATGAGACCAGACGGGTGCGGAATTCCCAGGGAAAAGTGGTCCAACAACGGGTACGAAAAACACGCTGGTATCCGGCATCGGGTCGGGTTTCAGGTTTTGTGGACGATACCCTGGTGGAAGCTTCCAAACAACGCAAAGGGCGGGTGCCTTCAAAAATAGCCCATTGGAACTTAAAACTTTTACAACCGTTCAATAGTAGTTTTTTACGGGGATTTGTCACTGAAAAATATACCATTCCCCTGAAACAAGGACATCTGGCGGCCAAAAACGAAGCGGAGGACATTGCCAGACGATGGTGCAGACAGGATATCGGTGGGGACACCCAACGCATTACCAGCATGAAGGTGAAACTATCCGAAGAAACCTTCAAACACATCTTATTACCGGTTTACATCAGTGCCTATCGCTTTAACGGAAAGGAATACAATTTCTTTGTGAATGGCGAAAATGGCCGTATTTCCGGTACGCGCCCTTATAGTGCCTGGAAGATATTCTTCGCTGTGCTGGGGGTGCTGTTGGTGATTGCGCTTATTGCTTTTTTGGGCAGGTAGTCCCATGTGTTTCCCTTTTCCTTATTTTTAAGGCACACCTATCCTTTTGATAATGAAAAACACACTATACCTATTGTTCTTTTTTTCGATGATGGTTTTTGGTCAAGAACGCTCGTTGGAACAAGACAAAGCTGCTATTACCCAGATGTTGAATGCCCAAAAGGAGGCCTGGAACAATTACGATATTGAGGCCTTTATGGAAGGGTATTGGAAGTCCGATGAATTGACGTTTTATGGTAGTGGTGGGGTCATCAAAGGATGGCAAGCAACCTTGGAGCGCTATAAAAAGAGCTATCCCAGCAAGGATCATTTTGGAACCCTCGATTTTGTCTTTAATGCCATTTCACCAATTGCAGAGGGGATTTATTATGTCATGGGCGAATACCATCTTACTCGGAGTGTGGGCAATACGAACGGTATTTTTATGCTGGTCGTCAAAAAAATGGATGGCGATTGGAAGGTTATTGCGGATACTTCGGCGAAAGTCAAGTAATGTTGCATAACATTATTTTGAGTCTATCTTAAAGTGTTCGGAGTAGGATAATATTTCAGAAATTAGTTGTGGTGAGATGCTTCGCCTTGCTCAGCATGACAAACGAAAACTATGTCATTCTGAGTGAAACGAAGAATCTTCAAAAGGGAACATGTACTCTAAAAATTCCATTTCTGGATTCTGGGCTTTTATCAAATCCAATTTTTTTATTCTTAACCATCCCTTAATCTGTTTTTCCCTTGCTATGGCCTCTTGCACCCAAGTGAATTTCTCGTAGTATAGTAAATGTCGACATTTATACTTTGCCACAAATGTCCTTCTTCTGTTCAGAATATCATCATGGTGCTGAAGGAGACGTTTTGAAAGATTGTTCGTCATTCCGGTATAAAGAACCGTTTTCTTTCGGTTGGTCAAAATATAGACATAGAACTTGTCTTGAGTTCGTGAGGTTTAGGGAAAAAACAAGATTTTGTTCCCAGATGAAGGCTTTTTTGCGTTGCATAGCCATAGCTACGGAACAAGAAAAAGACAAAATATGGGTGCAAAAGATGTTTTTGCAGCAAATTTTACAAACTCAAGACGAGTTCATAATACGTATGCCATCCTTCTTGGTGCATTTCAGAAAAATACAAAAGACTCTTCGTTTCACTCCGCATGACAAAAAGCGGCGTTTGTCATACTGGGGAACAACGTGACGAAGGATCTGTTTGGATGTTGAATCATTCAAACACCAAACAAACCGGTGCACCCAATTCAAACTGACTGGTATATTCTAAAGTACCTTGTTCGCTGTTTCGCTTAAAAACGGTGATATTGTTGCTTCTTTGATTGGCCACCAAAACATAATTCCCATCTGGGGATAAGGTAAAATTGCGTGGCCAATCCCCCTGAACGGACTCCCGACCTACCAAGGCCAATTTGCCCGAATTTGGATCTACCGAAAAAATGACCAAGGTATTTTCCCCACGATTGGAGCCGTACAAAAACCTTCCATCGGGAGACAAATGGATATCCGCACAGGCCATAGGACCTTCATAACCTTCTTCCAAGGTATTCACGGTATGAATTGCCGTATAGGCGTTATTATCCACCTTTTTAAAGGTGGTGATCGTAGCGTTCAGTTCATTGATCACATACAAAAAAGACCTATCGGCACTAAAGGTAAAATGTCTTGGCCCCGCCCCATCTGGAAATTCAAGCGAAGCTTGCCGTGCGGGTATCCATCCATGAGGTTGCTTACCGTATCGTTTTACTGCATCCAAGCCCAAATCGGCTACAAACAGTCCGTCCTCATTAAAATGGGCCTTGTGCACATGAGCGGTTTTTGTAGTGTCCGGAGCCTTATGGTCAATCAATTGACGATCGCCCAAGCTCCCGTTATCATTTAAATCAAAAATGGCCAGATTCCCTCCCGTATAATTGGAAACGGCCAACTGTCCATCTTTGGAAAGCGCTACATGGCAGGGATGCGCCCCTCCGGAACCTTTGCTGTTCATTTCTTCCAATAAGCCATCCTTTATCGAAAACGCGGTAATCCCTCCGCCCAGACTATCAAAATCAGCGGTCTCCTGCACCGCATAAAGACGATCATTGGCTTTGGAAATGGCCAAAAAGGAAGGGTTGGGTAACTTGGCCTTTAGCTGCAAGGAATCCAACTGCCCCGTATCGGGATTGAACCGTAAGGTATAAATTCCTTCGCTTGGGCCGTCGGTATAGGTTCCAACGAACAGTGTTTCATTTGGGGAAGGCATTTCCCTGGTACAGCCCATGAGCAAAAAAACTGCAAATAAAAGGTAGGATGCTTTGTGATACATAATTGGTTTGTTTACCCAAAAATAACTGATGTGTGGCTACAGTACTATTTTTATCTTTAAATCATGAATAGTTCGTCCATTATTCTGGTATTAAGTTGCCTTGGAATTGCCCAGGCCCTCTTTTTATGCAGCTATCTTTTTACCTTAAAAAAGGGAAATAAAAAGGCACATGCATTTCTGGCGCTATTGATTTTGGGATTGACCATACGCATTGGGAAATCCATCCTTAATGAATATATCCATTTGGATGCATGGCAGCGCAATTTGGGGCTGGCCGGTATTTTGCTGGTCGGACCCAGTCTTTGGCTCTATGGAAGGACCGTTCTGTTCCAAGCCAAAATAGCGGTTAAAAACAGCTTCCCCCATTTTATACCGTACATTCTTTTTAGTCTTTTCTGTTTTGCCATCCCCAACCGATTCGATACGCTCTCCCTGGGCATCTATTATGCGGTTTTTGCCCATCTTTTGGTATACCTCATTTTTGCAATTATCGTTGGTTTCCGCTCAAAAGACCATTCCCAGAAAACGGTTTTGTCCTGGTATCGGAATTTGGTCGTCGGGGTGGCCATTATCTGGGTATTTTATATTGGCAACGTATCCGGGTTCATTCCCTTTTATATTGGTGGGGCCATCTGCTATACCTTCCTGGTGTATATTTTTTCGTTTTTGCTCCTCAAAAAACACAGTTTTCAACTGGAAAAGTATCAAGGGCAGCCCCTGAACAAAAATGTCTCAACAGCCTTAATGGAATCCCTGAGAGGACTTTTTCAGGATGAATCCATTTATCTTAACCAACAAATCACCTTATCCCAAGTGGCATTGGCCATTGGGACCACTCCCAAAACCTTATCGCGCTTGATCAACGAAACTACCGGAAGGAATTTTTCAGAATTTGTCAACTCCTATCGCATTGAAAAAGCAAAAGCCCTATTGGCCTCCCCGGTTTCCAAAAATGAAAAGATTGCTTCCATTGCTTACGACTCCGGTTTTAACAATGTTACTTCCTTTAATCTCGCTTTTAAGGCAGAGACCCGGCTTACCCCTTCACAGTTTAGAAAAAAAGCGGCCAACAATTGAAACAATCGTTTTAAGAATCATGATTCTTAAAGTTTGATTGTGGTTTTTTGTACTCCTTTGCGTAAAAATCAATCGATGCGATACCTTTTGTTTTTAGGCTTTCTGACCCTATTGGGTTGTCATCAAAAAAAGCGGCCCGTACAGCACAATACTGCTGTGGCACCCAATAAAGAAGTAGTGTTTGAAGGGCTGAACAGGCCTTGGAGTATCGCCTTTCTTTCCGAGCAGGAAGCCCTAGTGACCGAAAAAAATGGGAACCTGCTAAAAATTGACCTCCGCTCCAAAACCAAAAAGGTCATCAAAGGTTTTCCCACCGATCTAACCGATAGTATCGGTGCAATCCATATTGGGGACAACTCTGGAATCTATGAGGTTTTACTGCATCCGGACTTTTCCACCAATGGAAGAATCTACTTTTCGTATGCGGCAAAGAAAAGAGGGGTTGGTAAAACCACAAAGTTTGTCATGGCGCAATTGGAAAATGATTCCCTGACGGATATCCAGCCTATCTTGGTAGCCGAACCCTTTACCTACATCAATTACCATTATGGGGGTGGAATAACCATTGGACCGGACCAAAAATTGTACCTAACCGTGGGGGAACGCCTTTTTTGGGAACATGACGAGCCACCCTTGCCCATTGCCCAGGATGTAACCGACCCAAGGGGGAAGATACATCGGTTCAATCTGGATGGAAGTATTCCACAGGACAATCCCAAATTAGGTCCCAATGCCGTCCCCAGTATCTATGCCCTGGGGATACGCAACACACAGGGCATAGCGGTACAACCGGAAACGGGCCGACTTTGGTTTACGGAACACGGTACCATTCAGGGGGATGAACTCAATATACTGCAGCCAGGGGCCAATTACGGCTGGCCCAATGTGACCACCGGAAAATTGCGGAGCCAGGATTACAAACCCCCTAAATTGGAAGGCGTGACCTTCACCAATCCTACTTGGTTCTGGCACCATACCGTAGCCCCAACCGGACTTCATTTTTATACGGGTGAGGAGTTTCCCTCATGGAAAAACAATCTCTTCGTTCCCGGCCTTTCCCAGGGGAGTTTATGGCGTTTTCATATTGAGGGCGATACCTTAAAAAGTGCGGAAGAACTTTTTTTGGACAGCCGGGTCCGTTCCAGAAAAGTAGCCCAAAGCCCTGAAGGCAAACTCTATATCCTTACCGATAGTGAAGAGGGCCAAATTATTCGCATTAAACCAAAAGCAATCACAAAAGAAGTCCATTGACATGAAAAAACTGTATCCCCTTTTACTGATTCCATTTTCAATGATTTGTTCCGCACAGTCCGAAATGGAGGAAATTCAAGAAACCCTTTTAAGTTATATCAAGGGTTCATCCTATAGTGACCCGGAAATGATCCAGGCCGCATTTTATGAAAATGCCGACCTCTTCCTTTCCAAGAAAGACCAGGAAATTTGGGTGCTTAGCCCAAAAGAATATGCAGCGCTTTTTGAAAACCGAACCAAAGGGGAATTCAATGGACGTGAAGGGAAGATTCTCACCATAGATTTTGCCAATACCATCGCTTCCGCCAAGGCCGAAATCAAAATTCCATCCAGAAACCTACATTTTGTGGATATTTTCCTTTTAAAAAAACTGTCGGGAAAATGGAAGATCATCAGCAAGGCGGCCACACAACTCCCTATGGAATAGGAGGATCAACGACCTGGTTCGGTCACCAGGTTGGTCTTGATTTCCTTTCGTAGATACACCGCTGTGACTATGGTAGCCAAAACATCAGCGATGGGAAAAGAAAGCCAAACTCCCAATTCCCATAGAAAAGTTGGTAAAATTAAAATGAGCGGTATAAAAAAGAATCCTTGTCGGGTCAGCGTAAGCAATAGCGCCGGAACGGCCTTGCCCACTGCCTGAAAATACGCCGCCCCAATCAATTGTAAGGCAATAATGGGCGTAGCGGCAAAGACCAATCGCATGGCCAGGGGTGCGTGTTCCAGGACAAAGGCATTGGTCAATAACTCCTTTTCGGGCAAATCGGTGCGATTGCTCAAAAACAAGTCGGCAATCTCTGCGGGAAAAGTCATAAGGACAATAAAAACCAAGGTAGCCATAAGCGCGGCATATTTAATGGCCGTGTAAATGGATTCCTTCACCCGGTCATATTTAAATGCCCCATAGTTGAAGCCCGCTATGGGCAAAAATCCCTGGGTAACCCCAAAGACCGGGAATAGCGCAAACATCAACATCCTGCCAATGATGGCATATACCGCTACCAATGCTTCACCACCCAAACCAAACAGAATATTGTTCATGAGCAGGTAAATAACGCTGGTGACCGCTTGCCGAGCCAGGGTAACACCCCCCAAAGAGCCGATCTCCCTAAGAATTATACCCTTCAGTTTAAAATGTTTGAACTGTAGTTTAAGTTCGGAATTTTTGGATAGGAAGAAGTAAATGATATAGGAAAGACAGAGTACGTAACCCGCCGTGGTTGCCCAAGCGGCACCGTGCATGCCCCAATCGAAAACGTAAATGAAAATGTAATCCAAAAACAAGTTGCCCACGGAAGGAATAATCATGGCGATCATGGCAAATTTTGGTTTCCCTTCTGCACGAATAACGGTATTCCCCATCATACAGAGCGCCAAAAGGGGAACTCCATAAAGCACAATGATGTAGTAAATCTTTGCAGGTTCAAAAATGGCCCCTTTTCCACCAAAGGCTGGAATTAGGCTATCTACATAGTAGAGTCCCAAAACCACCATGGAAACGGTAACTAAAAGGGTCAGGGCAATTTGATTTCCAAAGGTATGCAGTGCCTTTTCCCTGTTATTTGCTCCCAATGCCCTTGAAATGATACTGGAACCCCCAATACCGATGGCCATCCCCAATGCACCTATAAAGAAGGATACGGGCAGTACCACATTGATGGCTGCAATGGCTATGGAACCAATCCAGTTACCAACAAATATGGAATCGATGAGCACATTTAGGGACATCACCAGAATACCGATCGATGCCGGAACGGCCTGTTTAATAAGCAAGCTTCCTATGGGTTCCGTGCCCAATTGTTCCGATGATACTTTTGCCATAAATTGCCAGCGCGACGAAGCAAACTTTTTAGCTCACGGCAAACGGATCGCTTCGTCCCTCCGTTCCCCGCTGTCCATTACACCGGAAGTACCGCCCTGGTCTCCCAGTCCTTGATCCATTCCGCCATCAAAGCCACCCAATCGTCCCGATCGTTTAAGCATGGGATATGCATGTATTCCTTTCCACCCGCTTCCTTGAATTCTTCCTCACCTTCCATAGCAATCTCTTCCAGGGTTTCCAAACAATCGGAAACAAAAGCTGGGGTAATTACCGCCAAACGGGTTTTTCCCTCTTTGGCCAAGCGTTCAAATTCATAATCGGTGTAAGGCTTTAACCATGGGTCTCCGGCCAAACGCGATTGAAAGGAAGTACTTGTTTTTTCGGGATCTATTCCCAATTGTTTGACGACCAAATCCGTGGTATCATAACATTGGTGACGATAGCAGGTATGGTGTGCCACCGAATTCACTTTACAACACTTTCCATCGATTTTACAATGGAATTTTGTGGGATCGGACTTTCGGATGTGGCGCTCGGGGACTCCATGATACGAAAACAAAATATGGTCATACGCAAAGTTCTCAAGACTTTCCGCTATACTGTTGCCAAGTACTTTGATATAATCCGCATTTTTGTAAAAAGCCGGAAGTGTGGTGATGTCCATGTTAGGAAAGTGCTTTTGCTGTTCTTCCAGCGCTTTCACCACCACGGTTTCATAAGAGGACATGGCATAATGCGGATATAGGGGCACCAAAAGTACCTCATCCACCCCCTTATCGTGCAGTTCCTGTAGTCCTTCCTTAATGGACCCACTGCCATAACGCATTCCCAGGGCCACCGGAAGCTCAGTTTGTTGTTGGACCTTTTCCTGAAATCTTTTGGACAGGACGATCAACGGAGAACCTTCCTCCCACCAAATTTTGGAATAGGCTTTTGCGGAACGCTTGGGACGGGTCTGCAAAATGATGCCCCGAACGATGATATTGCGCAATACGGGATTCACATCAATGACCCGTTCATCCATCAAAAATTCATCCAAATACGGCTTGACATCCTTAGGGGTCGGGCTATCGGGGGAACCGAGGTTGACCAACAATACTCCTTTTTGCATAACTAACTTTTGAAGTGCAAAAATACGACTTGAATAGCTTTAACATCTTGGCCGCAACAACAACTTTTTATGTTAAAATAGATAACTTTGATATTATGGGAAAAGCACTATTTCTGGCACTATTTCTTTTGGTTTTGGTGCCTGCCAAAGGGCAATTAAGCTGCACACCGGAAGACAGCCTTCTTTTTCACTCCAAAATGAAGGTAATCGACCAATTGGACCTGGAAGCCGGGGATGATCAAATTGTGGCCATAGGCAAAACATTCCTGGGCACTCCCTATGTGGAAAAAACACTTGAAATTGGAGAAACGGAATCCCTGGTCATTAATTTACGCGGATTGGATTGTACCACTTTTGTGGAAAATGTCCTTGCATTTTCATGGCTTGTAAAAAAAGGGCATAGCGATTTTAGCACTTTTATTGAAAATTTGAAGACCATTCGGTATCGTGATGGTTTTCTGGATGGGTATCCCTCACGTTTACATTATTTTACAGAGTGGATTCGAAACAATAACGAGAAGGGTTTAGTAGAGGAAATCACCTCCGATTTGGGAGGTGTTGCAGTCAAAAAACCCATCAATTTTATGGGAACACATCGCGAACTCTATCCTTTTTTGGCGGACGATGTCAACTATGAAAAAATGGTGCAGGTAGAAAAAGACCTCGCCAAGGAATCCTTATGCATCTTACCCCAAGAAGACATAGCAAGTGTAGAGGATAAACTTGAAAATGGGGATATTATTGCCTTGGCCACCTCCATTAAAGGTTTGGACGTTACGCATACCGGATTTGCCATTCGTATGCCCGACAACCGGATCCATCTGCTGCATGCCTCCATTTCCGGAGCGGTTACCATTACCAAGGAACCGCTCGTGGACTATCTAAAAAAGGTGAAAAGCAACACGGGTATTATCGTGGCCCGACCTACACTTTAAGGTATTGGCCTAGTACCTGGGGAATTCGGCCCTGTCCACAAAAATCCAAAGTCGGGGGGAATTTATTTTCGCCTCAAACACCATTCAATGGCCCCCAATAAATGTTGCCGGAACATAGGTTCATCAAACGATTCCTCCGTATGCCCGCCCCCGGTATAAAAGGCACGGCCACCATCAAACTCGTGATACCAGGCAATGGGATGGTTGTCGCCATTGGTCCCTCCTTCATATGAGGATTCATCCAAACGCATCACTACCGTAACATCCGGATTCAGGTTTTTGAAATTATACCATTCGTCATATCTTGCCCAGCTGTCCGGAAGGTGTGCCGTGGCAGGATGTTCCTTGTCCACTACATCAATGGTCGCCTTTCTCACATTGGGGTCGTTGGGGTGACCATCAAAGTAGGCCCCTACCAATTTCCCGTACCAGGGCCAATCGTATTCCGTGTCGGTAGCTGCATGGATTCCCAAAAAGCTACCGCCGTTCCTGATAAAACCCTCAAAGGCTCTTTGTTCTTCCGCATTTAAAATATCCATAGTGGTATTAAGAAAAACAACCAGTTTGTAGTTCTTTAAATGATCGGGATTAAAATCCTTGGACGTTTCACTCTGTAGAACAATAAATCCATTTTCCCTGCCTATCGCCCGAAGTGTCTTCACCCCTTTTTCAATACTTTGGTGACGATATCCTTCCGTCTTTGTAAATGTCAGCACCAGTTCGGGTATAGGCGCATCCGCAAAGGTGGGGTCGGCGGACATTTGACCTTGGACAAAAAAAGAAAGGGATAGAAAACTCCCTAGAAAAAGCATGGCAATCTGTTTCATGTTAGGTTGATTTTATATGACAGAAGTTACATATTTTTTGGGTGTGGTCCCATATTTCTTCTTGAAAGCGGCAATAAAATGACTCGCAGTGCTATACCCTACTTTTAGGCCTACTTCATTCACATTAAACTTCCCACTTTCCAACATTTTTCGGGCCAAATCCATTTTATGGTCCAAGAGGTAACCATAAACCGTATCCCCATAGATTTGTTTAAAACCCTCCTTTAACCGCTTAAGGCTTAACCCAACTTCTTCGGAGAGTTCATGCAGGGTAGGTGGTTCGGACATTCGTTCCATAATGATCTCCTTGGCCCGTTTTATTTTGCGGACATTGGCCTCATCGGCCAAAAAAGGGCATTGCTCCACATCGGCATCCTGACTTTTGTTGAAGTACAAAGAGATAAGCTCGTAAATCTTACCTTTTAAGTACAGGGTTTTAATGGAAGGGTGAAGGTTATACGAAACCAGTTGGCTCAATACCACTGCCATTCCGGGGGTCAATACTTCCTGGGCGTAGTATTTCTTCTCCCCAAAGGAATCGCTCAAAAAAGGAATATGTCCGGCATCTTCCGAAAACAGGGAGTGAAATTTTTGAATGGACATGATTACCGAAACAATCCAGGTATCCGGATCCACCACCAAATGCAGGGGCAGATCTTTTTGGGTATTGTACAGCAAAAGGGAATTTTCTTCGGACACTTCCAAATGATAGGCCATTTCATTGAACAGAAATTTGGCGTTCCCCTTTAGGGAAAAATGAAACTGAATATAGGTACGGTCTATTTCATGCTTTATTTCTTGCAATCCATTCGTATCGTTCTGGATTTTAAGCACATAGATGTCATCCCGTACAAAAATCCGCTCATAAGAACCGTTTGCGATATTTTTCTGCATTGTTTTTGAATTTGTTTTTTCGCCCGCCTTATTTAGAACAGCTCTAAATTAATTAAAATCCTTCAAAACCGCCAATAAAATCAAAGGTTTCGCTAAAATACCCAAAAAAGGTCCATTTCATATATCTATTTGATATTAATAGAACCTCTAGCGTTATTTTTAATGATATCTTCCCTTTAATTTTGCGCTCAGGTTTGAGCAAAATGAAGAATTACCATCTATCCAGGCATCCTTCTTTTTACGCAGTAGGCCTTAGCTATAAAAAGGCAGATGCAGCACTAAGGGGGAAATTCAGTTTGGATATCCCAAAAATAGATGCCCTTATCCTCGATGCCAAATCCCAGGGCATAGATGGTATGCTGGTCATATCCACGTGCAATAGGACCGAACTTTTTGGTTTTGCCCAACATCCCTATCAATTGATCAAGTTGCTGTGCCACCATACCGAAGGAACGGTAGAGGAATTCCAGGATGTTGCCTACGTCCACAAGAACCATGACGCCATATCCCATCTTTTTAAGGTGGGGACCGGTCTGGACAGTCAAATATTA
Source organism: Muricauda sp. SCSIO 64092 (assembly GCF_023016285.1). Classification (GTDB taxonomy): domain Bacteria; phylum Bacteroidota; class Bacteroidia; order Flavobacteriales; family Flavobacteriaceae; genus Croceivirga. The sequence goes on from NZ_CP095413.1 coordinate 2,200,647, forward strand.
GGTGATTTTGAAATCATCAGTCAGATCAAACAGAGTTTTTATCGGTCCAAAAAGAACGAAATGACCAATCCGTTTCTGGAACGTCTTTGCAATTCGGTGCTACAGGCCAGTAAGCGTATCAAGAACGAGACTGAACTATCCTCTGGCGCCACTTCCGTGGCCTTTGCTTCCGTCAAATACATTTTGGATAAAATCCCAAATGTAAAGGACAAGAACATTTTGCTTTTTGGGACGGGAAAAATTGGACGCAACACCTGCGAAAACCTGATCAAACATACCGGGAACAACCATATTACCCTCATCAATAGAACCAAGGAAAAAGCGGAAGCTTTTGGCACTAAATTCCAGCTCAGCGTAAAGGACTTTGGGGAACTCCAGACCGAAATCCGCAAATGTGATGTCCTTGTCGTGGCCACGGGCGGTCAACTGCCAACGGTCTCCAAAGCCATTGTACACAACAAGAAGCCCTTATGGATCTTGGACCTTTCCATTCCAAAAAATGTGGCCGATGACGTCATGGAACTGGACAATGTGACCTTGGTCCATTTGGACCAACTCTCCCAGGTAACGGACGAAACCCTGGAGCGCCGAAAAAAGTTTGTCCCCCACGCGGAACGCATCAATTATGAAGTGAAGAAAGAATTTGTCCAATGGTTGGAAACCCGAAAATTTGCCCCGGTAATCAAAGCATTAAAAGAGAAGCTGAAAACCCTAAAGGAGGAAGAACTGGATTTCCACGCCAAAAAAGTACAGGATTTTGATTCTGAACAGGCCGATTTGGTTTCCGATCGGATCATCCAAAAAATCACCAAGCAATTTGCCAATCATTTGAAAAGATCTGAAGTGGACACTGAGGAAAGCCTGCAGTTGATCCAACAGGTTTTTCAACTTGAAATCAATCCGGAATGAAGGCGCCGCTTCGGATAGGGACCAGGGATAGCGAACTTGCGCTATGGCAAGCACAAAAAGTACAGGAACAACTTGAAAGATTGGGGGTGGATACCATACTCTGCCCCGTGAAATCCACCGGCGATCTGGTTCTGGACAAACCGCTTTATGAGCTGGGCATCACCGGGATATTTACCAAAACATTGGATGTTGCCCTCATTAAGGAAGAAATAGATATTGCGGTACATTCCATGAAGGATGTTCCCACACAGTTACCGAAGGGCATTGTACAGACCGCTGTTTTGGAACGGGCTTCGACCATGGATATTTTGGTTCATAAAGGAGTCGATTTTCTGGATGGAAGTGGAACCATTGCCACGGGGAGTTTAAGACGAAAGGCACAATGGCTGTATCAATATCCCAACCACAAGGTAGTTGACCTACGCGGTAATGTAAATACCCGTTTGATCAAATTGATTGAAAATGATTGGAACGGGGCCATTTTTGCCAAAGCCGGACTGGAACGCATTAAACTATTGCCCAAAGATGCCATTGAATTGGATTGGATGGTACCCGCCCCGGCACAGGGGGCCATGGTAATTCTGGCCTTGGAAAAAAATCAGGTGGCCGTTGGGAGTTCATCACAGTTGAACCATAGCGAAAGTGCCATTACCACCCAAATTGAGCGGGAATTTTTGCGCACTTTGGAAGGGGGATGCACCGCACCAATCGGTGCTTTGGCGGAGGTCAAAGATCAAAAGGTCCATTTTAAGGGCTGTCTGCACGCCCTGGACGGTAGTACCCAGGTGGCCATTGAAAAGGAACGCCCATTGAACAAAGTCCAGGACTTTGGAAAGAGTTGTGCCTATGAAATATTGGAGAACGGCGGCGATGTTTTAATGAAAGCAATAAAGAATGAAATCAGTATTGGTCTCTAAACTATTGACCCCGGCCCAAAAAGGGCTATTGATCAATGCTGGGGTCGGTATGGTGGAATGGGACGCCATTAAAAAGCAGCCCATCGAATTTGAACTTCCCCAGGAACCTTTTGATTCCCTCATCTTTACCAGTAGTTTTGCCATCCAACATTTTTTTTCCGTATGCCCTCCTAGTGGTTTTGCCACGAAAAAGGTGTTTTGTGTGGGTTCAAAATCAGCATCCTTGCTAAAGAAATATGGCCTACAGGTGTTGGAGGTGGCCAAAAATGCGGAAGATTTGGGGCAAATCATTGGAAGCCACCATAAAGAGGGTTCTTTTTTGTTTTGTATGGGAAATCTTAGACGGCAGGAACTACCCCATTTATTGAAAGAAAATAACATTCGGTATAAAGAACTTATCGTGTACCGCACCTCCTTACATCCAAAATCCTTTGATCAGGAATTTGACGGCATCCTGTTTTTTAGCCCCAGCGCCGTAGAAAGTTATATGGCAAAAAACACCATGGGAACCAGCACGGTTTTTTGCATTGGTTCCACTACGGCAGGAGAAGCCCAAAAGCATACCCAAAACATCATCATTTCCAACAAACCAACCGTAGAAAATGTGATTGTCCAGGTTGTGAAGTACGTTAAGGACAACCATAGCTTCAAACCATCAAAAGATTACGAAATTCCACCATATTAAACTATACTCAACGGTATTTAACAGATACATATGATCAAAAATGACTTGTTCCTACGGGCATTAAAGGGAGAGCCCGTAAATCGTCCTCCCGTTTGGATGATGCGCCAGGCCGGGCGTTACCTGCCGGAATTTATGGCCATACGGGAGAAATATGATTTTTTCACCCGTTGCCAAACCCCCGAACTGGCATCAGAAATCACGGTGCAGCCCATTCGGCGGTATGGGATGGATGCTGCCATTCTATTCAGTGATATCCTGGTCATTCCCCAAGCCATGAACATTGCGGTTGAAATGAAGCCTAATTTTGGCCCCTACCTTCCCAATCCCATCCGGACCGCAAAAGATTTGGAAAAGGTCATCGTTCCGGACATTCAGGATACCCTGGGCTACGTCATGGAAGCCATAACCATGACCAAGGAAAAACTGGACGATGCCATTCCGTTGATCGGTTTTGCCGGTTCCCCTTGGACCATACTTTGTTACTGTGTGCAGGGCCAGGGAAGCAAAAGCTTTGATTTGGCCAAGGGATTGTGCTTTACGGACCCAAAAACGGCCCATGGCCTATTACAGCGAATCACCGATACCACTATTGCCTATTTAAAGGAAAAAGTAAAAGCAGGATGCAATGCCGTTCAAGTATTTGATTCGTGGGGTGGAATGTTGTCACCAGAGGACTACAATGAGTTCTCTTTCCAGTACATCCAACAAATTGTTGATGCTTTAAAGGACTTCGCACCCGTTATTGTTTTTGGAAAGGGCTGTTGGTTCGCCTTGAGGGATATGGCCAATTCGGGAGCGGCTGCACTTGGCGTGGATTGGACCTGTTCTCCAAAAAATGCCCGGTATCTTTCCGGGGGGAACATCACACTCCAAGGTAATTTTGATCCTGCGCGATTGCTTTCGCCCCCTTCGGAAATCAAAAAAAGGGTCCATCAAATGATCCGTGATTTTGGTAAGGATCGATACATTGTAAACCTAGGACATGGTATTCTCCCGAATGTCCCATTGGAAAATGCAGCTGCGTTCATAGAAGCGGTAAAGGAATACAAAGGGTAGCGACCAATGGAAATTGCCTTTGAGAACTATAGCATAGCCCCCATCCAACCAAAGGATGCTTGGCGGTTGTGTGATTTCGTAGTTTCCAACGAAGCCTATTTAAAGACCTATTTCCCAGAAACCCTAAAAGAAAACCTAACCCCTACGCTGGCCGAGTTATTCGTTGCCAAAAAGGTGAAACAATTCGACAAAAAGCAGGAGTACCTGTTTGTAACAAAGGAAAATACCAATCGCACTATTATTGGGTTGGTTTATATTAAATCGCTTCATAAGGAAAAAGGCCAGGGGGAGTTGGCCTACTGTATGGGATATCAATATTCGGGCAAGGGGCTGATGTCCAAAATTGTACAAGAACTGATCCAATGGTCATTTGCTACTGCCGGGCTTTTAAAGCTTCAGATTATCGTCCACAAAAGCAACGGTCCCAGTATCAAAATAGCGGAGAAACATGATTTCCAGTACATGGGGATTTTGGCAAATGAACATCAAATGCCCAATGGCGATTTGGTCGATATGTTATTGTATGAATTGAACAAGAGCGATTTTTTAAAATCCCAATGAATGTGTTCAAAACCATATCACGGGTAAAATGGCGCAGCTTCTGGCGATTGCTGGGACTATGCATCACCCATCCTTTTTTCCTTTGGCCCACCTACAAAGCGACCAAACAGTGCATGCAATTGGCCACGGCCCATTTTGGAAAAAAGCATTATCAAAATGGACAAGCCAATGCTTTTAGACACGCACTTTGGAATATATTGATTGCAAAAAAGTGCTTTGTAAGCAGTAAGGGCCCCGCTAGGTCCGTCCGATGGGCAAAAAAAATTACGGATTGGCATGAAGAGGCCTTTTTTGGAGAGGAAATGCCCATGCAGATGGACTTTCATAACAATGCAGTAGGACGAAACCTATTTGAGGCCAACTTTGGATGGTCCCCACAGGAATTCGTGGATCACTTGTTGGTACTGACCCAAGCAGCCGTTAAAATGAACAAGCAGACCGATTTAAATCAATTAAAAAATCAATTGGTATACATAACAGATGACCATTAAAGACAACTTTTACAGCTACATACAAGGGCTGCAGGATGCCATTACCACCAAATTGGAGGCGGTAGATGGCAAGGCAAAATTTCAAGAAGATCTGTGGAAACGCCCCGAAGGCGGTGGTGGTAGGACCCGGGTCATTGAAAATGGCAACATTTTTGAAAAAGGGGGTGTCAACATTTCGGCCGTGCATGGAGCACTGCCACAAAGTATGCAGGCCTATTTTGGGGTAAAGGATGCCGATTTCTTTGCCTGCGGCTTAAGTTTGGTCCTTCACCCAAAAAATCCCTTTGTCCCAACCGTTCATGCCAACTGGCGCTACTTTGAAATGTACGACAAGGTTGGTGCAATTGTAGATCAGTGGTTTGGGGGTGGTCAGGACTTAACGCCCTATTACCTTTTTGAGGAAGATGCCGAGCATTTTCATACAGTCTGCAAAAAAGCCTGCGATACCCACGGAACGGATTTCTACGCCCAATACAAAAAGCGCTGTGATGATTATTTCTGGAACACCCATCGGAACGAGGCCAGAGGCGTGGGCGGACTGTTCTTTGATTACCTGAAAGCGGATCAAAGTAAGGACATGAACGCCTGGTACAGTTTTGTGACGGAAGTGGGAAACAGCTTTCTAGATGCTTATATACCTATCGTTTTAAAACGTAAAAACCTGGAATACGACCAACAACATCGTGATTGGCAGGAAATTAGGAGGGGACGCTATGTCGAGTTCAATTTAGTACATGATAAGGGAACGCTTTTCGGTCTTCGTACCAATGGCCGTATTGAAAGTATTTTAATGAGCCTTCCACCCCATGTACAATGGCGCTATGACCATCAACCCGAAACCGGTAGTGAGGAAGCCAAATTGCTTGAGGTTTTAAAAAACCCAAAGGAATGGACATGAACCAAAAATTACTAATGATCCATGCGGATGATGCGGGGCTGTCACATTCCCAAAACCGGGCCACTATAGCTTGCCTAAAAGAAGGCATGGTCAACTCCTACAGTATTATGGTCCCTTGTCCGGGTTTCGATGAAATTGCGGCTTTCGCCAAAGCCAACCCCAACTATGATTATGGAATACACTTAACGCTCACCTGTGAATGGCACAATTGCAGGTTCGGTCCGGTATCTCCATTGACCACGGTTCAAAGCTTGGTTGACGGTCATGGGCACTTCCATAAAACAAGGCAGGAACTAAAGGAATATGGTAAGGCAGCGGAAGTATACACGGAGCTCAAGGCCCAAATAGAGCGTGCCCTTGATTTTGGTTTGCGCCCAAGTCATTTGGATTCCCATATGTACAGTATTGGCGCATCCCCCCAACTCTTTGCCATCTATAAAAAGTTGGGACGGGAATATCAATTACCGGTACTCCTCAACAAAAAATTGATACAAATGGCGGGCCTTAAGCCCAACCAGTGTTTAAACGATACGGATTTTTGCATTGATCATGTGTATTTGGCCACCTTTGATGACTTCAAAAAAGGACATTTAAAGCCACGTTATTTGGAAATCGTGGACCAGCTCACCCCTGGCCTAAACGTAGTATTGATACATCCCGCATTTGATGATGACGAAATGAAAGCGCTAACCGTGGACCATCCAAATTTTGGTTCGGAATGGCGGCAAATGGACTATGACAGTTTTGTTGATGGGGAAACACGATCAAAACTGCTTGAAAACAAGGTAAAATTGGTCTCTTGGACGGAAATAACCCGACAATTTACAACCTAAAGCTGTAGCTTTATACCATGCGATTGAACCTATACCAAATTGATGCTTTTACAGACCGTATTTTTGGGGGCAATCCTGCTGCAGTCTGCATTCTGGATAAATGGCTGGATAGTGCTTTGATGCAGCAAATTGCCCAGGAAAACAACCTGGCGGAAACTGCCTTTGTGGTTCAGAACAATGCCCGTTTTGAAATTCGATGGTTTACCCCGGAAACGGAGGTGGCCCTTTGTGGCCATGCCACCCTGGCCGCTGCCTATGCCATTTTTAATTACTACGGATACAGTGAGGATACCATTCGGTTTTATTCACAAAAAAGCGGCGACCTTTTTGTGGATAAGGGCAACAATGGATTTATTACCCTGGATTTTCCTTCAGATGACAATGTAATGATCCGCGGTAACGATGCCATAGAAAAGGCGTTGGGTTGGAGCCCTATAAAAACCATTAAAGGAAAAACGGACTACCTTCTGATTTACAATTCGCAAGCGGAAATCGAGGCCCTTATGCCCAATTTTCATCTATTGGACCAATGTGATTGTCGTGGGGTCATTGTTTCGGCCCCTGGGGATAAGGTGGATTTTGTGTCACGCTTTTTCGCTCCAAAATGTGGTATTCCCGAAGATCCGGTGACCGGATCGGCGCATACCACCATGGCCCCATATTGGGCAAAGGTTTTGGGAAAGACAAAAATGACCGCCCAACAGTTATCAAAGCGCGGAGGAAAACTTTGGATAGAATATCTGGGTGACCGCGTTAAGATTTCAGGGAAGGCAGTTCCCTATTTAATTGGTGAAATTGAGATCTGAGTTTTAGGCAGTACGTTCAGACCAAAGGACTCAAACATATTGAAGTAGGACAAGCGAGTGAACGAATTGACAAAATCGAAAAAATAGTGTCAGCCTTGATTCAAACCATCAAAAAATTACTTGTAACCGATAACCTTTAACGTAGAAATCTAATCATGTACCCACTTATTCGAAACCGAAGATTGCGCACCTCCGAATCGATACGAAGATTGGTTCGTGAAACCGTAATTACCCCAGACGATTTTTTGGTACCGCTCTTTGTCGTGGAAGGGAAGGGTATTAAGGAAGAAATTGCTTCCATGCCCAACTACTACCGTTTAAGTTTGGACAATCTGGAAAAGGAAGTCAGGGAATTATGGCAAATGGGGCTTTGCGCGGTGCTGCTGTTTGTGAAAGTCCCCGACAATCTCAAAGATAATGAGGGAACCGAAGCATTGAATTCAAATGGATTGATGCAAAGGGCAATACAAACGGTTAAAAGTGCATGCCCGGAAATGCTGGTCATGACGGACGTGGCGCTGGATCCCTATTCCTCCTTTGGTCATGACGGTATTGTGGCAGAGGGGAAAATCCTGAACGATGAAACCAGTGAAGTACTGGGGGAAATGAGCATTTCCCATGCGCAGGCCGGTGCCGATTTTGTTGCGCCGAGTGATATGATGGACGGTAGGATACTCACCATTAGGGAGGCCTTGGAAAACGAAGGATTGACGGATACCGGAATCATGAGCTATGCCGCAAAATATGCCAGTGCTTTCTATGGTCCCTTCCGGGATGCCCTGGATTCCGCTCCAGTAGCCGTGCAAAATGTACCCAAGGACAAGAAAACCTATCAGATGGATCCTGCCAATCGGTTTGAGGCCATTAAGGAGACCCAAATGGATGTTGCTGAAGGGGCGGACATCGTTATGGTCAAACCTGGATTGGCCTATCTTGATATTGTGCGGGAAATACGCAATGAGGTAGAGGTCCCCGTTGCGGTTTATCAGGTGTCCGGCGAGTATGCAATGCTCAAGGCGGCCGCCGAAAAAGGATGGTTGGACCATGATGCGGTTATGCTGGAACAATTGATTGCCTTAAAAAGGGCCGGGGCCAATATCATCGCTTCCTATTTTGCCAAGGATGCCGTACGGCTACTTTAACTTTGCCTATCCGATTTTGAAAAATATAGCATTCCTTTTTGCCTCATTCCTTGGTTGGAGCTGCTTTTCCCAAAATGTAGATCATTTGACCAAGGTCCATCCTTCAGAAATGGGTTTGGATTCCATCGTTATACACACCAAGGCAGATTCCATCATAACGCATGGTATAAAAGAGCAGGCTTTTCCAGGAGCGCAGCTATTGGTCACAAAAAAGGGAAGGATTGTTTTTCATAAGGCCTATGGTTTTCATACTTATGATAGCTTGCAACCGGTCAGCTTGTCGGATCGTTATGACCTGGCTTCGGTGACCAAAATCACGGCCCCCTTACCGGCTTTGATGCAACTCGTGGACGAGGGAAAGCTGAATTTGGACCTCCCTTTCTCCACCTACTGGAAACCTTGGCGTAAACAAAAGGATAAAAAAGACCTTACCCTCCGTGAAATTCTGGCCCATCAAGCAGGATTGCACCCCTACATTGTCTTTTTAAACAAAATCAGGACAAAAAAGGGAAAACTAAAAAGACGGTTTATACGCAAAACGCCATCCAAAAGGTTCCAAAAGCAAGCTTATGAAAAGCTGTATGTCAAAAACCGATTTGAACGGAAGGTATGGCGAACCATAAATCGCTCCAAGGTATCCCAGGACAAGAAGTACCAATATTCCGGACTGGCCTTTTTGATTTTTCCCAAATTAATTGAACAGTTATCCGGGCAAGGGTACCCATCCTATCTTAAGGAAAACTTCTATGATCCCCTGGGTGCCAAAACACTTGGTTTTAACCCGAAAAAAAACGATGCTGCCCCCATCATTCCCACCGAAATGGATACCATCTTTCGTCACACTCTAACACAGGGGTGGGTCCATGATGAAAACGCCGCTTTGCTTGGTGGGGTTTCTGGGAATGCCGGCCTTTTTGGCAATGCCCGGGACTTGGCCAAACTGTTGTTGCTCTATCAAAATTATGGACAAGTGAACGATAAGATTTTTATTTCTTCCCATACGGTAAGGGAATTCATCAAAGTGCAATACCCAGAGAACGAAAACCGTCGTGGTCTTGGTTTTGACAAGCCCTTTTTGGGAAATGATACGTTGGCCCTAAAAGATGCGTACCCGGCTCCCTTGGCCAGTCCGGAAAGTTTTGGACACTCCGGTTTCACTGGGACCTTTGTTTGGGTAGACCCAAAATACCAATTGGTTTTTATATTCCTCTCCAACCGTGTTCATCCTTACCGTTCCCATAGAAACTTATATGAACTCAACATTAGAACAGCCTTGCACCAAGTCTTTTATGAAGCAAAAATTGAGGGGAATTGAAAACCCTGCGCTTTCCAAATTATTAATATCTTAGTCATAAGCAAGCACTATGGGACTCCTTATTTTCTATGCCGTTATTTCTATTTTCTTTTCTTTTTTGTGCTCCATTTTGGAAGCAGTGCTCCTGAGCATTACACCCACTTTCATCAATGTAAAAAAACAGGAAGGCAAGGCCTATGCACTGGAACTGGAACACCTTAAAAAAGATGTGGACAAACCGCTGATTGCCATCCTAACGCTCAATACCATTGCCCATACGGTGGGTGCCATTTTGGTCGGGGTACAGGCAAAAGTTGCCTATACGGACCTCTATGGGAGTACCACTCATTCCATCTTTGGCATTGAATTTACGGAGGAAGTCATGGTTGGCGTGGTTTCCACGGTCATGACCATCCTAATTTTGGTGGCTTCCGAAATCATCCCCAAAACCATTGGGGCCACCTATTGGAAGCAACTGGCCAATTTTACGGCAAAAGCACTAAAGGCCATGGTGTTTATTATGAAGTGGACCGGTTTGCTTTGGTTATTACAATTGTTCACCAAACTTATTGGAAAAAAAGGATCCCATGGCAGTGTATTGAGCCGTGAGGATTTTACCGCCATGACGGATATTGCCGAGGAAGAAGGTGTTTTTGAAGAGTCCGAATCCAAGGTCATCCGTAATCTACTGACCTTTGATGAAATTGAGGCCAAAGATATCATGACCCCAAGGACGGTAATGAAAAGTGCTTCGGAAGAAACTACCATTCAAGAGTTTTTTGAGGCCAACAGGCCTTTGCGGTTTTCCCGAATCCCTGTTTTTACGGAACGGGCAGATAACATCACCGGATTTATCCTAAAAGACGAAATGTTGGAAGCCATTATCAATAAAGAGGGTAAAAACCCCCTTTCTACCATACGGAGGGAAATCTTGGTGACAAGCAGAAACAAACCCATACCCCAGTTATTGGAGAAATTCGTGGAAAAAAACGAACACATCTCCCTGGTCGTGGATGAATACGGTTCCGTTAGTGGTTTGGTCACCATGGAAGATGTGATAGAAACCTTGCTTGGCCTTGAAATTATGGACGAAAGTGACAATGTGGAGGATTTACAGGTGCTTGCCCGCAAAAACTGGGAAGCGCGTGCCAAACGCTTGGGGATTATCCCAGAGGAAATTCCAGATGAAGACTAATGGAATCCGTCGTCGTACATACACCCCTTGGCTTTGCAGAAATAACCGGTGATGAAAACGGATTGGTTTCCATTACCGTTTCCGATATGGAGAGACCGTTGGATATCATTCCTGAAGTGTTGGAGGATGCTGTCCATCAACTGAAAGAGTATTTTGAAGGCATCCGTAAGACATTTGACCTTACCCTAAACCCCCAAGGGACCGATTTTCAAAAACGGGTCTGGGAAGCACTTCTCACCATTCCTTTTGGGAAAACGGTTTCCTATTTGGAGCTTTCCAAAAGATTGGGGGACGTTAAAGCCATTAGGGCCGTGGCGGCGGCCAATGGGAAAAATCCACTCTGGATCGTGGTTCCCTGCCATCGTGTTATTGGCAGCAACGGGGATTTGGTTGGTTATGCCGGAGGGCTGCACCGAAAAAAATGGCTCTTGGAACATGAAAGTCCCAGTAAACAACAGACCCTATTTTAGTTTCTCACAAAGTAGGTCGGGACAAAATCCGTCAAAATATTGGCCACTAATTCCCCTTCTTTGGAAATCTGAAGAACGCCTCCCGCCGTACTGCCATCCAACATGCCATAACCCAACAAAAAAATGTCCTGGGTGGTATCATAGTGTTGGGTGGTAACCCTAATACCTTCCCCTAATTCCCGCTCCACATTGTTCACGATTCCAAATAGATCGACGAGTTCATTTTCTTGTGTGGTCGTATCAAACAAAGCGGGCCCAGAAGAAAACTTAGCGGGTTGCGTATAGGGAAAATCATAATAAAGGACGCCTCCATCAAATACGGCATCCTCAACCGGACCTGCTGCAAAAGCGGTGTTGACCATCAGTGGAACCGCATCCACAAGGCCAAGGCTATTAGGGTCATACAATTCCAAAGTAGCTTCAACACCGTTCTTTATGATGGCAATGTTCCCGGATTCCGATATCAAAAAACTAATGGGAACCGTATTGAAATTCAATATGGGTCCCCTTACCTTAAAATCGGTGTCGTAAAATGTGAACTTGTAATCCCCCCGGTTGTCCTGATAGGCAAAATAGACTTTGTCATTGAACAGTACCGGTTGATAAACGAAGTCTATATCCGCATCTATGGTAATATCCTGTCCCATGGAATTTTGCAAATCCACATCCTGTATTCCCAGATTGCGTGTTTCAAAAGGTCCAAAAAAGCCCAGGAACACATTGGATGCATTGTTGGTTCCCCAAGCCACGGAACGTTCCGGGCTGTTGGCAAAAAAATCGGAATAGGTAACGAAATCCCCCGTTCGTACATCTTTGATGATCAGAGAAAAGGAACCGCCCCTAAAAAAATAAAACGATAACAGATCGTCCACCTCCCGAAGTGTAATATAGTTTCGGGCGATACTTGATTCTTGGGTAAGGTTCACCTGCTCACCAACTTTTGTCGCTCCATCAAAGGTATATTGATAGACATTTTCCAAATCCTGTCCAATGGCAATAAAATTGGCGGTCGATACGGTTGTCTCAGCTAGTATTGGTGCATTACCATCATCGGAATTGCATCCAACAACAAGGAGCACCAAAAAGGGCGGGATTATTTTTTTTAATTTCATAGCGTTTGAAGGAAAAGATACCATTAAATTGGGAAAGTTGTGGTATACTATTCCAAATTAGTACATTACCCCCTATGCTAAAGCGTTTGAATTTGGACAATTTATTGTTTCTGGACATCGAAACCGTTCCGGAACGTCCTTCTTTTACTGCACTTCCAGAGGAAAAACAACTGCTCTGGGAACAAAAATCAAAATACCAAAGAAAAGACGAATTCTCCCCCGAAGAATTCTATGACCGTGCCGGAATTTGGGCAGAGTTTGGTAAAATCATCTGTATTTCAGTGGGCTACTTTGCCTTTAAAGGCGATATAAGGACATTTAGGGTAACCACCTTTCACGGAGAGGAGGCCCAATTGCTCCAAGACTTCAAACAACTGTTGAACTCCCATTTTAATCAGGCGAAGCACTTGCTCTGTGCCCATAATGGCAAGGAGTTTGACTTTCCTTACATTGCCCGAAGGATGCTGATCCACGGCATAGGACTGCCCTATAAATTGGACTTATTTGGCAAAAAACCCTGGGAAGTACCGCATTTGGATACCATGGAGCTCTGGAAATTTGGCGATTACAAACATTTTACCTCCTTAAGGCTTATGGCCCATGTTCTTGGTATTCCCTCCCCAAAAGAAGATATGGAGGGCAGTATGGTACGTGATGTGTACTATGAAGAAAATGATTTGGACCGAATCATTACCTACTGCGAATTGGATGTAGTTACCACGGCGCAGGTTTTTCTAAGACTACGAGGGGATGATCTGTTGACTGAAGACGAAATCAAAAAAGTGTAAGGGCCTGTTTGGGAATCCCTATTTTTTAAAAAATTTGGTGCTTTTTAGACCGTTATAATCCTGCACTGTGACGATGTAAAGGCCGCTGGCCAAGTCGGCCACATTTATGGCTCCCTGGACCTTACCCGTTTTTAGTGTTATGCCCGCAGTTGAAACCACTGAAAAAAAGGCATCCCCGGAAAGTGTTGTACGAATTTGCAATTCATTGTCCGCAGGGTTTGGATAGACCTGGATCGATAGGTCCCCAGTTACCGATAGGGGGGTATTTTCCTCAATAACCGTGGCATCACCTTCATAGGTAAATTCGATTTCCCGCGAAAATTCCGAAACCAAATTCTGTGAGCAAACGGAACGTACCTTGGCCACATAGCTTTCTCCGTATTCGAGTCCATGCAATGGAAAGCTATTTTCCCAACTGGTGCTGGTTTCCCAATCCGTTTCCGTTTCTTTTCTATAGTGCAATTCATAGAGGGTTTCAGCGGAGGGAGCCCATTGTAACAATGGTCCGTCCTCTTCATTGACCGCTATAACAAATTCTTCGGGAGCTTCCAATGTACAGGAGGTCAATTCCGCCCCGGTAACCACTAAGGAAAAGTCCTGTTCTCCCATTTTAAGGTTTCCTTTATGGGTAATGGTTATGGTATATTCTCCATTTGGGTTGGTAATATCTATCCTTTCAAAAGGATCCACCGTATTATCCCCTTTTGCCGCTTGGCTTGCTGCTTTGGCAGGGTCCAATTTCCATGGCCAGTAAGTGCGTCCCTCTTGGGTAATCCTAATATCCAGATCATGGGTTAAGGCCGCTATCCGCGAATTTAAATCGCCCCGGTTCACTGTGTCACTTGCCGGATCGGTCCATGAAATGGAAGCGGACAGTGTTTGGGTGCCATTGGCTTTTATGGTAATTGAATATGTTTTATCCTGGACCAATGTTTCTTCTGAGATCAAACTGCTAAAGTCCTTATTCCTTAATGCTTCCGCTGCTTTTTTTGTGTTGATGACACCCCAGCCCATTTTGTAATCCGGACCAGGCTCCTGTACATCATCGGCAGTGTGGAGGGCAAGCCCTTTTAAGGTAGCGGCCCGCATATAGCTTCCATAAAGCTCTTTGTGATACTCCTGAAGAAGCAAAAGAGATCCCGTGACCCCTGGGGCTGCCATGGACGTTCCCATGAACGAACTATAGCTGGTATTGCTATCGGCAGTAGTGGAATGGACCAGGGTTCCGTCCCCTGCCAAATCCGGTTTAATCCGTCCATCGTCCGTAGGGCCAAAACTACTATAGCTGGAAACATTGGCTTTTTTCAGTTGCCCTTTACCGTCGATATGGGCATCTGCCCCCGCAATGACCAAACCATTTTTTGATGTGGTAAAACCAAGTAACAGGTCGAAACCATCCTGGGTCCTTCCAAAATTTGGGGATTCATTATCAAAGGAATTCCGGGCATTGCCGGCAGCAGCGACCATGAGATAGTACGGTGCATTGTACATGATGTTGTCCCAATCCTGGGAAACCTTGATGTAAGCCCCAAAATACCAATCCGGTACCCTATCCGTTTTTATGCCGTAGGAATGATTGGAAAGTAAGAGGCCGTTGGCGGCCGCCTCAGTAACTTCAATCCTATCCCTGGACCAATCATGACCTAAAGCTTCGGCCTCATAAGCCACTCCCCTCGCATTTTTTTTGATTCCGGCCGATACCACCGTTCCCGTAACCAAAGTACCATGGTCATCTACATCCCCTCCATCCCTATTCGTAACCCTTGTACCAAATTCCTGGTGTGTCAATCGCGCCGTTCCAGAATCCCAAACCCCCACCTTCATTCCATTACCGGAAAGATCCAAATCCAAAATACCTTCGGAGTACAACGCCTCCGCCCTGGACACCTTGCTTGTAGGTTCCATGTGCGTGGTATAGTACAATGGCGTTCCATCATCACCAATATCGTTTAAGGCAACCGTAGTACCATCCTGTTGTTTGGAGTTCACCGCCCATTGTCCTTGGATGGCCTTGTTAGTAAGGTTTTTACTTTTACGTTGCCATTCGTTTTTAAAATGGTCAATAAGTGTCTCCAGTTCAATCTGGTCATACTTCGCAGAAATATCGGCCGTCTCTTGTATGGTTTGTGCAATGGCAAACTGAAGAAAAAAGAACAGTACTAAAAAAAACGGATATTGACCGCTGTACCAGGAAGGTCTGCCATTATTCATAATTTGATTGAGTAAGATTTAGACTACAAATCTATTTAAAAACCAAAACCTTCCGATAAAATGCGCATTTATTTCGGTGATTGGTATAGTGTGGCCCCACCAGTTGTGGTGAAAAGCCGTTTTCCTGTGGTGAGTAAGAATTTTCTTATTTACTAGTCGTTGAAACGCATCACGACATAGACCGGGAAATGATCGCTATAGCCCCCGATATATTTTTTGCCCACAAAAGTTCGGAATGGGTTTCCTTTATACTTTCCCTTCCACTCTTTCAGAAAACGGGGTGCAAAGATGGCCGCCTGTTGAAAAATATGTGTTCCTGGCTCATGGTTTAGAAAACTATGTGAAAGGATAATTTGATCGAACAAACTCCATTTTCCCTTATAATTGGCACTCCCGGTCTGCGGGGACAGGAGTTTTTGCATGGGATTGATGAAATATCCTGAGGTCAGCAGCGTCTCGATACTCTCGGAATTTGGGTCATCATTAAAATCCCCCATGATCATAACATTCAGATTTTCTGCCCTATCATTTATCGATGTTAGCTTCCTTAGAATGGTATTTGCAGCCTCAATACGTTTGTATTTGGTCTCGTCCGCGCCATCTCTTCTTGAGGGCCAGTGATTTACAAAAACATGGATTCCCTCTCCGTTCAATAGCCCTCTAACATAAAGGATGTCCCTGGTGTAATCCCTATCACCCTCGTCATCTTCAATAAGTAAGGGCAAGGTCTCTGCCTGCTCTACCGTAAAATGGTCCTTGTTAAAAACGAGCCCGGTATCGATGCCCCGCTCATCCGGGGAGTCAAAATGTACATAATCGTAAGGGATGTCCCTAAGGTATTTGGTCCCCAATAGTTTTTCGACCACTTTGTCATTCTCCACTTCCGCAATACCGACCAATACAGGCGGGTGCAACCCTTCTTCCTCCCCAATTTTCGATATGGCCCTTCCCAATTTTTTGATTTTGGAACGATACCGTCCATCCCGCCATTTCTTGAATCCCTTTGGTGTAAAATCGTCGTCCAAAGTATAGGGGTCGTCATGGGTATCAAAAAGGTTTTCCAAATTGTAGAATGCAATGATACATTCCTTGTTTTTGCCATTATACCTGTTTTGGGACATGCCATGTACGTATTGGAATGACCAAAATACAAAAATGAAAGCCAAACAATATGTAGCTTTGTACCTATGCTCGAAAAGAAAGCCATTACACTGGAAAAAGGGATACTTATTGGGGTAATCAATAAGAATCAAAGTTTGGAAAAGGTTACCGAATATTTGGACGAACTGGAATTCCTTACCTACACTGCTGGAGGGGAAGTAAGCAAAAGGTTTGTGCAACGTATGGAAGTGCCCAACCCAAAAACGTATATCGGGACCGGAAAAATGGAGGAAGTACAGACCTATGTAAAGGAAAATGATATAGGTTCCGTCATTTTTGATGATGAACTCACCCCCGCCCAACAGAATAATATTGAAAAACTGCTTCGGTGCAAAATCCTGGATCGAACCAGTCTAATTCTGGATATTTTCGCGCAGCGCGCCCAGACCAGTTATGCAAGGACCCAGGTGGAATTGGCGCAATATGAGTATCTCCTCCCCAGGCTTACCGGGCTTTGGACACACTTGGAAAGGCAACGGGGGGGAATTGGAATGCGGGGTCCCGGGGAAACCGAAATTGAAACGGATAGACGTATTGTGCGGGATAGGATCGCTTTGCTCAAAAAAAAGTTGACCAAGATCGATCGTCAGATGGAGACCCAGCGCGGCAATCGTGGTGCCCTTGTCCGTGTGGCCCTGGTGGGGTATACCAACGTAGGAAAGTCCACTTTGATGAACGTGATAAGCAAAAGCGATGTTTTTGCGGAAAACAAGCTCTTTGCCACCCTGGATACCACGGTACGAAAAGTGGTTATCGGAAATCTTCCCTTTCTATTGAGTGATACCGTAGGTTTTATACGAAAGCTCCCTACACAATTGGTAGAAAGCTTTAAAAGTACTTTGGATGAGGTACGCGAAGCCGATTTACTGTTGCATGTAGTGGATATTTCCCACCCTAATTTTGAAGCGCATATTGCATCGGTTCACAAGATTTTGGATGAAATTGAAAGTTCGGATAAAAAGACCATAATGGTCTTTAACAAAATCGATCAGTATGAACCGGAGGTTATTGAAGAGGGCGATCTGGAAACAGAACGAACCAAATCCCATTTTACTTTGGAGGAATGGCAAAAGACATGGTTCAATAAAATTGGCGACAGGGCCCTGTTCATTTCGGCATTGAACAAGGAGAATCTGGACGATTTTAGAAAGCGGGTTTACCAGGAAGTGCGCCGTATTCACGTTACCCGATTTCCCTACAACAACTTTTTGTATCCGGAAAATCTGGACGAATACGCTTAAACCTTAATTTTTCTGTCAGAAAATCCAATTTTTTGCAAACAACAACATTCCGCTGTTTTACATCAAAAAAATTCAACTTAAAAATGTACACCTTACATTGCACGTGATTTTAGGGTTACCCCCAAAAACCGCTAAAAACAACTATAATAATCAACCAAACGAACTGAGCTTACCTCACGAAAAAGCCCTTGGAATTCCAAGGGCTTTTTTATCTGTGCTTCAAAGGGTGCTCTTTTAAAAAGCGTAACTGAGTCCCAAGGTCCAAAATGTTTGGAGTTCGTTATCAATGGTATCAAAAGTGGCGGTGGTATTGCCAAGGGTATTTACTTCGTAGTTCAAGGCTTCCTGTTTATTGCTGCGCAATCCAAAGTCGAAACCAACCCCAATGGCTTTCCATAACGTATAGGCAAATCCATTTGTCCAGGTCCAATTGCTAAGGTCACTGTCTTCATAACTTGCAAATATGGATACATTACTTTTAAAGCTGATTGCTCCTATTTGCCTTGTGTAATCCGCTAGGATTTTTGCCCCTGCCGATGAATTGAAAATGGTATCGTCCTCGGCAAAGACAAAGTTGTAGTTCAATGGGTGGATCACCACAACCAGATTCGTAATGGGCGTCCAGGTGACCCCTACACCCAAATCCAGATAGCCGGGGTCATTAAAGTTGTTCAACAATGTAGTGCGATATTCCATCAATCCCGAAACGGCCCATTTTTCGCTCAATTTTCTACCATAAAGGGAGGAAAGGTTGAAAACGTCCGTAGTGGGTTGAAAACTATCATCGTCATTGGGGTCATCTTTATCGTCAATCTTTACCCATGTCAAATTTGTGGTCAGGGCATTTCTCCAAAAGAACTTCTCCTGCTGTAGGTTGGCAAAAGCATTGCCCGTAATGCCAATGTTTCCGGCATTGTTGTTTGGCGTGCCCTGTGCAAACCAATTGTTGAATTGGGAAATGGTTCCACCAATGGTACCAAATGCCCCAATTTTCCAGCCTGGTAGAGCATCAATTTGAGCTTGAATGGCATCTACCCTCCCCTGGATAGCAGCAATGGAATCCTTTTTTTCAGCCAATTGTGTTTTTAGCTCATCCTCGGTCTGGGCATGGGCACATAGCATTCCCCCCAAAGCAAGTAATGCTAAGACTGCTTTTTTCATAGTGTTTAGTGTTTATGGAATTAGAAACGCAAATGTAAGAATAGTCACATAGGGCAAAAAATAATTTACCTTCTCTTAAAATTGACTTATTGGTCCATTCATCGTATTTCCGTAATTTCAAAAAAGTCTGCGCAGATATCTTCTGTTTCGAACGACTCGTAAATAAAACCGCTGAACACGACGTTTATCCCCTCTTCTTGAAATTCTTCGGTAAGATTACAAGGGGCAAACAATCCAGTGGCACTGATTGATACCCCCATATTTGGGGCAATAGTGTAAGCCGAAATACAGCGTCCAATAGTTCCGCTACCATTATCGACGGTGCCCACTATTCTGCGACCTTCTTCTTGAAAACAGCCTAATTCAGGGTCATTATCATCTTCGGAGCATCCCATGACCAGCCCCAAAAGAAGCAAAAATCCAGTAACTATTTTTGTTTTCAATGTATTGAATTAAGGTGGATTGGTGTTCTGCTTTCTAGATGGGAATTCCCAAAAAAGTTGCGCGCTGTTTGGGATTCCCCTGGTAGTGTTAAAATTGAATCCTGTATTCCCCGTAATCCTGTATGGGTCAGGTCAAAAATCTACCGCCGTTTAAAAATAGGCACCGAAGAACAGGCTTCCCCGTACATTACACTTTTGGCGACCTCCTGGATCTTTTCCACGGCAAAAATGTAGGCATTCTGGGGGACGGGCTTATGGGAACACCCTTTTATAATAACCGGTTTATCCTTAAAAGTGGACACATCCAAATCCCGCAGGACATCTTGATAAATCGCCGTTTCCAAGGTTTCCAAATCACCAACCACCACCTTTTTGGCAAACGGTCCCAAGCGGGACGCCAGAAACATATAGGCCCAACCCGGAATTATGGCTTCCGATGAGCAGGTCAAAGCCACATAGTGATCTTGGTACTGCGTCCAATCATGTTCCAACGCCTTGGTTCGGAACTCCTTTTCCCTTAAAATAAGCCCTTCAAAAAGCCAGTCCTTAATGTCCAGGACCAATCGCTGACCTGTTGGATACAATTCTTCCAAATCAAAGGTGATCAATTTGCTTTGGGCTACCCTATTTACTATTTCAGACATCAGAATTCAGTTTTTGTTGTTCACCGTTTGATTGGGCCAAATATCTTCTTTCGTTAATCCATCATTCCTGCGAAAGCAGAAATCTGCTTCAATCCTTAGACGGATTCCGTATCACGTGCGGAATGACAACATGCTATAACAACCCCAGTTCCAGTTTGGCCTCTTCACTCATCAAATCCTGGGTCCAGGGCGGGTCAAAGGTGATTTCTACCGCAACATCCTTTAAAATATCTATGGATTTTACCTTTTCCTCCACCTCTACCGGCAAGGTTTCCGCCACGGGACAGTTGGGTGAAGTCAAGGTCATTAGAATTTTCACTTCATACTCCTCATTGACCAAAACGTCATATATGAGCCCCAATTCATAAATATCCACAGGGATTTCAGGATCATAAATGGTCTTTAAAACCTTAACGATTTTTTCACCCAGTTCCGTAGTATCTATCGTTACTTCTTCGCTCATTTCCTTAGTTTAATTGTGTCTGATAGGCAATGGCGTAAAGCTTCAATTGCTTTATCATACTTACCAAACCGTTTGCCCTTGTTGGGGATAAGTGTTCCTTAAGCCCTATTTCATCAATAAATCCAGTATCCGCATCTATGATGTCCTGAGGCTTTTGATTACTAAAAGCCCTGATCAATATGGCAATAATGCCTTTGGTGATAATGGCATCACTATCTGCCGTAAAAACCAATCGGTCGTCATTCAGTTCCGCATGTACCCAAACCTTGCTCTGACAGCCTTTTATGATATTGTCATCGGTTTTGTATTCTTCTTTTATCAAGGGAAGGGATTTCCCCAATCCTATCATGTATTCATACTTTTCCATCCAGTCCTCGAACAAACTAAATTCGTCCACAATCCCTTCCTGAATTTCTTGGATACCCATGTTCAAATTTTTATGCAAAAGTACAAAGCGAATGACGGTTGTTCAATTCCTTTGGGAATTCTTTATATAAGCATGTTCCGAGCTTTTTGTACTCCCGCTACAAGTGCGTCTATTTCTGCTTTGGTATTATAAAAACTAAAACTTGCCCTAACCGTTCCCGGAATTTGGTAAAAATCCATAATGGGTTGTGCACAGTGGTGGCCCGTACGGACGGCAATGCCCAGTTTATCCAGAATAGTCCCGATATCGTAGGGATGTATCCCTTTAATATTAAAGGAGACCACAGCCGCTTTTTGGGAGGCCTCCCCATATATTTTTAAGCCCTCTATCTTCTTTAATTCCGAAGTGGCATAGTGCAAAAGCTCTTCCTCATAGGCCGCAATGGCCTCAAAACCTATGCTGTTCATATAATCCAAGGCCGCACCAAAGGCAATACCCCCTGCTATGTTGGGTGTTCCTGCCTCAAACTTATGGGGCAGATCGGCATAGGTGGTTTTTTCAAAAGTAACTTCGGCAATCATTTCACCACCGCCCTGGTATGGCGGAAGTTTGTTGAGCCATTCTTCCTTTCCATAGAGCACACCCACTCCCGTTGGTCCGCATACTTTATGTGCGGAAACGGTATAAAAATCCACATCCAATGCCTGAACATCCGCTTTTAGATGTGGTGCTGCCTGTGCGCCGTCCACCAATACCGCGGCACCCACAGCATGTGCGGCATCTATAATTTTTTTTATGGGATTGATTGTCCCCAAGGCATTGGACACATGATTGCAGAATACCAACTTTGTCCTATTGGAAAGCAAATTGTGATACGAGTCCATAACCAATTCCCCATCCTGGTTCATAGGAATCACCTTCAACTGTACGCCGGTACGTTCACAGAGCATTTGCCAGGGCACAATGTTGGAATGGTGTTCCATGGCGGACACCAAAATCTCGTCCCCTGATTTTAAAAAACCGGAAAAACCATTGGCCACCAGATTAATGGCATGGGTCGTTCCAGAAGTGAAAATCACTTCATGGGATTTGCCGATATTAAAGTGTTTTTGGATTTTGATCCGTGCCTGTTCATATGCATCCGTAGCTTCCTGGGACAGGAAATGTACCCCCCGGTGGATATTGGCATTATAGTTTTGATAATAGTGTACAATAACATCAATGACCTGTTGCGGTGTTTGCGAAGTAGCCGCATTATCAAAATAGACCAAGGGTCTTCCATTGACCTCCCGATCTAGAATAGGGAAGTCCTTACGTATTTTTTGGAGAGCCAGTGTTGTTTTTGCCATAATCTAAAATAGAAAATACCCCACGGATAACTGATATACTGAATTGTTGTTGGATTCGGTGGGAATAATACTGTCCCTTGAAATGTTGGAGAATCCTTGAAAGTAATTCAGTTCTACAAATACATCATGAGTGATTGCATATGCAGCTCCCACCTTAAGCCCATAATCAACCCTAAAATCTCCCGAAATCCTTGTGGTATCATCACCCAATGAAGGCCCTGAAGTGTTTTTGTTTACAGTTACCGTATTTAATAAAAATCCCAATTGAGGGCCAAAATTAATTGAAAAGTCGGGCTTCAAATAATACTTCAACAGTAAAGGAACGTTCAAGTAGTTCAAACGAGTAGTAAATTCAAAAAGCGTTAGTGGTTCATTTGGGGTCTGCCGTAATCCAAATTCAATATGATATCCCTGGGAGGAATAGGCCACCCTCGGAGAAAATGCTATTCTATCGGATAAACTTAAAAATGAAAAGGCCCCGACATGGTACGAAATCCTCCGTTCGACATCAAAATTATCCTTTAGATCGCCAAATACATTGGAATAATTCGCGCCGCCCATAAGACCAAATTTCTTGTCCTGTGACTGACCAACTTTTATGGAAAGCGATAAAAGTACAAGTAAGAACAGTTTTCTTTTCATTCCAGCAAATCGGTTCTTGGTTTTCCAATAAGGCAACCTTTCATGGGAACCCTACTTTCGTAGGGAATGACATTACCTACATTTCAAAACCGACCCTGACCCCAAGCTTTTGGGCGATAAGGGAATTGATTCGTGTTTTTAACTCCGGTATGCGCACGCTCTCCAGAACATTGTTCGCAAAGGCATACATCAAAAGGGCGGTTGCCTCCTTTTTAGGGATACCCCGTGACTGTAGGTAAAACAAGGCATCCTCATCCAATTGGCCTATGGTACAACCGTGGGAGCACTTGACATCATCGGCAAAAATCTCCAACTGCGGTTTGGTATTTACCGTTGCCTGATCACTGATCAATATGTTATTGTTCTGTTGAAAGGCGTTGGTCTTTTGGGCAATCTTATCCACAATGATCTTTCCATTGAAGACCCCTGTGGATTTTTCCCCAAAAATACCTTTGTAATCCTGATGGCTCTCGCAATTGGGTTGTGCATGATGTACCAGGGTATGATGGTCCACATGTTGTTTTTCCCCAAGGATGGTCACCCCTTTGAGGGTAGAATCGATACGTTCCCCATCTTGATAAAAATTCAAATTGTTCCGGGTAAGTTTTCCGCCAAACGAGAACGTATGCACGCTAACATTACTGGTGTCTTTCTGGTCAATATAGGTGTTGTCCACCAAAGTGGCCGATTCCTTATCATTTTGAACCTTGTAATAATCTATCCTCGCGCTTTTGGCCGCAAAAATTTCGGTAACGGAGTTCGTGAAAACTGCATTTTCCGTTAAACTTTGGTGCCGTTCTATTACCTGAAGTTCCGCATTTTCCTCTGCAATGATCAAATTACGGGGCTGTAATAGCAAAGCAGCCTCATTACCCGTAGCTAAATGTAGAATTTGAATGGGCTTTCTGGGTGCTTTGTTTTTGGGGATATAGATATAGGCCCCTTCTTTGCTAAAAGCCGTATTCAGGGTCGTCAAGGATTCGTCTTTGGAGGCCACCTTGTTAAAATAAACATCGATGACCTGTCTGTACATGGGCTTTGTCAAGGCAGAACTCATTAAACAAACATCGACGCCATCATGCGTGGTCTCGGATAAGTAGCTACTGTAGATACCGTCAATAAACACAATTTTATAGGTATCTATTTCGTGAAGAAAGTACTTTTTGACATCCTTATATTCCAGTACATTCTCTTTCTTGGGGAACACACTGAAATCAATCTTCTGCAAATTGTTCAGCGAAGTATACTTCCAAGCTTCCTGCTTTTTGTTTGGAAAGCCTTTGAGCTCAAAATTTTTAATGGCCGCTGAACGGATATCATGAACGGGATGGTTGACATCAACTTTACTTTCGAATGCCAAAAAGGACGATACCAGTTTATCTTTTAAATCCATATGCTATTGTTGTCCTTCCTGTCAAAGCAGGAATTTTTGATTTGTTTTCCTTATTTCGATGGATTCCCTGCTTCACTTTGACCTGGCTTGGTGCAAGCTCGGGAATGAACATATTACACGACTACTTCTTGCTTGATCCAATCGTAACCTTTTTCCTCCAGTTCCAAAGCCAGTTCCTTTCCACCGGACTTTGCAATTCGCCCATCAAAAAGCACGTGCACATAATCGGGAATAATGTATTCCAACAATCTTTGGTAATGGGTAATGACCACAATGGCATTGTCCTTGCTCCGCAATTTGTTCACACCATTGGCCACAATGCGCAAGGCGTCAATATCCAATCCGGAATCCGTTTCGTCCAAAATGGCCAATTTGGGTTCCATCATGGCCAATTGAAAGATTTCGTTGCGCTTTTTCTCCCCTCCGGAAAAACCTTCGTTCAAGGAGCGTGAAAGGAATTTTCTATCGATTTCCAACATTTCGGACTTTTCCCGGATCAACTTGAGCATTTCATTGGCAGGCATGTCCTCCAAACCTTTTGCTTTTCTACTTTCGTTGATGGCCGTTTTCATGAAGTTTGTCACGGTTACCCCCGGAATTTCCACAGGGTATTGAAAGGACATAAAAATGCCTTTATGGGCCCTTTCCTCCGGTGCCAATTCCTCTAAATCCTCCCCTTCCAAGGAAATGCTTCCCTTTTTTACCTCAAAATCCTCTTTCCCGGCAATTACCGAGGCCAATGTGCTCTTACCGGAACCGTTGGGTCCCATAATGGCGTGTACCTCCCCAGGGTTCACGGTAAGGTTTATTCCTTTCAGAATCTTTTTATCCTCAACACTGGCGTGTAAATCTTTGATTTCTAACATAACTATTAACTACGGTTATTTTAAATATTTTGGTGCCTTGGGCATACGTTGCATGATCTTTGGATTTATCCTACGGAACCTTCCAAACTGATTTCCAGTAATTTCTGTGCTTCCACGGCAAACTCCATGGGCAATTTGTTCAATACCTCCTTACTAAAACCGTTTACAATAAGGGCGATGGCCTTTTCTGTATCGATGCCCCGTTGGTTGCAATAGAAAATTTGGTCTTCCCCAATCTTGCTTGTGGTAGCCTCATGTTC
Source organism: Muricauda sp. SCSIO 64092 (assembly GCF_023016285.1). Lineage (GTDB taxonomy): Bacteria > Bacteroidota > Bacteroidia > Flavobacteriales > Flavobacteriaceae > Croceivirga. The sequence continues at coordinate 2,226,005 of NZ_CP095413.1, forward strand.
AATTTGTGCCGATTTGTTTTTGGCCTCTATGTAGGGGAAGGTATGTGCGCCACATTCGTTGCCCATCAATAGGGAATCGCATTGTGAAAAGTTTCTGGCATTTTCCGCCCTGCTGTTCACCTGTACCAAACCTCGGTAACTGTTTTGGGACTTCCCTGCAGAAATCCCCTTGGAAATAATGGTGCTCCTGGTATTGTTCCCCAAATGGATCATTTTGGTCCCTGTGTCCGCTTGTTGAAAATTATTGGTCACTGCGATGGAATAAAACTCCCCAACAGAGTTATCCCCTTTTAAGATACAAGAAGGGTATTTCCAAGTTACGGCGGAGCCCGTTTCCACTTGGGTCCATGATATTTTTGAATTCTTTTCACATAGACCTCTTTTCGTCACAAAGTTGTATACCCCTCCTTTTCCATTACTATCGCCGGGAAACCAGTTTTGTACGGTGGAATATTTAATCTCCGCATCATCCAATGCTATCAGCTCAACCACTGCTGCGTGTAACTGGTTTTCGTCGCGCGAAGGAGCTGTGCAACCCTCTAAATAACTCACATAACTGCTCTCATCAGCAATGACCAAAGTGCGTTCAAACTGGCCTGTTCCGCCCTCATTGATCCTAAAATAAGTTGAAAGCTCCATAGGGCATTTTACTCCCTTTGGAATGTAACAGAAAGACCCATCAGTGAAAACCGCAGAGTTCAATGCAGCATAAAAATTATCCGTTTTAGGGACTACGGTACCCATATACTTTTTAATCAATTCAGGATGCTTTTGAATTGCTTCTGAAATGGGCATAAAAAGAATTCCTTTTTCCTCCAACGTCTTTTGAAAGGTAGTTGCCACTGAAACCGAATCTACCACAATATCAACCGCAACGTTTTGAAGGCGCTTTTGTTCATCTAAAGATATACCTAGTTTTCGGTACATTTCCAATAATTCGGGATCCACATCATCCATGGTTTTGTTGGGATCGGCCTTTTTTGGAGCAGAATAATAACTGATGGCCTGAAAATCTGGTTTTTCATAATGTACATTGGCCCATTCCGGTTCTTCCATAGACTCCCAAATACGAAACGCCTCAAGACGCCATTCGGTCATCCATTCAGGCTCATTCTTCTTTTTGGAGATTGCTCGTACTATATCAGCATTCAATCCTTTCGGAAAAGTATCGGATTCTATTTCTGTATAAAACCCGTACTCATATTCTTTGGTTTCAAGTTCCTTTTTTAATTCTTCTTCTGTATAGGCCATGTTCCCGTTTTTAAAGTGAAAAACTTTCCCCGCAACCGCAGGTACGTTGGGCATTGGGATTGTTGAATACAAATCCTTTACCGTTTAACCCGCCGGAATACTCCAAGGTAGTTCCAACCAGGTATAAAAAACTTTTTTTATCTACAATGATCCGAACTGAGTTGTCCTCAAATACTTTATCCCCTTCCTGAATTTGATTATCAAAATCCAGCTCATAGGACAATCCACTACAACCTCCACTCTTTACACCCACTCGAACATAATCCTTGGCGGCATCGAAGCCATCTTCGGTCATCAAGGTCACCACTTTTCGTTTCGCGTTTTCTGAGACTTTAATCATGTTTTACTTGGATTAGATGTTAGAAAAACATCGGTTCTTATTATTGGCTTGTTCATTCTTTACTTCATTTCCTTCTTCATTCCCCTTTATCAAGATAAGACAAAATTCCAGCGGTTCAATACCCTAAAAACCATCTTTGACCTTGAATGTAAAACCAATCCTTATCTAGCATAATTCTAAATAGTCCACAAATATAGACGATATGTCGATCAATTCCGGGATTTCTAACATTATTATAACGTATAATCTGATAAACTTTTTTTATGGAAAGGTTAAACAAAATATTGGTAGAAAAATCCAGCTTGGGTTTGGCTCAAAAACCTTTAATTTTCTAGGTATTCAGCGAATTATTGTATTAGGGGAATTATTGCAAGTTGATGACCACCATATCCATCCCTCCTTTGGTCTGAATTTCAGGAAAATCCTGACTTGTGGTTTCACCAATGACCACCACATTCCCAGTGGCGGTTTCCAGTGCATCATATCCAAAATCCAGGTTTGATCCCCCAAGGGATTTTTCCCATTCCAAATTGCCGGAAGCATCCGTTTTAAAGACCCAAATGTCATTTTCCCCGAAATTTTCGGCCAGGTCCCCATCAAAACTCTTGGAATTCCCGCACACCAAAAATCCTTCGTCCATGGTCAATCGTACGCTGTGGGCAGCATCGAAACCTGCACCTCCAAAGGATTTTTCCCAAAGCAATTGACCATTATCATCTATTTTTATGAGCCAAACATCGGATTGCCCATTGTTTTTGGTGACCTGGGTGTCCTCACTAAAGGTGTTGCCTGTAATGACATAACCCCCATCCGTTGTGGCAACGATATCCTGGGCTTGGTCAATGCCGGTACCCCCAAAGGAGCTTTCCCACACAAAAGTTCCGTTTTTATTGATTTTCACTGCCCAAAAGTCATAGCTGCCCTTTGGATTGCCAATATCGAAGTCATCACTCTCGGAGGCTCCAACCAAAATGTAACCTCCATCATGGGCATTGACCACCCCAAAAGAGCGGTCGTTATTGGTTCCCCCAAAAAACTTGCGCCATTGTAAATTGCCATCGCCATCGATTTTAGTACCCCAAAACTCCCCTACCCCATGGGCCGTCAACCTACCTTTGTCCGTGCTGCCCTCGCCATTGGAAGAGGTCACATCCAAAAATCCGGAGAAGAAAAATCCCCCATCAACGGTTTCCACCAAATCATAGGAATGGTCATGCCCAGAAAAGCCAAAGCTCTTTTCCCACAGGATGTTTCCGGCAGCGTCCAATCGTAAGATCCAATTGTCATGAAAGCCTTCATTATTGCTTCCGTCCCCATCATCGCTCATGGCATAACCTGTTATGGCATACCCCCCGTCCGAGGTCTGAATAACCTGCTGTCCCTGGTCATCTTTACTGCCCCCATAGGTTTTCTGCCATTCCAAATCTCCATCCATATCCAATTTTACCAACCAATAATCATTCACCGCAAGGTTTTTGGACGAAAGATCCCCATCCGTACTATTGCTCATTCCCAAAATGGCAAATCCGCCATCGGTGGTCTGTATAATGGAACGCGCAGAATCGTATCCCGAACCTCCAAAGTTTTTGGTCCAAACCACATTTTTAAGGGTGTTGGGGATCGGGTCGTTCCCTTCAATCTTAATGGAGTCCTCCGAGCAGGAAACACCAAGGATTACCATTAAAAAATAGGATACTCTTTTCATAGCTGCAGTTGATTACTCCGATTTCTTCACCACGAAGAAACCAGTATTTGAATCATTAATGATCACCTTACCACTTTCAAAATACGGATAAACGCTCCAGACCCCGTTAAAACTCGCATTGTTGTTTGAGGGAAACGTATCAAAGAAACCCGTTTCGGATATGCTCCCGCTTCCAATGGCGGAGATATCCAATACCCGCATTCCCGCAGCATAATTGGCCAGGAAGAATTCGTTCCCTTTCACGTAACCGTTATGGTCGACAGCTGCGGTGGGCCCAGTGTAGGTCATGTGCAATTGTGGAGCGTCCAAATCGGTCAGGTCAAAGACCAAAGTCCTGGAATCGAAACCGAAATTGATTTCATCAAATTCATCCCCCAACAAAAAATAGCGCTGATCTTCCGTAAACCACCCTTGGTGGGTATACCCCAATTGCGGATAGTCCAAATTTGAGATTAGGGTAGAATTGGATTTGTCCGTGATATCCACAATGGCAATTTGGTTTTCATTTGCTCCGATAAAAATCTCACGCCCCGTATAATCCGTATCCGGTCCTGTATAGGTAACCACCTGGGCATCGTGGGTATAACCATTACCTCCATATCCCCCGACACCGGTAGGGGAACTAGGGTTTTGGACATCCACAAAATGCACTCCCCCACCAAAGGCGTCATTGCGGGCAGTCCCTACGGGGTAAGCAAATCCCACGGCTTCATTGATGACTACATTATGGGCATTGCCAATGTCTGTATATCGGGTATCGGCACTAAAGTTTTGAGGTGGGTCGGCCACATCCCTTAATCGGGTCAAATCAAAAACTTGCATCCCATGTCCATTTGCTTCGGATACAATAAAGGCATGGTCCTGATATATTTTTACATCCCGCCAAATACTGGAGGTGGTAGCGGTTGGCAATTTTCCGAGATAAATCAAATTATCCGTATCACTGATGTCCACAAAGACCGTTCCATTGTCCAGACCAATTAAGGCGTATTCCTTTCCGCTGGTACTATCCGTCCAGCCCCAAATATCATTTCCTTCACTGGCCGAAAAAACGGAATGTTCAATTCTGCCCAATAGATCATAGCCATTGCAGGGGAATTCCCCGGCCATTCCATTTTCACAGGGAACCGCTCCCGTACCAACGGAGCCATCGCCATTTCCATCCCCTCCTGGATCCAGGTTATCAACTGGCACCACCCCATCATCGTCCTGGTCCGATCCACAGGCCCACACCCCAAAAACCATAAGGATCAACAAGCCTATAAAACTTCGATTCATCCCTTTTAAATTGCTGTTAAGTAAAGATACGACTTTCAGGAATTGCCGTTATTTTTGCCAAATGCTAGAAGATAAAAACCAATCCAGCACCCCGTTGCAACAGCTAGGGGAGTTCGGTCTTATTAAACATCTGACAAAGGATTTTGAATTGGTCAACCCTTCATCCATTAAAGGGGTTGGGGATGATGCCGCCGTGCTCGACTTTTCCTCAGAAAAAACAATAGTTTCCACGGACCTATTGGTTGAGGGCGTGCATTTTGATTTAAGCTACATGCCCTTAAAACACTTGGGGTATAAGTCCGTTATCGTAAACCTTTCGGACATCTATGCCATGAATGCCATAGCCACACAGATTACGGTCTCCATAGCCGTTTCCAATCGTTTCCCCTTGGAGGCTTTGGAGGAGTTTTACGCCGGAGTTGCCCTGGCTTGCAACATATATGGGGTTGATTTAGTTGGCGGGGACACCACCTCCTCAACCAAAGGCATGCTTATCTCTGTAACGGCTCTGGGTGCAGCAAGTGGGGAGGAATTGGTAATGCGATCTGGCACCAAGGAAAACGACCTATTGGTGGTAACCGGGGATTTAGGTGGGGCCTATTTGGGCCTGCAGGTATTGGAACGGGAAAAAGAAGTTTTTAAGGTCGACCCCAATAACCAACCTGATCTGGAGCCCTATAGTTATATTGTGGAGCGCCAATTAAAGCCGGAGGCCAGAAAGGATATTGTGGAATTATTGGAAAAACTGGATGTTCACCCCACAAGTATGATCGATATCAGTGATGGACTTTCCTCTGAAATATTGCACCTATGTGAGCAAAGTGAAGTAGGTTGTAATTTATATGAGGATAAGATACCCTTGGATCCAACGGTTATATCCACGTCAGAAGAATTTAAGATGGATAGTACCATGATTGCCCTTAGTGGTGGGGAAGATTACGAGCTGTTGTTTACCATTGACCAAAAAGAATTCCCAAAAATCAAGGGAAATCCAAATCTTACGGTTATTGGGCATATGACCCACAGGAATGAGGGGGCCCACCTTATCTCAAGAAATGGTTCTAAAATTCCGTTGACGGCCCAAGGTTGGAATTCATTTACCGGGAATGAATAAACCCGAAGTCCATAATTCCCTATTTCCCATTTTCAATGGAAACTGTCCTGGTATGGCCTTTTGGGACAAAGCCCAGTCCCACGTTTTCAAGGAATTTGTAGTAGTGTCCCCTTTAAAACAAAAAATCCCGGAAAATTAAGGGCTATCCAAATTTTACGGTCTTGGGGCAGGTGACGGATAAAATAAGGGGCACACTTAATCTCCAGGAATACCTTTGAATTCCTTTCAATGCCGGATCAGGCAACTTGCTTACGTTCCGGATGACCCACTGCGCGCCTTCTGTTGCGACGGTGGTACATATCCTCCAACGTTTTATTGATTTCCTTTAATTTGGCAGTAAGTGGAGACAGTTTGCCACGTTCATCCGTTGTCACTTGTTTCTGACAGTGGACACACTTGTACTCCTTAATATGCTCGGTCACTTTTTTGGATACCACAAAATGATGGCCGAAGAAGTTGCAGAAGATACCAGTGATTTTGTTGCCATCGGGGGTAATGGTATTTTTCATAGGCTTCAAAAAGTTAGTTGCATGTTTCGATTTGGGGACCGAATAATGCAATGATTAGTTATTATTCCATTGCGTTAACAACGCGGGTTTGGTTCTTTTAAAAGGCAACGATTGCTAAATCTCCTTTATTTTGATGCCATGCCAAAATTTTTTGTTTTTTCGATGAACTGCACAAAATCGACAAAGCGTTTCATAAAATCGATGAATCGATATGGTTATCAATATACAAAATCAAAGCGTTTTAACAAATCATTTTAAAGCATTGAACCTCAAAACGTAAACGAATGTAGTATTACTCTTACTTTTGTCCTGTGTTCAGTGCCATAGCCCCGATCGGTTCCCTTGATTCAAAAGGGGTTAAATTAACGTGGTTTCGACGTATGGTATTTGGTTCCAAGTAAAAATTGGTTTGATCTCCATAGTCGCAATCATTTCATTGGAATGCCAATTGTAGGAAAATGTTTCTAAAAGCCTAAATCACGGACCGTGGTTGCACAGCGAAATCTTAGCCAATAAAATCATTAAAAAGAACTGACAATAGAACGCAAATCCGATGGTTTCCCAAGACGATTTTTCAGTTCTGCAAAATAGCTGCTTTATGGGCCGACTACCCTGCCTTGCGTCACCAAAAAAACAGCGTGGGTATTCAACCATTTATGCATTTCCTTTTATTAATTTCCAATGATTTTCTCTCCCTAGTTTCATATCTTTGCCCCCACATCGAAAAGAGCGTATATGGGATTGTGGAAACATGTGGGAAAGGGTATTTCGGCCTTTGTACTGGTGTCAATTTTACTGTTTCCTTTGGCAATCCGTTTTTCGCATCATTGTGAGGCGCATGAACATCATACGTTTACGCTTGATGTGGATGATTTTCAAGAAGCAGGGCACGATTGTCTGACGTGCCATTTTCAACTCGCCTCATTCACTTATGATATTTCGGCTTTTCCAGAACTCTTGTCACATAGCTATCCGGAAACTGCCGAAAAGCATTTTTTTTGCACAGCTATTAATTGCTTTACACTGACCAATGCCCGATTAAGGGCCCCTCCCTCGTTTTCTTCATAAAACCTCCTCCGGTTTTATATTTCATTTTGCCCCATGGAGGGCAAGAGGCCCTGTTTGTTGACAACTGGTCCAGACCATTGTGCTTGTTGATATTTTATAGGGCTTCTTGTACCATGATACTTTTGACTTAACCAATATATTCAGGTAATCGTCTTGAAGACGCACTGGAAAAACATCATAGCACTCTTTTTCTTGGCAAGTTTTCTATTGCTAAGAGTAGTGAATCTGCACAGCATCGCCCATTTTTGCTCCCATGACCATGAGGACATGGAGCATTGTGGGCAATGCGCATTCATCCTAAGTGCAAAACAGGGCATGCCCCTACAGGCAACGGCCCATACGGATTTGGTTTTCACACCACTTCTATCCCTAAAATGGGAAAAAAGGCCTGCGCACTACAAGGCGCCATATCGGAAAACCCACCTTTCCTATTATTATAACAACAAGGCCCCACCCTTTTACATAAAGGGATAATTATGCTTTTTACCGAATACTGCCTTAGCATATCCTGAAGTCTAAACCATATGTTTCCTATAGACAAACTTTGGTTTTATCCGTAAGATTGGTAATGTTCAAAAACCATGTTATCCCTTCTCGCCAAGGCATCCGGCCTCTCCATGCGAGTATGTTCTTTTTTGAGTTTTTAACGCCCATGACCAAAATCAGTTTGTTCCAAAACCCATGGCACCGGACAATTTCATTTTGGCAATGTTTGGCCATTTAAAGATTCTCGGAAATCGTGTAAATGATGGTTCCATAAAAATCGACAACACATGTTATACCATTGGTTAGCCCCACCGTTTTTACTGGTGGCCCTTTTTAGTTGCCTTTCAGGTCATTCACAACAAATCTCCGGATTTGTGCTCAACAGTGAAGGTCAACCCATTGAAGCGGCTATGGTTCAACTCCATCCCACGGAAAGGTTCGCGATAAGCGATTCCCGGGGTCGTTTCGCCATCCCGTTTTCGGAAAGGGACAGCATATCCTATCTGGAGGTAACCCATATTACCTATCATACGGTGCATCTTGACTTATCGGCCCTTAAAGATTTGTCGCCCCTCAGGATAAAAATGACCGATGCTGTGACCGATCTACGGGAAGTGACCTTAGTGCAACATCGTATCCTGGAGAAGGTGATCAATAATTCGCAGTCCATCATCTCGATTGATCGGGATTTTATCTCCCGAAACAGTTCAGGGACCTTTTCCGCAGCCCTGGCCACCCTTCCGGGACTCAATACCATGAACGTTGGGGTAGGGATTGCCAAACCCATGATCCGGGGAATGGGATTCAACAGAATCTTGGTCAACAACAGGGGCATAAAGCAAGAGGGACAGCAATGGGGGGCGGATCATGGACTGGAAATAGACCCATTTGATGTGGAACAGGTGGACGTCATCAAAGGTCCCGCTTCCTTGCTCTTTGGTTCCGATGGCCTGGGAGGTGTCATCAACATTAAGGAGAACGAACCCCTGGCAGAAAATGGGAATACCGTGGAATACCGCACCATGTACCAGTCCAATAACGGGGCCATATCCAATTCGTTGGAGTGGAAAGGCCGTCAGGAAAAATGGTTTTACAGTGTTAGGGCCACCCATCAGGATTATGGTGACTATACGGTGCCCTCCAATGAATTTACCTATGCAGGCTTCAACTTGCCCATATTTGACAACAGACTTAAAAATACGGCTGGTTCGGAATTGCATTTTAGCAGTTCGGTAGGCTATCGAACCAAAAACTTGAAATCGAGTTTGCGGTTCACCAGCTTCAACCAAAGAGCGGGCATTTTTACGGGAGCCATCGGTTTGCCCCGGGTCTATAACCTGCAGCACAATGGTGAGTTCAGGAATATTGATGTCCCACGACAAGAAAACCACCACCATATGCTTACGAGTAACACGACCCTCTCCTTGGGCAGGGATCGCTTGGAAGTGGATTTGGGTTACCAACGCAATATCCGGGAAGAACTGTCCTTTCCCGGAGCGCATGGGATAGCCCCGGAACTGGCCAATTCCAATTTGGCCCTAGGGCTTTATCTGGATACCTACACGGCCAATTTGCGGTATGAAATCAACCCGAAGCCCGACCATGAAATCCTCTTTGGGATGCAGTTACAATATATGGACAACCAAAACGACGGGTTCGAGTTTTTACTTCCCGTCTTCCAAAGTTTCCAAATGGGTCTCTTTCATTATCGGTTATGGGACCTCTCCTCAAAGTGGACCGTGAACGCAGGGATTCGTTACGACATGGGAACGCACGACATTGAACAGCACCTACAGCCTATTTATGACCGGGGCACCTTATTGCCCACGGGTGAATTCGATGAGCGTACCCCGGCATTTGATCGGCGGTTCAACAACCTTAGTGGGGCACTTGGAGCCACCTATAAAATGAACACAAAAAATCTCTGGAAACTTCATCTGGGCAATAGCTTTCGGTTTCCTACGGCCATAGAACTGTCCAGTAATGGGGTACACCATGGCAACTTTAGGCACGAAGTGGGCAATCCTGACCTGGGTATGGAAAGGGGTTATCAGGCCGATGTTACCTACTTGCACCGATCAAAGGGCCTGTCCCTTGAAGTCTCCGCATTTTTCGGGTACTACACCGATTATATTTATTTATCCCCAACTGGTACCTTTTCGCCTTTGGCCTCGGGGGGCACCCTATGGCAATACCGCCAGGAGGATGCCCTGTTCAATGGTTTTGAGATTACGGGCAGCTACTACCTTCCTTTTGGATTGAAGGTAGATCTGGGCATCGATTTTGTCCAAAACCTAAATCTGGACAGTAGCTTGCCATTGCCACTTACCCCTCCACCTTCCGTGCAACTGGGTCTGGAATACGGGGTTTTGCCCAATTCAAAGACTGTGAACAATGGTTACCTATTTGTTCTGGGCCGCTACAATTTTGAACAGAACCAAACGGATAGGAATGAAAGGACCACACCGGACAGCTTTATCCTTAATGCCGGTTTGGGCTTTTCGACAAGGCTGTTTGGTCAAAATTCGAAATTCAGGCTAAGCGCCAATAACCTTTTGGACACCGCCTATTTTAACCATATAAGTCGGTACCGATTGCTCAATTTACCCGAACAGGGACGGAACATCGTACTATCCGTGCAGATACCTATATCCCTTTAAAAAGAAGAATGAACCTAATTATAAATGAAAAAATGAAGATTAAAAACAATGTTGAATTTAATATCCATAACAAATGAGAAAACACCTATGTATCCCATTAAGCTTTTTAGTCCTGTTCTCCTCTTGTCTCGGAGAGGATGACGAGGACGCGGTAGATTTGGAGGCTCCCATTATTTCAGCCAATGCGGGAGGGAACATCCAACCGGAATATTTTTACAATACTTCCCCGGATAATGGACAAATTCCCGTGGCATTTGTAGTACAGGATGCTACCGGCATCCAGGAAGTCCTAATGGAAGCGCACAGTGGTTTTGATGGCCACACCCATGGAAAGTCGATTTCGGCTCGCAATCCAAAATTTAAACTGTTCAACCATAACCATGTGATCCGTGCAGAAAGCATGGAAAATCCCAAAAGGTTTACCTATAGTTCGAACATTTATTTGGATGAGCGCAATCCGGAGATTGAAGAGGATGAGCTATTTCTCGCCGGGCCTTATCATTTTTCCATCCAGGCCACGGACGCAGAGGGCAACCAGACCACGTATGGGGACGATACCATTTACCATACTACGGTATACATCAACAAACCCTACGCCCCTCAGGCAGAAATAACTACCCTGAATATTGCGGAAGGCAGCATTTCCGGACGTATTTATAGGAACATGGATCATGCGGCCTCCTCTGATATCACCTTCCTGTGGATCTATGTCCAGGAACCGAACACAGAGCATCCAGATCAGGAGGGGGAGATCCTTGAGGAACGGCTTTGGGGGCAATCCAATTGGCCACACCAGTTCCGTCCCAATCAGGGTGATGAGCTACCCAATGCCCAAGAGCTGGATATGGCACAGCTTTTTGCGAACGATCAGGATTTTTTCGAAGTACTACAGGGGAACAAACTCGTTGTTTGGGCCGAGGACACCAATGGAAATATTTCAGTAACCCAATTTAATAATTAAGTAAAAATGAACAACATGAAACAATCAATTTTTAAACTATCCCTCTTTTTTTTGGCTATGGCCAGTTTTATAGCTTGTAGCGATGACGACTCTGCACCCATTGTCGATGATGACCCGGTTTCTTTTGCGGAGCTCGAAGACGAATGGGTGCGGCTTACCTTACTTCAGGAAGATAAGATCGAAACGATGCAAGCCGCGAGTGAAGAAATTATTGGCTTTGTGGACACGGGCCTACCTCAAGGCTCGCGTTACTACAGTAGCAACTCAGGTAGGTACCTCACCGTAATCAATACAGGTGCCAACGAAACGAGGTTTTTTGACACTGGTGTGGTCAACCATGTAGATCACGGTCACCAAAATCAGGTGCGCTGGTTAGATTTGACCCTGCAAACCTCTGTCCCTGTACACTATACAAGCGTGAACGGAAATATAGTAATCTTCAATGATGGAGACGGCTCTATTACCTATGTGGAGGAAGAACAACTGGAATTGCCTGCTTACACGCCAATGACCATGCGATTAGAAAATACAGTGGGACACCATGGCGTAGGAATCAGATTGGACAGTGGCAAATTTGCCGTAACATTCCAAAGTGATACGGCTCCTGACGACGAGCGTTTACCCCAGATGGTTAAATATGTGACCAGTGATGGCACTGTCATCGATGATAACGGGGGTGTAGTGGTAGGAAGAATCCACGGCAGTGCCAATAATGGCAGCTACGGGGCCTTTGGTTCTACCGATGGCGTCATAGTTGTAGACAATCAAGACAATATTGATCTGATACCCAATAGTGACGATAGCCTTCGAAATGAAAGGGGCTTTTGGATTGGTACGTTAAAAAGTCATGAAAATAGTGAATTGTTTTATGGTAGGGCAAGTAATCTTGGCATTTACACTATAAATCCCGAACAGAAGAGCATGTCCCTTTTGTATGAAGGAGGAAATGTGGAAAATGATATGTTCAGCTTTAATGGGGAGTTTTATTTACTGCATACGGATGACGGCAGAATCAGGGTTTATGATGCTAATACGAGCGACCTGATTACTGAAAGAGTGGTAGAGATGGCCGATATTCCCGATTCTCCTATCACCACTGCCAAATCTGCAAACTCAGAAATGGCTCAGTTACAACAAGAGCAGGAGCAAGAAAGCCCTGTGCTAATCTGCTCCGATAAGTTTCTTTATGTATTGGCACCGAACCGAACGCAGATCAAAGTACTTGAGATTGATGAGCTTAAACATGTGCACACCATTGAGTTGGATACGCCTGTGCAAAGTATTGTGAAGAACGGTTTTTCCATAGAAGGGGAGCAACACGGAGACCACAATCACTGATAACCTACCCATCCAGAGCATAAAAAAATCGGCCTGGGCGCTAAGTTGCCCAGGCCGATTTTGTAGTATCCATGCTTGGTTCCCTTGATTCGATCGTGATTAAATTAACGTGGTTTCGACGTATGGTATTTGGTTCCAAGTAAAAATTGGTTTGCTTATGGTATTTCCAATTTTTTTTGAGAGCCCAGCTGTATAACATTGAGCAATCGAATTAATTGTTGTACGTTTACAACAGTTATGGACAACAACAATAGGATTCGTTATGACAAAAGTACCTCAATAGGAATGTTGACGGGTTCTATTTTTGGTTTGTTGAAAAAAGAGTTGCAACGTCAGTTCGATATCAGAAATGTCCCAATAAAAGTGGAATTGTTCCCAATAATCAATAGACTTTTCATACAGGATGCCGTACCGCAGCAGACCATTGCGGAATGGTTCGGTTACGATAGGCCAAAAACTTCCCGCGTACTAGATGAACTGGAAGATTCCGGTCTTGTCCAACGAAGGAACGATCCTGATAGCAGACGAACAAAACTTATCTGTCTTTCCAATTTTACAAAAGAGAGCAGACCCATTATCATCAATGCACTGGAAGAGGCCTTTGAAATTGCTTACAAAGGTTTTACCAAAGACGAGATAGACGATCTTATCAAAAAACTGCAAATGATCAAACGCAATCTAGAACATTAAAAATTTTAAACAAAGTGTTGTAAAAAACAACAGTTGTAATATGAAACATTATAATTACAGGAACATATTTTAAAATCAACATCATATGAAAACACGAATGAATTACAACAAATTTAAGCCCAAAACGGTAAATGAAGAAGCTTTGTCCACTGGTCTAGAGCTCTACAATCGGCTCAACCAAGGTGCCCAAACGGGTGAATGGGACCCCTTCTTGGAACTCTTACATGAAGATTTGACCTGGTTCGCTCCAGTGGACGGATTTCAAGGCCTTCATAGGGACAGGGCTTCCATGGAAAAATTGTTCAAGCACCATGCTGGAGTAACCAGGACAACATGGGAATTGAAGAACATCATTGCCAATGGGAATGAAGTGGGTTTCGAGTGCTGGACGCACGGAACCATAGAAGGGAAGTCCTATGGCAATCAGTTGTTAATGCTCTTTGTTATTGAAAATGGAAAGGCAAGGCATATAAGGGAATATGCTGGGTATATCAACGGTGTCGGAGATTTCGTGGGAATTGGAAACGCCAACGACGGTGAAGATGCCCATGATTACAAAAAGGAATAGGAAGTCCAGTCGTAAATTGACACTTCAAAACAACGGTTTGGTCAATACGCCAGACCGTTTTTTCATTATTGGGTTGTTCTTCGATCAAACATTTCAGGGGACTTAAAAACTTCTTGTGATGGACTTTGCTTTACTTCTTTCCGAAAAATATTTGGTGCTTAATAAGGCCCATAAATACTTCCCCATACAAATGGTACACCACTAAATCCAGTTGGCGATTGGATGTTAAAAAACGTGTTATCATTTAAAAACATAGCCTATTCTTAGGTCAAAAAAATCAGCAACATGTCGATGTGCCTTTAGGTTAAAACCGGCAAATAAACGCTTGTTAAAACTATAGGTAAGTCCATAACGCTGATACACATCGTCCGTTGTGCGAAACTGATTGAAATAATAGATTCCCAATTGCTGGCTAAACGTTATTCTTCCCAACCAAAATTCATGGCCCACCAATAGTGCTGCTTGAGGAAATGCGGCATCGGCGTCCTCCAACTTAATTTGCTCCCTTCTTGAAAAGTCCACTGCCCATTCGGTTCCAATGGTAAGGGCACTCCGGCCGCCTACCCACCGGCTATAGTTTCCCGAAAACCCAAAAACGTAAAATCTATCCCGCTCCCCAACCGTGGCATTGCTTAGACCCGAAAAATGTACAAGGGACAACCGTGTCCTATCCTCTGGGGGCTTTCGCTTGGAAATCCTTGGAAGGTTTGGATAGGTAATCGGCACAAGACTGGTGTTGACCCCAATACTCAAAGTGGGAAAATTGAGGCCTTTGTTGGGCGAGCTGACACCCCCATTGGAGATATGGCTATATTTGGCCGCCAACCGAAAATTCAGTTTATCGGTAATTCGGTAATTGAGCCCCGCCCCCAATACAATGGAAAAAGCAAGGGCGGTACTATACGACTGATTTCTTGGATTGGTCACCTCATCAAAAGGATTGGTCAAATAGGCGCCGCCCAAACCCATCCGAACAAATAAATTGGTTCGTTTTTGGGTGAGGAAATACGGTTCCAGATAGGCCAAGGGAACTATGCCACTTCCCAAAACCTCAGCATTATCCCAATTCCAATACGCAAGGCTGACCCCAATTCTTGGATAACAATTACAAAACTCCCATGACTTTCTGGTGAGTAGTAGTTTACTGACATCCAATCGGATACCGAGTGGGTAGGAATCATCTATTTGGCGAAGTGATTCCGAGTGTTTGAGTAAAAAACCATAATCAGCACTAATGCCGAGCAATACAGGTTTACTTTCCACAAAAGTGGTATCTTTTTGAGCATACAACCTAGGGCCTAAGCAAAGAAAAGCGAATAGGATTACCGTAAGATTTTTCACCGTTAAAAAATACTACTTAAGCATCAAAATTTGCACCAATTGTGGTAGCTCGCACCACATTTTGTCTTGTGTTATTGTTAAATTTTAGAAAAGAAGGTGTAAAAAGGCAACCACGGACCGTATTTTCCACTCGACAACGAATTACAATTAATCCCTTTCCCTAAAAAAGTAAGCCCATTTTCCAAAGACTCGTGCGCAGTGTTTAGATTTGGCATACCAATACTGCGTTTGGAACCTTGATGTCCTAAAACCTATGGAAAATAAAAAACAACTTTTTGTCATTGCATTTGCCCTGTTTTCCCTGTTTTTTGGTGCCGGTAACCTTATCTTGCCCCCCCAACTTGGGTTTAAGGCGGACCATATGTGGATTTGGGTAACCCTTGGTTTTACCCTTTCTGCCGTTGCCATCCCCATTTTGGGTATTCTTGCGCATGCCCGATTGCAAGGCACATTGTTTGATATTGCCAAAGGGGTCTCCCCAACATTTAGCTTGGTCTATTGCTATTTAATTTATGCCATTTCCATAAGCTTGCCCTCACCCAGAACGGCATCCGTTACCCATGAAATGGCCATTGTTCCCATTTTTGAGACTTCCCCATGGTTGACCAGCTTTGTCTATTTTGCCCTTGTGCTTCTTTTTGTTCTGAACCGCTCCAAAATCCTAAACCTCATCGGAAAGTTTTTGACTCCGGGCATATTGCTCATTCTTTTGGCAATCATTGTTACCGCCATTATGGGATTTGACTTTTCCTTTGGGGAATCGGAGTTTCCAAACCCTTTTACCCACGGTATTTTGGAAGGTTACCAAACTTTTGATGCCATTGGTGCCGTAGTCGTGGGCGGGGTAATCATTATTTCGGTAAACCTAAAACACAAGGAATTGGATTTTGACCAAAAAAAACAATTGATCGGTAGGGCCGGTATATACGCCGGTTTAGGGCTTTTTTTGGTCTATGCCGGTCTAATTCTTACCGGAGCATTGATGGCCGATGAATTTGGAAAGCACATTTCCCGGACAGAACTTTTGACCGGCATTAGCTTAACCACACTGGGAAATGCGGCCACCTTATTTTTAAGTGTCCTGGTAAGCCTGGCCTGCTTTACCACTGCGGTTGGTATTGTAACCGGAACGGCCGATTTTGTAAAGGGCCGGTTCAACGATTCCCAGCGAGCCTATGTATTTACTGCAATTATTGGATGTCTTTTGGGTGTGGTGATGGGACAGTTCAATGTAGGGTACATTATCGCAGTTGCACTTCCTGCATTAATGTTCATGTATCCAGTGACCATAGTGCTCATTTTCTTAAATCTACTTCCCAAAAAATGGGCCTCCAAAAAGGTTTTTCAATGGGTGGTTGCAGTAACATTGGTTTTTAGCATCCCCGATTTCTTGGGAAGTGTGGGCTTGGGAGGGTCGCTGTCCCATTTGACCCAGTGGATTCCTTTGAGCGGCTTTCATATGGGTTGGGTGCTTCCTGCACTAGGTGCTTTCTGCATGGTTCGCCTCCTTGAGAAGGGTCAAATGTGACCCAAAAGCTTTTTTAGCCAACCCGCGCGTTCCTGGCTCACGATAACGGTCTCATGGTATTGGGGTTTTAGTTCCACCACCAATTGGCCTGCTCTGCCCGGTTTTATTTTTGAAACGGAACCAATGTTCGTTAAAAGTTGCCGATTTAATCGAACGAATTGATTTGGGTCAACAAGGGTTTGCAAATGGTTCAAAGAGGTATTGATCGAAAACTGGGAACCTTCATAGGTTTTGGCAAAAACAATTTCACTTCTAAAGAAATAGGCAATGTCATCAATATGAAACGGCAATAGTTCTTTCCCTGACTTCAACAAGAAACGATCTTTCCTGTTTATTGAAATGTCGTTTTGAAAATGGTGTTTCAATTCAATGCTTTTCGCCATCCAATCGTTGAGGTACTTCTCCCTTGTTCTGAAAAACTTGGTCAACGCCTGGTTGACCTCCTTTACCGTCAAAGGTTTGAGCAAATAGTCAATTCCCGTGGTCTTAAAGGCACGTATGGCGTACTCATCATAGGCAGTTGTAAAAATAATAGGCGCCTCAAGGCCCGTTTTTTCCATAATGTCAAAGGAAATACCATCGGATAAATGGATATCCATAAATACCAGGTCAGGATGGGCATTTTCCTTTAACCACCCAACAGTTGCTTCCACACTTGGCAAACATGCATCCACTACAATCCCAAAGCCGGACAATTCCAAAAGGTTCTCCAAATGTTTCTGTGCCTTAGGTTCATCCTCAATAATGATGATGTTAGCTTTCATGGTCCATTGCAATTAAAGGAACCTTTACGCAAAAACAATCTTCCTTCTTTTCCACCACTACTTTGGATTCGGTTAAAAGGTCGTACCTGGCCAGGATATTTTGTAATCCGCTTTTTGTGCTGTGTTCCACCTTTTTAGGGTTTAGATTGTTGGAGAGGGTCAGGTACCCTTCACTGGACAAAAGTTGTAAAACAATCCTATTTTCAGCATCAATTTGATTGTGCTTGATGACGTTCTCCACCAACTCGTGCAGCACCAAAGGCGGAACATGTTTCCCTTTCAAATGGTCCTTCTCCACCCTGTCCTCCAATTGAAATGCGTTGCCAAAACGCTCTTTTAGCACTTCTAGATATTGCATGGTCACCTTGTACTCTTCCCTTACGGGAATAAGGTCCTCTTTGGAATGTTTTAAAATATGGCGATAGATATTGGACACATTTTTCAGAACCTTTTTGGCCATATCGGGATTTTCATCCACCAAATAGTAAATGGTATTGAAATTATTGAACAAAAAATGAGGGTCCAGCTGGTTACGAAGGGTCTGAAGGTTTGCTTTTACAATTCCCGTTTTGTAGGCTTCATTCCTAAGGAGTGCCCGATAATAGGAATCTTTCCAGGTCACCAGCCAGAGGATAAGTCCAAAAATCAGGGAAAGGATCAACCCGATTAAAAGGGCCGAGATCATATGCGGTAATAATGGAGGCTCACTACCCAATACGTAGTGATCCAACCATTTAAAAAAGTAGAACAATACGGAATATACCAAGGTTCCCACAAAAACAGGGACAACAAAAGTCAGGGCGTCCTTAGCCAATGGGACACCACCAACATTCCACTTTACTAATCCCAGCTGTGTGAACCGGATACTTTCCAAACAAACAAAGGCCATGAATACCAGCAAGCTATTCATCAAAATATTAAACCCCGGCGGCTCCCTAAACTGGGAAAAAATCCATACCATCAAAAACAGAATTGACGATACCGCCAAGGCAATTGAAAGCCTTGCATACCATTTTAGTTGCTGCTCCTCCATAAGGGGTACATTAGCTCATATCTGGATTAAATGTAGCCATTCGTTGGTATTTAAAGTTCGCATTTTTCTGGGAAAGCCACGTTTTTCGAGGCTTTGTCCTACTGAAATTAGGGTTTGTACATGCCATTTGGGTTTTCATCCCCGTAATTTTGGGTTTCGTGAAATCGGCAACGCCAATCCCTGTTTGGACGTCTACCTTTGGAGGCAAAGGATTATCAATGTTACTGCGCTTTTTATCCCTATTGCTCTTTACAAATGTGATGATTGCACAATCGGACACTTCCCTTATGGACAACATTTTTCAAGTGGACAGTTTGGGGGATGAAAAATTTGTTGGATTCATCAAGGAGGTCAGTCAAGACACACAATTTGTTTTCATAGGCGAACAACACGGTATTAAAGAGGTGGGCATTTTTACCAATGTCATTTTTGACCTTGTCCATAACGATGGTTTCCGTACGCTCTGTATTGAAACGGATGCCTTGGCCGCTAGGAAGATCCAACAAATGGCCTCATCAAAAGAACCCCTGAAATTGGCCAATGCGCTTTATCAAAAATTCCCTTTGGCCATACCTTTTTACAATAATGCATCGGATTACGACCTATTTACCAATGTGGTTTCCAAAGGCGGAACCATTTGGGGGATTGACCAAACATTTATGGCCCAATTCCGGTTGAATTTGGATCATCTTTCAAAAAACACGACCAACCCTGCGTTAAAAAAAATGACGGATGAACTGAAGGACAAGGCAAAAATAGCTTTCAAGGAATCGTTTACAAGCAAGTCTTTCGGCGATATGTTCATGTATTCCTATACGGATGCACTCCATGAGAGTTTGCTTGCCACCCGTCCTAACCCCAGGGAAGCCGAGATTTTGTACCAATTAAAAAAAACCAGGGAAATCTATGGGCACTTTGCTTCCAAACGCTATTACTGGAACAACGAAGTTCGGGGGCAATTGATGAAATCCAACTTCAATACGTATTACAAGGAAGCCCTTAAAACCGATCCAACACCTAAGGTTGTTCTTAAACTTGGGGCCACCCACGCCACCAGGGGACTAAGCATGACCAACATTTATGACGTCTCCAATTACCTATCGGAACTTGCCATTTTCAACAATATGCGGTCCCTGCATTTTATGGTGGCCGGAATGAATGGAACGGTCCTGGAAGGCAATCCCTTTGTTGAAAATCCCGTACGCAAGTTTGACAACACCGAACAATTGCCCAAGGAATTACAGGAGCTAGCGGTTGACTTTGACAAAAAATTTACCGTTGTTCACTTGGAACCCCTTCGTGAAAAGTCCTATGGAAGCCTTTTTTCCGAAAGCCTCAAAACATTCATTTTCAATTTTGATGTTCTGGTCCTGGTAAATAATGCGGAAGCACTGGAACCGTTTCAGAAAAACAGTGGGACGGAATGATCCATTCCAAAATGTTTTAGTGTTCATTGTCGTATGAGCCATTTGCAGCTTTGTTTTTAGGTAATTTTGAATACCGGGGGATACAAACTCTCGGCAGCTAGGGGAATAGATTCAAAAATCTCATTTTCAAAGCATTCAATCATCCTGTTTTACGGTATCTTCAATGTGGGACCGCTAATAAATTTACATCATGGTAAGGGCTCTTATTCTATTCTTTATTATCACTTCATGCTCAACAGTGGATACCAGACTTTTGGCGGATGGCGTGACCAAGGTGCCACAGGAAAAAAACTATTTTGATGAAAACTTCAGAAAAAGATTTAAAGTAAAGCCTCCTCAGGGAGTCGATTTGAAATCTGTCTATGTGCAAGAATATTACCAAGACTATGACGGAAAATTGTGGAAACGAGAAATCGATGAATTTAAAAGCTGTATTCGATTTTACGGGAATGGAAACGTAAACATTTTTATTGTCCCAGGAGATTATACAGGAGATTTAGACCCAAAAATCAGTGGATATAGAGGGGTGTCCTACACTGAAAAGGGAGACTTTTTTATTGGTGTCATTTCACCAATAAACCCTTGGTATAAAATGGGTAAAAAAACCAATAAAATAAAGGTGGTGGCAGATACACTTTTTGTTCACAGTTACAATAAAGCAATACGAAAGTTTGAAAAATCCAAACACATTTATTTAAGAAAACCATTGTTGGAAAAAAACCTTCAATACCAAGCTGACTGGTAGAATAGTAAAGAATGAAAAAATAACATAACGGCCATTTATTCAGAGTCCCTTCGTTTTTTATTGTAGTTATAAATTATATAGGCAATAATAACCAAAACCACAAAGGGCAAATACGACCCAATGACCACGCCTATTTCGTAAGCACTGTCAGGGGCTTCCTCCATCTTTTTTTCAATATTGGGTTGTTGTATAAAAAACATTATTGCATTCATTGGTGAAAATTTAGATTTCTCACACTCCCACAGGTCGGTTCGAAATGACGCCTGTAACCCCCAACGAACAACCATTTACTATCAACCATTAACTATTCATCAATTCCTCGATTTCCTCAACTTCAATCGGGATGTTTTTCATCAAGTTAAACGGCTCCCCCGTTTTCTGGATGACCACATCGTCCTCCAAGCGAATGCCAAAGCCTTCATCCGGAATATAGATGCCCGGTTCCACGGTAAATACCATATTGGGTTTCATTGGAGTTTTCAATGCGCCATAATCATGGGTGTCCAATCCAATATGATGGCTGGTCCCATGCATAAAATACTTTTTGTAGGCGGGCCAATCCTTCTTTTCGTTTTGAACATCGGCTTTATCCAATAGACCCAGACCCAATAATTCCGAGGTCATAATTTTGCCCACTTCCTTGTGATATTCTGCCCAAATGGTTCCGGGCACCAATAATTGGGTGGCTTCATTTTTTACCCGAAGTACGGCGCTGTACACTTCTTTCTGTCTGTCGGTAAATCGTCCATTGGCCGGGATGGTACGGGTCATGTCACTGGAATAATTGGCATACTCCGCCCCTACGTCCATCAAAATCAAATCGCCATCCTTCACCTGTTGGTTGTTCTCAATGTAGTGCAACACATTGGCATTGTTCCCCCCTGCAATGATTGGCGTATAGGCAAAGCCCCTGGAGCGATTTCGAACGAACTCGTGCAAGTACTCCGCTTCCATTTCATATTCCCAAACCCCGGGTTTGGTAAACCCTAAAATCCTTCGGAACCCCTTTTCGGTGATATTGCAGGCTTCCTGCATCACTGCAATTTCCTCCGGTTCCTTTACCCCACGAATTTGTTGCAGGATCGGATTGCTCTTAGCCCATTGGTGCGCGGGAAAATCTTTCTTGCATTTTTCAATAAAACGGTCCTCCCGTGTTTGGGTTTCCACGGCCTGGCGATAATGCTCATTGGTATTGAAATAAACGGTATCGGCTTCCGTCATCAGATCAAAAAAGACCTTGTCAAAATCAGTTAACCAATACACGGTTTCAATTCCCGAAACCCCAGTAGCTTGTTCCTTGGTCAATTTGGCCCCTTCCCAAACAGCAATATGTGCATTGGTCTCCCGTACAAAAAGGATTTCACGGTGCTTTTTATCCATGGCATCTGGAAACAATACCAAAATGGTCTCTTCCTGATCTGCTCCGCTCAGATAAAATATGTCCCGATGTTGTTTAAAAGGTAAGGTACTATCCGCACTTACAGGATAAATATCGTTTGAATTAAAGACCGCAATACTTTTGGGCCTCATTTGATCGATAAACTTTTTACGGTTCTTTATAAAAAGTTGGTTGCTGATTTGTTTGTATTTCATTGGATTGGTATTTCAGTCAAATGGGTTTACTGTCCTATTCCGTAAATGTAAGAACTGTTTTTTCATCCTGCCCAGAACACAATGAAAATTCAAACTAATCTTATCCTTAAAAATGATGTATCGGGCATTCCAAGATTTCGGGTTTCGATCTCTTCGGGTCGGAAGGGATGAAAACCAATCTCCTCCGGTAGGGTCTTTCAAAAACCCATGCCCATGAACTTCTCACAACAAACGGCCAAGTGGGAACCTTAGTTCTTCCCGTTTAAACTCCAATTGTAGGGTAAGTATTTGATTTTGGTAGCAACCGTGAGAGGGGTGCTTAAATACCCGTTGATGTATTCCAAAAGTGTTCCGTTATCGGTAAAATCGCCTTTATACCATTTAAATATTTCGGACAGTTTGGCCTCATTGGCACGAAACTGATTGCGGGTCGGATCATTTATAAAACCTTTGGTGGCGGCCTCCAATTGACGTTCCATTGCCGAAGCCGTAAATGCCCTATTGACCAATTTGGGACAGGAGTATGAAGCACAATTAATGGCAAAATGAATTCTAGGTTCATCCATTTTACGAAGTACTTTGTGCTCTATATGGCCCAAAGAAACCAAATCGTTCCCAATCTTAACAATATCCTTCCCCCAGGGCTTTTTAATGTCCTTGATACTGTTGGTGGGGTAATTGTCCAGAATCAACTTCACTGTGGCCGCATTGTATAAATTGATGTAATAGGCCAACTTCTCGTCCTTGGACCAAGCCGTGGCCGGGCTATTTTGGGCAAGTGCGTCCAAGTAAGCATTAAGTTTTGCAGCACTGTTCCTAAAACCTTTATAATTCACATTGCCCGCATCATCCACATATTTTTGGAGCAATTCATCCCAAGCACTGTGGGATGGGGCTTTGCTCTGTACACCTTCTTTCCCTAGTTCCACAACAGTGTTTTTGTGGGACAAGGGTACGTTTTCCATTAGGGTTAGGGTACTTTCAACCTTCCTGGGGTCATCATGCGTGTTCCTGGGTATGTTGTTTGTATGTGAAATAAAAATAAGAAGGCTATAAACCAGTGTTGTTAATTTCATGCTCACTACTATTGGGGGTTTTCCTATATGCTTTGACGTAAAAATGAAATACGGATTACATGGATTTCAGAATTCCTGTTTTCCTTATAAAAATTTCTGCTTAGCTATTGTAAAGCCCTATCAAAGAAAGCATAAAAAAAGGAGCCAAAAGGCTCCTTTTAAGTCTCACTTTTTCGCAATAGTTTGTTGGTTATTGCATCGCTAACGTCCTATGAATGAGAACGACTTTTAAAGCTTGGCTCTAAAAGCGCAATAAATAAACTATTTAATAACCATTTTTACAAGATTTTAACAAATTTATTTCGTTTTTCTCAGTTTCTGTGATAATTCGCACAATTTGTCCTGTTGCTTCCTTCTTCATACCTTCCAAATCCAAACTTAAATGGTCCTTTAATGAAACTTTTCTTTGTTTTTCTCCTATCCGCCGGCATCTGTTTTGCCCAGTCCACACCAACATCTAAAGAATCCATAATTGAGGCACTGCAACAAAAGTCGCAGATGGCCAAAAACTCTTTGGTCAAAAACCTCCCTTTACAAAATATTGGTCCTGCCGTAATGAGTGGCCGTGTGGTGGATTTGGACGTCAATCCCATGGATCCCACAGAATTTTATGTGGCCTATGCCTCCGGCGGTCTTTGGCTGACCAAGGATAATGGAATCTCTTTTACCCCATTACTGGATAACAGTGATACCCAAAACATTGGAGACATTGCAGTGGATTGGAAAAGCAATACCATATGGGTAGGAACAGGGGAAAACAATGCTTCCCGTTCGAGTTATGCAGGAATTGGGATTTTAAAATCCGCCGATAACGGAAAAAATTGGGAAAATATGGGCTTGCACGATTCCCAGCATATTGGTAGAATACTGGTTAATCCCAATAATCCAAATGAAGTGGTCGTTGGGGCTTCCGGACGGCTCTATTCCACAAATGGGGAACGTGGCATTTATAAAACCGCTGATGGTGGACAAACCTGGAAAAAAACACTTTTCATAAACGATGAAACAGGCATTATTGATGTAGCGCATGCCCCCAATAATTTCAACATCCAATACGCTGCAGCTTGGCAAAAGGATAGAAAGGCATGGAACTTTTTGGGAAATGGCGAAGGTTCCGGCATTTACAAAAGCACTGATGGTGGGGAAAGCTGGACCTTGATCAGCACGGTGAACAGTGGTTTCCCTACCGGGGAAGGCGTAGGTAGAATAGGTTTGGCCGTTTTTGATGATACAACAGTTTATGCCGTACTTGACAATCAGGGCCGTAGGCTTCCAAAAAAGGAAAAAGAAACCCGTAAGGATGACCTGACCAAGGAAGATTTTAAAACCATGTCCATTGAAACCTTCCTGGCCCTGGAAAATAAAAAACTGAATGCTTTTTTAAAGACGAACAATTTTCAGGAGAAATATCGTGCTGAGAATGTAAAGAACATGGTACGCGATGGTGCTGTTGCGCCCATTGATTTGGCCACGTATTTGGAAAATGCCAATTCCCAATTATTCGATACTCCCGTAATTGGTGCCGAGGTCTATAGAAGTGATGATGCTGGGAAAACGTGGAAAAAAATGAACGAGGATTACATAGATGATCTGTTTTATAGCTATGGTTACTACTTTGCGCAGATTAGGGTGGACCCTTCAGACAAGGACAAAATCTATCTGGCCGGAGTTCCTTTACTGCTTTCCGAGGATGGGGGAAACACCTTTACTTCCATTGGCAAGGAAAATGTCCATGTGGACCACCACTCCCTTTGGATCAATCCCAAAAAACCGGGGCACCTGATCAATGGGAATGATGGCGGGGTGAACATTACCTATAATGACGGTGCGGTCTGGATGAAAAACAACTCTCCCAATGTAGGTCAGTTTTATGCCATCAATGTAGATAATAAAGAACCTTATAATGTCTATGGAGGATTGCAGGACAATGGGGTTTGGATGGGAGCCCACAACAGCACGAACAATAACGCATGGCATGGAACCGGAAAGAACCCTTGGCAACGGATATTGGGGGGCGATGGAATGCAGGTCCAAATCGATAGCAGAAATGCCAATACCGTCTACACGGGTTTTCAATTTGGGAATTACTTCCGTTTGGATCTGGCCACCAAAAAGAATACCCGGATACAGCCCAAACATGAGTTGGGGGAAGCCCCTTATCGCTTCAACTGGCAAACCCCGATCCTCTTGTCCAGCCACAATCAGGACATTCTCTATTTGGGGGGAAACAAATTGCACCGATCCATGAATCAAGGTGATGACTGGGAAACCATTTCCAAGGATCTAACGCAAGGGGGCAAAAAAGGCAACGTGGCCTATGGCACCCTAACCACCATTTCGGAATCCCCGTTTCAGTTTGGATTGTTGTATGTTGGGAGCGACGATGGATTGCTGCATATTTCCAAAAATGGCGGAGGAAGTTGGGAGAACATTTCCGGTGCCTTTCCCAAAGACCTATGGGTCAGCGAGGTGGTCGCCAGTGCCCACAAAAAAGAACGGGTTTACGCCACATTAAACGGATATCGCTGGGATGATTTCACGACCTACGTGTACCTTAGTGAGGACTATGGAAAAACCTGGAAAGCCATTTCAAAGGGAATTCCAATTTCCCCCGTAAATGCCCTGGTTGAAGATCCAAGCAATCAGGACCTCTTGTTTGTTGGCACGGACAACGGACTTTATGTTTCCTTTAATAGGGGTGAATCTTGGGAGTTGTTCCAAAATGGAATGCCCAATGTTGCGGTTCATGATCTGGTCATACAACCGAAAGCCAAGCATTTGTTGGTGGGTACGCACGGACGCAGTATTTACAAGGCAGACATCCGTTCCCTGCAACAAATGACCACGGAAGCCCTTTCAAAACCCTTGGCGGTCTTTGAAGTTGGGGACATAAAACATTCCAAAGGATGGGGCAATAGTTGGAGTACTTGGGTAGAACCCAACATCCCAGGTCTGGATATTGCCTTTTATACGTCCAAGGCCGGAAATACTTCCGCTTCCATCAAAACCGTGGATGGAATTGAAGTGGGCTCAACCGAGTTGACTGCGGATAAGGGTCTGAACCTATTGTCCTATGATGTTGCCTTTAGCAAAGAAGGCAAAAAGGCTTTTTTGAGAAAGAATAAGACCAAGTTGACAGCGGCAAAAAATGGAAAGACCTATTTGCCCAAAGGTGAATACATCATCGAACTTTCTGGCAACGGAGCCACCGAAAAAGTGGAATTTAAAATTGAATAATGCAACTTACCCTTACCATTCCGGCCTTATTATTTCCCGCGGTCTCCTTGACCATGCTTGCCTACAACGCACGTTATTTGGCCATTGCGGCATTGATTCGGCAGTTACACAAGCAATTTGAGGAAACGCAGGACAGTCCTTTAAAGCGTCAAATAGAATCGCTTCGAAAACGTCTCAATATCATTAAGAACATGCAGGCCACTGCCATAGGAAGCTTTTTATTGGCTGCAATTTCCATGTTTTTAATCTATGTGGAAATGAATGTCTTCGCCAACATCATTTTTGGAATTAGTTTGATTTTATTAATGATGTCCCTGGTCCTGTCCCTTATTGAAGTGCAGTTATCCACCAAGGCCCTTGGTATTCAGCTAAAAAAGATGGAAAGCTAGGCGGTATTGTCCGGACTTAATTTAAACTTAATGCCCTTATGACCATTGTATGGGCGTTGAGTAGTATTTTTAACGAATCAATCCTAAACTGAATACCATGAAAAAAGCTGTTTTTTTTATTGCGGCCACATTATTCTTTGTCTCAAATCATTTATTTGCACAAACAGAAAAAGGAAGAACCCTAATCGCCATTTCCTCTGCCTTGGGCAACAATGGAGGAGATACCGGTCTATCTTTTTCCAGTTCAAAAATCAAGGCCGATGATTTTGAGTCGGATGGCACCAATAGTTTTAGCTTTAACCTATCCCCGAGACTTGGTTATTTCATCACGAACGATTTGGCCGTAGGTTTAGAACTGACCTATTCGTTCTTACGTTTTGAAAATCCAGGATTTCAAGGCTTTGGTAGTAGTGAAACCAAAATCAATCAATATACTGGTGGTCCATTTATCCGCTATTATTTTAAGGGTGAAAAAATAAGACCGATCATTGAGGGCGGGTTATCCTTTGGAAGGAGCACCAATACTGATGAAGGAGCGAATCCGGTTGATGGTGGGGATTTGGAATTTAGTTCAAATCTATTTTCATTTGGTGGCGGTGCAGGATTAGCGGTTTCCTTGGGAGATCATGTCAGTTTTGATGCACTATTGGTTTATTTAAATTCCCAGGTTAAGCCCACGGATAACAATGACAGCAACTTACGTTCCATAGTGAGTGCTTTTAGTCTAAGGCTTGGCTTTTCCATTTATCTGGGGAAATCGACCAAACAACGTGTGGATGACCAATAGGGGTTAAGGGGCCACAAACCGATTCTTTTTGGAAAAAACCTTACACCACTGGCAAAAAGGGAGTATTTCTTACTCTGCAAAATTGTATTGTGAACAGGTAAAATAAGATTTTTCCTTACCATGGCCTTACCAATTCTTACTGTAAAATTTTAGAATTATTGTTACTTTTAAAGCTCCAACTCAACTAATACTTTTTGTCATGAAAAGGGTAAAAGATATTCCCTTTTTTAAAAATATCAAGGAGATAAGGGAATATCAATTTGGTACATTCTACTTTTTTGATGGCCTCGTCATTTCCGAAATCAATGAGGGAATAACCTTCGGGTGGGATATGGCGCAAAAGGCAATCAATGCTGCCAGGGAGGTATTTGGTGAAGATATGCCCATTGCCTACATCTCCAATAGGGTAAACGCCTACCATGTAGTTCCCACGGACTGGTCAAAGTTTTACAAAAATCGGAACCAACTTGTCTTTTATTCGGTCGTGGGAAATACCAAAGGCAGTTTTGCCAGTCTTGTTATGGAACGGATGTTCTTCAAAAACTCCATCAAAAAATTTACCGATTTGGAAAAGGCCATTGAGTGGAGCCTTAAGAAGAGTGAAATGCACCATAAAAAAACGGCGGCAAAACGCAACAATTATCTTCCCACATGAAATAAGGCATCACCTTGATTTACCACGGCCTGGTGATTGATACAGATGACATGGCCATCAAACGGGGCTTTTATTTTTTTGTGTTTTTTGGCATAGGTGTCCGTTACCATACCCAATAACTGTCCCTTTTTCATTCGTTTTCCATTCTTGATTTCCGGTATGAACATCCCTGCCCAGGGCGCTCGCAACCATTTTCGGTATTCCAATGAAATGGATTGGATTTGTTCGGGTTTGTCCGACAACATCTCCAATCCGAACAGTACATTTTTAATCCCCTTGATGCCAATCTCAATGGCACTTTCATCAAAACGCATGCTTTCCCCAGCTTCATACACGGCAATGGGTTTCCCGAGTTTATGGGCAGCCTTTCTGAACGAACCTGAAATAAGGTTGGAAGCGAAAGCGAACGGGGCATTGAACAGCATGGCCAACTTTAAACTCATTTCATCCCCTTCGGTATAGCGCATTTGGGGAAAATTATGGCGCTGGCCCCCACCCGTATGCAGATCCAATCCAAAATCGATTTGAGGTAAAATCTCCTGAGTATAATGATAGGCAATCCTACTGGCCAGTGATCCCGTTTTGGTGCCGGGAAAGCTTCGGTTTACATCTTTACCGTCCGGAACATCCCGTGAAAAATGGATGAAGCCAAAAACATTTAGGATGGGGACTACAATTGCCGCTCCCTTACTAATGTTTAAATCCCTATTTTCCAGCATTCGGCGTAGGGTCTCCACGCCATTGATCTCATCCCCGTGGAGCCCTGCCTGTAGCAATACCGTTGGTCCTTTCTTTTTGGCGTTGAATACATGAACAGGGATATCGATTAAGGTTCCGGTGGGCAATCGGGCAATTTCTATCCTGAGCAGTTTGTTTTGCCCGGGCGCAACGGAGTCCCCATTGATGGTTATGGTCCTATTTTCTTCTTCGAAATGCATTCCTTTCCACAAATTGAACAATATGTTTGGCGACATTGACCCCACTGGCCCCCTCAATTCCCTTAAGTCCAGGGGACGCATTGACCTCGATTAAAACAGGGCCCTTTTTTGACCGCATTAAGTCTACCCCGGCAACACCCAATCCCAAGTATCTGGCAGCATCCAATGCAATATGTTGTTCCTTTTTGGTAATCTGGGCGACCTCCGTGTCCCCCCCTCTATGTACATTGGAACGAAATTCGTCCAGATCACTCTTCCGTTTCATTGCGGCAACCACCTTATTGCCCACAACAATGATCCGAATGTCTTCACCATTGGCCTCTTCAATATATTGTTGTAGCAGTATACTGGTATCCATTTTGTAAAAGGTATCTATAATGGACTTGGCCGATTTTTTACTTTCCGCCAAAATTACACCAAGGCCTTGGGTACCCTCCTGAAGTTTGATCACCACGGGAGGACCGCCCAATAATCGAATCTGGTCTTCAATGTTGTTGGGATTTATGGAGAACAGGGTCTCCGGTATGGGAATTCCCTTTCGCGCCATAATCTGGAGGGTGCGTACTTTGTTTCTGGCCCTTGTAATTCCCAACGAACGGGCCGTACTAAAAACCCCGTTCATTTCAAATTGCTTTACAATGGCGGAACCATGTTTGGTGACCTTGGCCCCTATTCTGGGAATAACGGCATCAAATTCATGGGTAATATCCTCTTCCCCAATAAAAATCTTGGGCTTTCCCTCTCCAAGTTTTACGGAACACTTGGTATGGTCTATCAATTCCACATAATGACCCAGTTGCTGAGCCTCTTGGACTATTCTTCTTGTAGAATGCACATTAAGGCTTACAGAGAGGATAGCAATATTCATTCGCCGGTTACCCATTAAGTTAGGCTTCAATATCGGTCAAAAAATAGAGTTAATGAAAGACTTCAAGAATTAAAATGCGCCAAGAACAAAAAAAATGTCTAAGCTTTCCCCCAATATTTTGTAAAAATCCACCGCAACGTCAAACGCTTTCAAATCTTGCTTATAACGCTTCTAAATAAGGTTGGGTGATTGTTAGAAACTTGTTAAAAACTTGACCTTGCCGTAAATTTGTAGAAAACCTTAAACTAATGAGCGGACTTATAAAATCTTCGCTGGCCCGAAAATATGTGATGGCACTTTCGGGTCTTTTTTTGGTCATATTTTTAGTGCTCCACGTAACCATCAACCTGGCCTCGGTGATTTCTCCCGATTTTTTTAATGAAGCTTCCCATTTTATGGGTTACAATCCTTTGGTGCAGTTTCTTATGCAGCCCATCCTTATCGCCGGAGTGATCGTACACTTTGTGATGGGTTTTGTGCTGGAAATCCAAAACAAAAGGGCAAGGGGCATCAGTTACGTAAAGTTCCAGGGAAGTGCAAATGCACCTTGGGTATCCCGAAATATGATCTATAGCGGTCTGGTTGTTCTCGCCTTTTTAGGACTGCATTTTTACGATTTCTGGATCCATGAAATGGCGTACAAATATGTAGAGGTCAATCCAGAAGATCCCACTCGTTATTATGCGGAGACCGTGGAAAAATTTGCCCCGATCTGGAGGACCGTACTCTATGTGATATCCTTTGTGCTTTTAAGTTTGCACTTATGGCACGGATTTGCATCCTCTTTCCAGTCCATGGGCGTAAACAACAAATACACCCCCGGTATCAAAAAATTTGCTCAGGCTTTTGCCGTGGTGGTTCCCTTAGCTTTTGCCTTTATCGCTATTTACCACCATCTTAACCCAATAACACATTAGAATTATGGCAGTATTGGAATCCAAAGTTCCATCAGGCCCTTTGGCCGATAAATGGACAAAACATAAAAACGAAATCGACCTTGTCAATCCTGCGAACAAACGTAATATAGATATCATTGTTGTGGGGACCGGACTTGCCGGGGGTTCGGCCGCAGCTACCTTGGCAGAGCTTGGATACAATGTAAAAACATTTTGCTACCAAGATTCCCCAAGACGTGCACATTCCATTGCCGCTCAAGGTGGCGTCAACGCAGCCAAGAATTATCAAGGTGACGGAGATAGTGTGTACCGTTTGTTCTATGATACCGTTAAAGGTGGTGACTACCGCTCCAGGGAGGCCAATGTCTACAGACTCGCGGAGGTTTCCACCAATATCATCGATCAATGCGTGGCACAAGGAGTCCCTTTTGCCCGTGAATACGGTGGTCTTTTGGACAACCGTTCTTTTGGGGGGGTACTGGTATCCAGAACTTTTTATGCCAAGGGACAGACCGGACAACAATTGCTATTGGGGGCCTACGCCGCCATGAACCGTCAAATACACCGTGGTAAGATAAAATCCTATACGCGTCATGAAATGTTGGATGTCGTCCTTGTTGATGGTAAGGCCAGGGGCATCATTGCCCGGAACCTCGTGACCGGGGAAATCGAAAGACATGCTGCCCATGCAGTCATATTGGCCACCGGGGGTTATGGAAATTTATTCTTCCTTTCCACCTATGCCATGGGAGCCAATGTAATGGCCGCTTGGAAAGCCCATAAAAAAGGAGCCCATTTTGCAAACCCATGTTTTACGCAAATCCACCCGACCTGTATTCCCGTCTCCGGTGACCATCAATCGAAATTGACCCTGATGTCGGAATCCTTACGGAACGATGGGCGTATTTGGGTCCCTGCCAAGAAGGAAGATGCGGAAGCTATCCGTGCTGGCCAATTGAAACCTACAGAAATCAAAGAGGAGGATAGGGATTATTATTTGGAACGCCGATATCCCGCCTTCGGAAACCTGGTTCCCAGGGACGTGGCCTCCAGGGCAGCCAAGGAACGCTGTGACGCCGGATATGGGGTGAATAAAACCGGAGAGGCCGTTTATCTGGACTTTGATGCCGCCATTATGCGGTACGGTCGCGAAAAGGCATTGACTTCCGGAATGAAGAATCCCGATGATGCCACAGTTAGAAAATTAGGTGAGGAAGTGGTAGAGGCCAAATATGGTAACCTCTTCCAGATGTACGAAAAGATTGTGGACCAAAATCCCTACAAAACCCCAATGATGATCTATCCCGCGGTACACTATACCATGGGCGGACTTTGGGTGGATTACAATTTAATGACGACCATCCCGGGCTGTTATGCTGCCGGAGAGGCCAACTTTAGTGATCATGGGGCCAACCGATTGGGAGCTTCGGCCCTAATGCAAGGTTTGGCAGATGGTTATTTTGTATTGCCTTACACCATAGGGGATTATCTGAGTGATGATATTAGGACCGGACCCATATCCTCCGATAGTCCGGAATTTGACGAAGCCGAACAGAACGTCCGAGACCGAATACACAAACTAATGTCCGCCAACGGCATTCATTCCGTAGATTATTATCACAAGAAACTGGGTAAAATCATGTGGAACAAGTGTGGTATGGCACGTAACGCGAAGGATTTGAAAGAGGCTATCAAAGAAATCTCCGAATTGCGAAAGGACTTTTGGGAAAATGTAAAGGTTACCGGAAAGGCGGAAGCCAAAAACCAGGAACTGGAAAAAGCGGGACGTGTGGCAGATTTCCTGGAGTTGGGTGAACTATTCGCCATGGATGCGCTGCATCGGAATGAATCTTGCGGTGGTCACTTTAGGGAAGAATACCAAACCCCTGAAGGGGAAGCATTGCGAGACGACAAAAACTTTAAATATGTTGCTTCCTGGGAATACAAAGGGGACCCAAGCAAGTCCGAGCTGCATAAAGAAGATTTGGTCTACGAAAACATTGAAGTTAAAACAAGAAGTTATAAATAGTTCACAGTTGTTGGTTGATGGTTAACCCAACAACGAGCAACGGACAACAAGAAACTAAATAGCTATGAAAATTTATCTTAAGATTTGGAGACAAAAAGATGCCAATTCCAAGGGGGGAATGGTGGATTATACCATGGATGGTGTGGAAAGCGATATGTCTTTCCTGGAGATGTTGGACGTCTTGAATGAGGAGTTGGTTGCCAAGGGCGAAGAGCCTGTGGAATTTGACCATGATTGTAGGGAAGGAATTTGCGGAACCTGTTCCTTGATGATCAATGGACGCCCGCATGGGCCGGATTCGAGAATTACGGTTTGCCAACTGCATATGAGAAGCTTTAATGATGGGGATACCATCGTTATTGAACCTTGGCGAGCCAAAGCATTTCCCGTTATCAAGGATTTGATTGTGGACAGAACGGCCTTTGATCGTATTCAACAAGCGGGAGGGTACATTTCCGTAAATACTTCCGGTCTTCCTGTGGATGCAAATGCCATTCCCATAGAAAAGGATGCTGCCGATGCTTCTTTTAATGCCGCTACCTGCATTGGTTGCGGTGCTTGCGTGGCCGCTTGCAAAAATGCCAGCGCTATGCTATTTACCTCTGCAAAAGTTTCGCAATTTGCATTGTTGCCACAAGGCCAGGTAGAAGCCGCGGACCGTGTGATGAACATGGTGCGTCAGATGGATTTGGAAGGCTTTGGCAATTGTACCAATACCGGTGCTTGTGAGGTGGAATGCCCCAAGGGAATTTCCCTGGAAAATATTGCCCGGATGAATCGCGAATATTTGTCGGCCACCATTAAAGGATAAATACTACCAACCAAATGAGCAAAACCCAAATTCCGTTCATGGAGTTTGGGTTTTTTTTGTTTTTCCATTCCCGTAATCAACATAGAAGTGGGAAAACTATGGTTACCTCAAATTCGATTGCATCAGAGATGATATCATCCTTGACGCTTCCTAGTATCCCTTTGGATTGGTAACTGATACCCCACCGCGTCCTATCAATTATAAATTTTGATGTGAACACGGCTTCTTTGTCGTGTTTATCCAGGGAGGATTGAAATTTTATCATCCTGGAAATTCCTTTTATCATTAACAGGGCCTCTATTTCCATCTGCCCATTGTCTCCGTGTTTTACCTGCAGAATCTCCAATTCGGCCGTTGGATGTTTCCCTACATCAAAAAAATCCTGATGCTTAAGGTGGGAAACCAGCATTTCATTGTATTTGCCATCGGTGTTCTTAATGCTGTTCATATCAACGATAAACTTCCCTCCGGTTATTGATGCTCCATCCATAGAAATATCAACGCTCAAAAACTTCACGGTTCCATAATGCTGGTTGACCTTAAAAAGATTAGATCCTTTCCAGTTGATCACACTTTTTACCGTGTCAATTTTTATGCTACCTTGTCCTTGCGCTACTGAAATAGTGCAGATGCTTACCAATAAGAAGATGATTTTTTTCATTGTTCTGATTTTTGGACAAATCTAGATTTGGATCGGTTTAAAGCCGTGAATTAAATGTAAATGAAGTGCAAAAAATTGCAATTTTTTAGATTCTGAGTTTTATAAAATGAAAAAAGTCACGTATGTTTTTTGTGTCCTTTTCTTGTTGGGGATTTCCTTTCCAATAAGTGGTTATTCCTCGGAAGAAAATGATAAAACCTTTCCGAGTTTGGTAAAGGTTGCGATGAGAAATGCCGGCAATTCATTGTTGTTGCAAAACAATGATTCCACGTCCTTGGTATTGCCCATAATTGAAACGAAGAAAAACTATTTCCTGTTATCATTTCAAACAGAGCTGTCCATAACTCCTGACAGCATAGTAAAGGCACTTGATCAAAACTTTACCGCTTTGAATCTCCCCGAAGCATATCTGGTTGAGGTCATCAATTGTACAAATCAAGAGGTGAGCTATAGCTATGCCGTATCCAATGATGAAGAAAAGAACATTATTCCATGTTTGGGACGAAAATTACCCTTAAGCTGCTATACGGTTCACGTTTCTTTTCATCGCGGCACTTCATTAATGGGTTTTAGGTTTGGTTCTTCCTGGTATGTACTGATTCTTCTGTTTTTGGTTGGGACCACCTTATTTTTTTGGGCCAAAAAGAAGCGGGAAACCATAGTATCCGATGTCTTATCTTTTGCCGCTCTTGGGGATTATAAATTTTATAAAGCCCAAAATAAATTGGTCAAAAATGACCGAAGCATTCAACTTACCTTAAAAGAATCAGAGTTGCTGCAAGTATTCTGTGATAATCCCAACCAAGTGGTGAAGCGGGATTTTTTGCTTAAGGAAGTTTGGGAAAACAAGGGGGTTTTTGTAGGTCGAAGTCTGGACACGTTTATTTCAAAACTTAGAAAGAAGTTCAAAGATGACAATAGTATAAATATTGTCAATATCCATGGGGTTGGATACAAACTTGAAATTATAAAAAAAGCTCGAAGATAATCTTCAACCATGCCTAAGAAATATTCAGAAGAACGTATTAAGGTGCCTCGTTTTAACGAGGAAGCCGGTTTTTACACTACCCCTGAACGTTCCAAGATCATGTCCAAAATCCGGGGTAAAAACACCAAACCGGAGCTCGCGCTAAGAAAGGCGCTTTGGGCCGCTGGATATCGCTATCGAATTGATTACAAAAAACTGATCGGCAAACCCGATATTGTTTTGAAAAAGTATAGGACGGCCATTTTTGTTGATGGCGAATTCTGGCATGGATACGATTGGGAGCAGCGCAGGGAAAAAATAAAAAGTAATCGGGAGTTCTGGATACCTAAAATTGAGCGGAACATACAGCGTGATGCCGAGGTAAACGAGGCATTGCAAGGTTTGGGGTATACCGTTTTCCGTTTCTGGCAAAAAGAAGTGGACAAGAACCTTGATGAATGCCTGGATACGGTACTAAACCACTTAAAAACCTATGATTGACTTCACCTCCAAATTGCCCAATGTAGGGACAACCATTTTTGCCGAAATGGGACAATTGGCACTACAGTACAAGGCCGTAAACCTTTCCCAGGGCGCTCCCAATTTTGGCACGGATCCCAAACTATTGGAATTGGTTCAAAATGCCTTAAAGGATGGACACAACCAATACGCTCCAATGCCGGGCACGTATTCCCTAAGGGAAAAAATAGCGGGCAAAATTGAAGCGCTTTATGGGACGACCTATCACCCCGAAACGGAGGTTACCATTACCACAGGAGCCACCCAGGCCATTTTTAACGTCATTTCCGCTTTTATCCGTCCAAATGACGAGGTTATCGTATGTAAACCGGCCTATGATTGTTACGAACCTACCATTGAACTCTATGGGGGAAAAGTTGTACCAATAGAATTGTCCAACGAAGATTTTCAAGTGGATTGGGAAACCTTCAAAAACAAAATAAGTGCAAAAACAAAAATGGTAATCATCAATTCGCCCCATAATCCCAGTGGCACGCTGTTGTCCGTGGGCGATATGCTGCAATTACAGGAAATCCTCCGTGGCACCAATATTGTTTTACTGAGCGATGAGGTGTATGAACACATTGTTTTTGATGGTCTATTGCATGAAAGTGCTTCAAAATTCCCGGATTTGGCTTCCAGGAGTTTCATATGTGCCTCCTTTGGAAAGACCTTTCATGTAACGGGTTGGAAATTGGGATATGTGGTTGGTCCAAAGGAACTGATGCGTGAATTTCGAAGGGTCCACCAGTACACAGTTTTCTCCGTAAATCACCCCATGCAGAAAGCTGTTGCAGCCTATTTGGAGGATGAAAACCATTATTTGGGGCTCAACCAGTTCTATCAGGAAAAACGGGATTACTTTTTGGAGGCCATTCGATCTTCAAGGTTTCGGTTCAAGCCTTCCGATGGCACTTATTTTCAGGTCGTGGACTATTCGACCATTACGGACGAAAGCGATATCACTTTTTCCAAACGACTCATTAAAGAATATAAAATTGCCAGTATTCCCCTCTCGGTATTTCAACTGAACAATAGGGATAATGGACAATTGCGACTTTGTTTTGCAAAAACCCGGGAAACCTTGGATCGGGCTGCAGAAATCCTGAACCGGATTTAGCGGAATTTTCTTGGGGACGGTAGTTCCTTAAACCTGTTTTTTAACTACTTCGTAGAGCCCTAAGACCTTATCGATCGGAACCTCAAAATCCGTGAATTCGGGCGATGGATTCAAATTATGGCAAACCAGGGCCTTCTTGTCAACAGAAATCCCCGTAATTGATTTACAGATAATCCTGTCCGTACAAACAAGGACAAATGACCTATTGATATATTCGGTAGTGGACAGGAAGGCGTTTGTGGCCATCTTTTTCCCCAGCACCAATGCGCCATTTGGGATGGAGTGGGAGGTACCGTCATTCATGGCATCCCCCAAAACCTCAAAGGCCATATAAAAGGCTTCTTCGACCACCTGGACCAGAAAATCAATTCGGAACAACCCTTTGATAAAGGATTCGTCCTGAAAATTATCCACCAATGCTTTATGGGAAGCGGCCATAACCAAGGGGACTTTAAGCACTACTTTGCCCTTATCCAAACGGTAACCAATATTTCCATGACTTAAAAAGGTCCGTTTTTTGGAATACTGGCCATCCGTTTCATTGACTTCATGTAAATACAGTTCTCCGATACTTATTTCAAAGTAGTCAGCAATTTTGCCAAGGTTTTTTATGGGAATGTTGGCATCCTTCTTTTCATAGAGCTGAATGGTCCTAAGACTTACCCCTATGACAGCGGCCAAATCACTTTGGTTCATCCCTTTTTTCCTTCTTAACTGCTTAATGAATTCCACAATTTGCTATTTATGTAATTTTTTTGCATATATTTATGTTCACATGCAGTAAGACAACACTTACCTGTAATTGGATTACAAGCAAAGATAAAAAAGATCGTGTTCACCGAACTAAAACAAAATGCTATATGACCTCATCAAAAAAAATCATGTTAACCATACGAAATGAAGCCTTGTTCAATAAAGAAGATTATGGGAAACCAATAAATGGACGATTGTCCGTAATCCTAAGAAGGACAACTTCCAAAGATGATATCGCCAATATTGCGTTACGGACCAATGTGAGTTTCTCCACAATTCGCGACGTCATCTATAGGACAAATAGCCTTACCAAATCCAATTCAAAAGCAATAGCGCTTTTGGTGCATGTTGCCTTTGAAAATGCCTTTGCCCAAAAACTTCAGGCAGAAGGGGATATTATGTACTTGGACAATATGTTAAAACTGTAGTGGGGTCAGCGTATGGAAGCGGAGACCATCCGCATAAACTCCCCGATTTTGCTGGGTTCCAACCAACGGGTTACGA
Organism: Muricauda sp. SCSIO 64092; assembly: GCF_023016285.1. Taxonomy (GTDB): domain Bacteria; phylum Bacteroidota; class Bacteroidia; order Flavobacteriales; family Flavobacteriaceae; genus Croceivirga. Next base: position 2,264,614 of record NZ_CP095413.1, read on the forward strand.
CCACCATATCATTTTTCCAATCCACAACAATAAAATTACCCCCAAATCCGGCAGCATAGAAGACGGTTTCCGAAACGCCTTCCCATTGCCTTGTGCCCTCAAGGTTGAGCCACCACATATACCCATAATTGTTGTTTGGCTTAGAGGGGGCCACCGCCATCTTGATCCAGTCCTCACTGATGATTTGCACTCCGTTCCAGTTCCCCCTGTTCAGAAACAAGTGTCCAAAGCGCGCCATATCTTCGGTGGATATAAAAATACCGCCGCCGGAATGGCCGCCGCCCGTAACGGATTTCATTTGTACCCCATCTATGGTTGTCCATGCGTTTTTGTAACCGAACCAACGCCAGGTGGTAGACGCGCCAATCTTGTCCATTAAATGCTCCTTTAGGACCATGGGCAAAGGCTTGCGCCATACATGGGTCAACGAATAGGCAAGCACATTGACCCTAACATCGTTATATTCCATTACGGCCCCCGGTTCCCGCAGTACCCTTAATCTCCAATCGTCCAAACCTCCCTCCCTGGGGGGTCTGTCCGCCCAGTCCTTAATACCGAACAATTCCCCTGACCAATCCGAATTCTGTTGCAATAAATGCTCCCAGGTGATTTTTGAATTATGCTCTCCATTAAATGTACCATCCCAGACATAGTCCCCTACCTTGTCCGAGACCTTACCAATCAATTTTCGGTCATAGGCCAAACCAGCTACCGTGGACAGAAAGCTTTTGGTCACACTAAAGGTCATATCCACTCTCCCCGTATCGCCCCAGCTTTTGACCAGATATCCATTTTTAAGTATCATTCCGGCCGGATCTCCCCTTTTTTTAGTGGGTCCCAGAATTTCATGAAAAGGTTCACGCTCAAACCCTTTTAGGATGGCCCTCCTTAAATCCCGGGATCCGGAATATTCATTGTCCATTGCAAACCGGACGGCCTCATCCAATTTTTTGGTATCAAAAGCATTTGAAATCGCCTCCAGGGTTTTCCAGTCTTCATTTCGATTTGGAAAAAAAGCTTTCTGTGCAAAACCAAATGTTCCTACAAATAGAAGGAGTACTAGTGTTCCTTTTCTCATTTCAATTCTTTTTTTAATAACCAATCCGTTTGCTGGTCCTTACCAATATAATAGGGGTGGGTCCCAAAATGTTGATAGCCATTTCTTGTATAAAACCGAATGGCACCTTCGTTTTTTTCCCAGACGCCCAACCAAAGATAGGTTTTCCCATCTTTTACGGCCAGTTCCTCGGCAAAGGACAACATCTTTTTTCCCAATCCCTTTCCTTGAAAAGCAGAAACCACATAAATCCTTTCCAGTTCCATTGCCCCACTTTCCCTTAGTTCACTTTGGGCCTCTCCGGTATTCACCTTAAGGTAACCCACCAATTCTTTTCTGGTTTCCACAAAATAAAAACGGGCATTTTCGTTTTCCAGCTCTCGCCGAAGCTGTTCCTTTGAAAACGCCTTTGTCAAATAGGATTGAAAATCAATGGGGTCGTTCTGTTTTTCAAAGGCATCTATAAAGGTGGATGTTGAAATTTTCTGAAGTAGTTCCAAATCATGTAAGCCGCATGTCCTAAAAGTGATTTCCATGGTACCAAAAATAAAAAAGAGCCAATAAAAATTGACTCTCCTATTTTTTTGGTCGTGTCCGTTTGGCCTATAGCATAAAAAGCTTTTTGACCAACCTTAAAAAACCGCTGTAAAAATCGTTACGGTAAACCTGTATTTCTTGCTCTATGGCAACAGGTTCATGATTGAATTCTGAAATCATCGGGTTTGGGGTTAAAGCAGGTTAATAGGAAATAATTATTTACTTCAAATATAACTAACGTGCTTTACCTATGAAATATTTTGTTGTGAATTGAAGGTATCGTGTTGTGTGCGCATCCAGGGATTGGTTTTTTTGGTCAAGTGGCACCATCAAAGTACCATTTCCGGGACAGTGCCTTCTATGATCAACTTTCCTTCCGTTGCCTTCTTTATTTCTTCCACGGAAACCCCTGGTGCCCTTTCCAAAAGATGGAATGCATTATCCCTAACTTCGAGAACGGCCATATTGGACACAATCTTTTTCACACAGCCAACCCCTGTCAATGGAAGGGTACATTTTTTCAATAGTTTGGATTGGCCCGCTTTATTGGTGTGCATCATGGCTACGATAATGTTTTCCGCAGAAGCGACCAGATCCATTGCACCGCCCATTCCCTTCACCATTTTTCCGGGGATTTTCCAATTGGCGATATCCCCATTTTCCGCAACCTCCATGGCGCCCAAGATGGTCAAATCCACATGCTGGCCCCGAATCATCCCAAAACTGGTGGCCGAATCAAAAAATGATGCTCCGGGCAAGGTGGTTATCGTCTGTTTGCCTGCGTTGATAATATCCGCATCTTCCTCTCCCTCAAAGGGAAATGGTCCCATGCCCAAAACCCCATTTTCGCTCTGAAATTCCACCTCAATATCATTACGGACAAAATTGGCCACCAAAGTGGGGATTCCAATACCAAGATTTACATAATAGCCATCTTTGACTTCCTTGGCAATCCGTTTTGCTATTCCGTTTTTGTCTAGCATTTATCAGTGTATTAATTCAATAATGACTCAATTTGAAAATTGACTTCGCTTACTGGTTCCTATTATTTTTGAAATAATAAGGGTGATTGACTTTAATTCCTCAAATAGTCCTTCTTCCGGATTTGGATAAAATACCGATGCTTTACAAAGCTTTAACCAATAGTACAATTCATCAGCTTCTTTGGCAGAAATCTTGAATTTATGTATGAAATCCGCTTTGCTTTCAGCATTTTGAGCCTCACGAATGTTTGCTCCGATAGAAGTTCCACTTCTAAATATCTGGGAAGCCATTTCAAATCGATTCAAAGCCCTGATTTCCTCAGAAAACGCAATGATTTTGATGGAAAATTCAAAAGTTAAATCTACAATTAGATTTTTCTTATCGTTTCTCATTTTCAAATCAATCAATTCTTCTGCAGAACCGTTCGTTGTTCAATTCGCTTCTCATAGTGCCGTCCCCGGAAAATCCGCTGCACAAAAATTCCTGGAATGTGAATTTCATTGGGGTCCAAACTTCCGGCAGGGAGCAACTCCTCAACTTCGGCCACTGTTATCCTGGCGGCCCCACACATACAGGGGTTAAAATTTCTGGCCGTCCCTTTAAAAATTAAATTTCCGGCTTCATCGCCTTTCCACGCTTTCACGAAGGCAAAATCTGCTTTGAAAGCCTCCTCCAACACGTACATTTTACCATTGAACTCACGGGTTTCCTTTCCATCGGCCACTTCTGTTCCATAACCCGCCGGGGTATAAAAGGCCGGAAACCCTGCTTGGGCGGCCCTGCATTTTTCCGCCAAGGTTCCCTGCGGCGTCAATTCCACTTCCAACTCCCCGGAAAGCATCTGCCGTTCAAACTCATCATTTTCCCCTACATAGGAAGAGATCATTTTTTTAATTTGATGCTGTTGTAACAGCAATCCCAGTCCAAAATCATCCACCCCCGCATTGTTCGAAATACAGGTAATATCCGTAATTCCCAACCGTACCAATTCCGAAATCGCATTTTCGGGAATCCCGCAAAGTCCAAATCCCCCAAGCATAAAAGTCATCCCGTCCTGTACTCCCTTTAAGGCTTCCTGAACCCCTGAAACGGTTTTTTTTATCATAAAAAGTATATTGCGTTCGTGGCGGGTAAGTTACGAAATATAGCTATGTTGTTGCAACAACAATTTTTTTAAAAGTCCAAATCCTCCAAGTCGTCCTCGGTGTCCGTTTCCTGCTTTTTTTCCTCTAGGATTTTAGTGCAGTCCACATTTATCGACAGCTCCTCCGGCTCTTCAAAAGCTTCCATGGATACGCCCAATTCCTCGTTTTCGTAATTGGCTTTCATATATAAGGCCCAAATAGGCAGTGCCATTGAGGCTCCCTGACCATAGGCCAGGCCCTTAAAATGGACGGAGCGATTATCCCCGCCTACCCAGACCCCGGTAACCAGGTTGGGCACCATTCCCATGAACCACCCGTCACTTTGGTTTTGGGTAGTTCCCGTTTTCCCGGCAATGGGGTTTTGGAATTCATAGGGATACCCCGTAACAATTTCCTTATAAACGGTTTGTTCTTTGGCAAATGTATGGCGTAGCCGTGTTCCCGAACCTCCTTCGGTAACCCCCTCCATAAGATTCACCATGGTATAGGCCACATCCTTGCTCAGTACATCTTTGGTTCTGGGAACGTACTCGTACAGGACCGTGCCATTTTTATCTTCTATTCGGGTAATCATTACCGGCTTCACATACACCCCCTGATTGGCAAACGTACCATAGGCACCTACCATTTCATACACATTAAAATCCACCGTTCCCAAAGCAATGGATGGTACTTCCAGAATCTCTTTGGTGAATCCCATGTTCTTGGCGATCTCCACCACGGAACCGGGTCCTACTTGATCGATCAATCGCGCAGTAATGGTATTGACGGAGTTTGCCAAGGCATTTTTTAAGGTTCGATTTTTCAAGGAATACTTCCCATCTGAATTTTTAGGGCACCACTGCTCCATATTGCCATGCTTCAGGGGCTCAATACAATATTGGGTGTCCGGAAGCGAATCACAGGGGGAATAGCGTAACTGGTCTATTGCCGCTGCATACACAAAAGGTTTAAAGGTAGAGCCGGCCTGCCTGGCCCCTTGAATTACATTATCATATTGAAAGTGTTTGTAATCCACACCGCCTACCCAAGCTTTTACATGGCCCGTTTGGGGTTCCATGGACATCATGGCCGTGCGTAAAAAGGTTTTGTAATACCGAATGGAATCCAATGGGGTCATCACCGTATCCTTCTCATAGGAATCACTGTTCCAGTCAAAAACGGTCATTTCTGCCTTTTCCTTAAAGGAGGCACGTATTTCGTTCTCTGAAAGGCCTTTCCGTTTTGACGCCCTCCAACGTGCGGAGTTTTTCATGGCACGCTCCATAATATTATCTATCTCAACGTCCTCCAAATCCAGGAAAGGGGTGGTTGGATTACGTTCCGGGGTGTTTTGGACAAAAAATTCGGCTTGCAATCGTTTCATATGGGCTTCAACGGCATCTTCCGCGTTTTTTTGCATTCGGGAATCAATGGTAGTGTATACTTTTAGCCCATCAAGGTAAATGTTGTACTTTTCCCCATCTGGTTTGGGATTCTCTTTCACCCAATTGTTTAACCAACGCTGTAAGTACATCCTAAAATACGTGGCCAAACCTTCGCGATGCGATTCTGGATTGAAGTTTAAATCCATTTCCAACTGTTGTAGGGAATCTTTTTCCGTCTCTGAAATGTAATCGTATTTTGCCATCTGTCCCAAAACGGTGTTGCGTCGGTTTTTTACCAACTCTTCCCTGCGTATTGGATTGTAATAAGACGAGTTCTTTAACATTCCTACCAACATTGCCCCCTCTTCAATTTTTAAATCTTGGGGTTCTTTTCCAAAATAAATTCGTGCAGCAGAGCGAATACCGTCAGCGTTATAGTGAAAATCATAGATGTTCAAATACATGGCAATGATTTCCTCTTTGGTATAACTTCTCTCCAACCTGGTAGCAATTACCCATTCTTTGAACTTTTGTTTGATAGCATCAAACTTATTTCTAGACCGCACCCCAACGAAAAGTTGACGGGCCAATTGTTGTGAAATAGTGCTCGCGCCACCTCTTGTCCCCAAAAAAGCAAAGGCACGAAGGGTACCCCTAGCATCAATACCGGCATGGTCATAATATCTGGCATCCTCAGTGGCCACCAAAGCATCAACAAGGTGTTTGGGCAATTGTTCAAAACCCACGTCCGTTCTGTTATCATCTAGGTAGAACTTCCCCAAGGTTTCCCCATCCGAAGAAAGAATTTCCGTGGCAAGGTTGGTCTGTGGGTTTTCCAATCGTTCAAAAGTGGGCATTTCCCCAAAAACACCCCAAGAGGCCAACAAAAAGAGCAGCACTGCGGCCAAAATGCCGGTTCCGTAGAGAATCCAGAACCATTTGATAAACTTTTTAAATCCTTTTTTAGGAGCAGCCTTAGTCGCCATTAGTTTTTTACTTTTTCAATTTGAATTCCGATATCCGTAATTCCCTCCAAACCATCCACTCCGTCAACTTCCCCGTTCTTTCTCATCGCGTGCGATACATTCACCTTATATACGCCAGAATCCTTAAAATCGATGTTTTCCTTATACCAAAGTTTACTTTCCTTAACGCTTCCCATACCTTTTCCCAGCCATTCCCCAGTGGGCAGGGCCATTTCATATTCCAGGGTATCTACTTTGGTATTTCCGTCGGGAGCCTCCAATTCCAATATTAGGAACAGATTGCTGAACTCGTACCGTTGGTCGTTTCGGACATTCAAAAAGATATGGTGCTTGCCAACCGTATCCAGGTCCTTGAATTGGAATTTCACGGTATCCCCTCTTTTCCATATCCCGTTGTTCAATGGTACATATTCAGAATATACCAAGCCTTCATTACAGGAGATACAAGCCACAAAAACAACCATTATCCACCAATACCTATGCATTTCTCACCGAATTGTTTTGGTTCTTTTTTCGAGGATTTTTGTTTTTGCGTTTTTTGTTCCTTTTTCGTTTGGGGCGATCAAATCGGGTTAAACTATCTTGTCCCACAACATTTTCAAAGGTTACCTGATCGTCCAGGGCCGTATCTGAAGTGTAGTATTCCAGACTTTCAATTTTTTTGTCCTTTTTGTTGATTTCCAAAATCTCCTGGACCTGTTCCTTTTTAAGGGCGTGCCAATTGGACGCATCATTTCTGTAGGAGAACCAGAGGGTTTCCTTAAAAATGTCCACTTTTTGGCAGTAGGCCATTCCTTTTTCAGTCTGTAGTTTACTGTCGGACGAAGGAAAATCCTTTAGGGCTTCCAAATACATGTCCAGCTCATAGTTGAGGCAGCATTTTAATTTGCCGCATTGCCCCGCCAATTTTTGTGGGTTTAAGGCCAATTGCTGATATCTGGCGGAAGCCGTACTTACCGATCTGAAATCGGTTAGCCAGGTGGAACAACACAATTCCCTGCCACAAGAGCCTATTCCTCCCAATCTTTGTGCTTCCTGGCGATACCCAATTTGTCGCATCTCAATTCGGATACTAAAGGCTTTGGCCATGTCCTTGATCAACTGTCTAAAATCTACCCTGTCCTCTGCGGTATAATAAAATGTGGCCTTGGAACCGTCCCCTTGAAATTCAACGTCACTTAACTTCATTTCCAGCTTTAGGGAAATGGCAATTTCCCGGGATCGTTTTTTTATCTCTTCCTCTTTATTCCTGCATTTTTGCCAGATGTCAATATCACGTTGTGTCGCTTTTCGATAGATTCTGGGAAGTCCTTTGTCCCCATAATCCACTTTTTTACGTTTCATCTGTACCTTGACCAACTCTCCGGTGAGGGTGACAATGCCAACGTCATGGCCAGATTTTGCCTGGGTGGCCACCACATCACCAATGACAAGTGAAAGCTTGTCCGTATTCCTAAAAAACTCTTTTCTGCTGTTCTTAAATCTTACCTCTACACAGTCAAAAGGGGTTTGACCATTAGGCAGCGACATATTGGAAAGCCAATCAAAAACGGTAAGCTTATTACAACCATCCGTGCCGCAAGTTCCATTGTTCTTGCAGCCCCGCGGTTGCCCGTCTTTTCCGTTAGAGCAACTGCTACATCCCATATAAAATATCTTGAATCAGTGAACGACTTGGCCGTTCATTGATTTAGGTTCGTAAATACTAAAAAGTAAAGATAGCCAAATTTAAGGACTGCCCGGATTTCAATTCTTAAACTTCAGAACCCCGGACCTTCCTTTTTTGAAAATTTTGTTGCTGGCATGTTTTCCTTTACGGAGTTTTTTTTGTTGTTCAAAGGGAAGCGTCACTATTTCCATACACTGCTTGGAGCAACAATGGTTCATTTTTTTGGCGCATTCGTCACATTGTATAAAAAGAAGGTGGCAGGCCTCGTTGGCACAGTTTACATGGGTATCGCACGGTTTCCCACACTGGTGGCATTGGGCAATGACCTCTTCTGAGATGCGTTCCCCCCGTCTATGGTCAAAAACAAAGTTCTTCCCCTTGAATTTGTTCTCCAAACCCTTGTTGCGTACCTGACGGGTGTATTCTATGATCCCGCCTTCCAATTGGTACACGTTTTTAAAGCCTTTATGTTTATAGTAAGCACTGGCTTTTTCACAACGGATTCCACCTGTACAGTACATGACCAACTTTTTATCCTCTTTGTGTTCGGCCAATTGTTCTTCTATGATGTCCAAAGAGTCACGGAAGGTATCCACGTCCGGAGTAATGGCTTTTTCAAAATGTCCAATTTCACTCTCATAATGGTTGCGCATATCCACCACAATGCTTTCGGGATCTGCAATTAGCTCATTGAACTGTGCTGCATCCACATGAATGCCTTTGTTGATGACATCAAAAGTATTATCATCCAGGCCATCGGCAACAATCTTCTTGCGGACCTTTACCTTCAATTTTAAAAAGGACTTATTGTCCTGTTCAATTGCAATGTTCAAACGGACATCCTTCAAAAAAGTAATGCTATCCAAGTGGGCCTTAAAATCCATGAAATTATCCGCCGGAACGGACAGCTGCGCATTTATCCCCTCTTTGGCCACGTAAATGCGGCCAAGAACATCCAATTGGTCCCAATGGACAAATAGATGATTCCGAAAAATTCCGGGATTGCCTATGTGTGCATATTTGTAGAAAGAGATGGTAAGGCGTTCCTTTCCCGCTTCCTCTATAAGTCGCTCCCTTTCTTTTGCACTTAACGTATTGTACAGTTGCATGCTATACCAATAATTAAGAACTCATTTAGACTTTTTCAAATGGCTAAAAACGTTGGCAAAGGTAATCAAATAAAAAAGGCATCCCTGTTTGGGACGCCTACGACCAATACCATTTTCCCTTTCATGTTTGCTTTCCAAATGGCAGTTCGCTAAATGGTCCGCCATCCAAGAATTATTTGAATTAGTCATAGTTAAGAGTATACAAATCCAAAAAGGTTGCGTGTATCCAATTAAATAGACAATAAGTGGTATTTTAGTCATCTAATTTTAGAGAACATGAGCAACGAAAAAGAAGCCAAACTCAAAGCGTTAAAACTTACCCTGGACAAACTTGACAAAACCTATGGCAAAGGCGCCGTAATGAAGATGGGGGACCATGTCATTGAAGATGTCGAGGTCATTTCTTCGGGCTCCCTGGGATTGGACCTCGCCCTGGGGGTTGGGGGATATCCCAAAGGGCGTGTCATTGAAATATACGGTCCGGAGTCCTCTGGTAAGACCACCTTAACGTTACATGCCATAGCCGAAGCCCAAAAGGCAGGAGGTATTGCGGCCTTTATTGATGCGGAACATGCTTTTGATCGTTTTTATGCCCAAAAACTAGGGGTGGATATTGATAACCTTATCATCTCCCAACCCGATCATGGGGAACAGGCCTTGGAAATTGCGGACAACCTCATCCGTTCCGGCGCCATAGACATCGTTATTATCGATTCCGTAGCCGCATTGACACCAAAAAGTGAGATTGAAGGGGAAATGGGGGACTCCAAAGTAGGCTTGCATGCCCGCCTGATGTCACAAGCATTGCGAAAACTGACATCTACCATTAGTAAGACCCATTGTACCGTGGTCTTCATCAACCAACTACGGGAAAAAATAGGGGTCATGTTTGGCAATCCCGAGACCACTACCGGTGGAAACGCCCTTAAGTTCTATGCTTCGGTGAGACTTGATATCCGGAGGTCCACGCAAATCAAAAGCACGGATGGGGAAGTACAGGGGAATAAAACCCGGGTCAAAGTAGTCAAGAACAAAGTAGCTCCTCCCTTTAAAACTGCTGAATTTGATATTATGTACGGTGAAGGGATTTCAAAAGTTGGTGAAATCCTGGATCTTGGTGTTTCCTACGAAATCATTAAAAAAAGTGGTTCATGGTTCAGCTATGGGGACACCAAACTAGGGCAGGGAAGGGATGCTGTCAAAGGTCTTTTGGATGACAATCCAGAGTTGTCCGAAGAACTGGAAGGGAAAATTAAGGAGGCCATTGCCGTCTTAAAGGAATAACCTACCTTCTTTGCTGATTTTAAGACCGCACATAAACACGCAACCTAAGCGTTATAGTAGCATCTTAATTAAGCTATTATAGTTTTATGAAGAAGGTTTTTGCGGTAGTATTGGTGGCATTGTGTGGTCTGTTTATCGTTGGCTGCGAATTGGATTCTGGAGAAAATTTTCATTTTGTATCATTGGAAGTTACCAATGTTGCTGTTCCAGAGCATTTTGTGTTCAATCAATCCCACACCATTGAAGTTACCTTTTCCAGGCCGGACAATTGTACCTTTTTTCAAGGTTTTGATGTGTCTCCCGAAATGGATGGGGTGTGGACCATTGTGGCCGTTGGATCCGTACTTGTGGGTGAGGATTGTTCCCTATCGGACGAAAGCCTAAGGGGAAATCTGACCGTAAACGCCATTCGGACAGCATCCTATACCCTTAGGTTTTATGCAGGAGAGGATTCTGATGGAAAAGCAACGTACCTGGAATATGAAGTTCCCGTAATAGAGGAAAATTAACTAAAAAAGCAAACTAACCAATATCTTGAGTCTGGACGAACTCATAAAACGCTGTAAAGAGCAGAATAGAATGGCACAAGAAGAATTATACCGAAAGTATTCCGGTGTTCTTTTTGGAATGTGCCTAAAATATTCGAGAAACCGAACGGAGGCCGAAGATAACTTGCATGATAGTTTTATGGTCATTTTTGATAAAATCGGGCAGTACAACCACAAAGGTTCTTTTGAAGGATGGATGAAACGCATAACCATAAACACCGTACTTCAAAAGTATAGAAAGGAGAAGTATTTGGACGTGGTGACGGATAATATTACGGAAGAGGTGGAACTGGAGAATGAAGGTATGAACATAAGTCTGTCCACATTATTGAGCTACATACAGGAGTTGCCCAATAAGTATCGGATGACTTTTAACCTTTATGTCCTGGACGGGTATTCCCATAAAGAAATCAGTGAACTCTTGGGTACATCCACTGGGACATCTAAATCCAACCTGGCCAGGGCAAGAATAATCTTGAAGGAAAAAATTGAAAAAGAAAATATAAATATTGCTTAACCTAGCACAGATGAAAAGGAATAATTTAGATAACCTTTTTAAAGAAAAGTTCAAGGACTTCTCTGAAATACCGGATGAACGGATTTGGGAGAAACTTGAGGCGTCTTTAGCGAAAAAGAAGAAAAAAAGGGTAGTTCCCATTTGGTGGCAATTGGGGGGTGCCGCTGCTGCCATAGCCATCTTACTATACATTATCGACCCCTTCTCCAGTGCGGAGAATACCACTGTACCAACCGTAGTGGATACGCAGGAACATATCCAGGATAGTCCCCGGAACACCGAAGATAAAAAACCGGACGGTCTAAAACCGATCCAACAATCCAAGGAAACACCATTGGTTGATAATGAACATTCCACCGGGGAAGGAATCAAATCCAAAGAACAGAATACTATTTCCCCAGCATCCAAAAACGTAGCCCACCCCCAAAGAGACCGATCGATACCTTCCGAAGCCATTGCGGTGAACACCAAGGAAAAAGAGGGGCAGGAAGATCCCAACAAGATTACGGATCCAAATAAGGATAAAGACGCCGTTGCCATCAAAAATGGGGACGTGGCCGAAAACCATAGGACACCAAAGGATCCGAATGGAATCGAAAAAGAGGGGCAAAATGAAAATAAAATGGAGCTTTTGGAAGGTGAAACCGAGGTAGCTCAAAATGAGAACGAGGAGGAAAAATCCAAAATCTCGATTTATGATGCCATAGAAGCACAGGAAGGGTCGGAACAAGAAGCCGTTGCCGCATCCCAGAAAAAGGACAGATGGTCCATGGGACCTTCGGTGGCCCCCGTTTTCTATAGTTCCACGGGAGAAGGTTCCCCCGTACATTCCGATTTTGCCCCTAACAGCAAATCGGGAAATCTCAACCTTAGCTATGGACTCACGGTCACCTACAATATAAGTGAAAAATTAAGTGTACGGTCTGGAGTCCACAGAGTTGATTTTGGGTACGATACCAACGATATTGTCTTCTCCTCTTCATTGACCACTTCTACCAATGAGCTGATTGACAATATATCCTATACCCGAACATCAAGAAATTTGGTCGTGGAGAGCAAAAGCACTCGTAGTGCCACGATAGACAACGTTGCTGAATTCTCAGGAGGTGGAGCAAGTGAGCTTGAAGGGCAAATGGTGCAACAATTGGGCTATATAGAAGTGCCCATGGAGCTCAACTATGCCTTGTTGGACAGGAGGTTTGGGGTCAATCTTATAGGAGGAATAAGTTCTTTGTTCCTGGTGGACAATTCCATAAGCCTGGAATCCGACCAATTGGTTACGGAAGTGGGAGAAGCCAATAACGCCAACAGTGTAAATTTTAGCACCAATATTGGCATTGGATTCAACTATGAAATATCGAAAAAAGTACAATTTAACGTAGAGCCTATTTTTAAATATCAACTGAACACATTCTCCGACACCGCTGGTGATTTTAGGCCATTTGCCGTTGGGGTGTACAGCGGCTTAAATTTTAGGTTTTAAAGAAGTTGGTTAGTACGCCGTTTTTACGGCATGCTTTAAGCCCTATGATTTTCTTGTGTCATAGGGCTTTTTTTGATCATCGTCCAGCAAAGTTCCCAGCAACAGCTTCCTTATCTCGTTTTTTATGGTCCCCGAGTCCGCCGTACCTAAGATACCGGTTTCAACAAAAGAATGGACTTTGACCCGTAATTTCCCCGGAGATCCACTAAAAAACTTCCACGGAAACCGCTTTTTACAATCCAAAAAAGTCATCGGAACGATTGGTATATTATAAATGATCGCCATTCTAAACGCACCATCTTTGAACTTGTCCAAAACAATATGTTCTTCCGGTATGCCCCCTTCAGGAAAAATACAAATGCTCAATCCCTTTTCCAGCCTTCTTTTTGCCCTTCTATATACGGCACTTCTACTCTTGGGGTCACTTCGATCTACCAAAATACAGGCCCGCCGATAAAAAAAGCCAAAAACCGGAATCTTGGCCAATTCCTGCTTTCCCACAAAAACAAAAGGGTTTTTGCTCACATAGAGCATCAACATAATATCCAACATACTGCTATGGTTGGCCACTAACATATAGCCCTTTTCCCGTATCAGTTCTTGATCCCACTGGATTTTAGGGGGGCATCCCATACCAAATAAAATGGTCTTGGCCCATATGTTCCTTGCCAACCAATAAAATTGATTATAGGTCTTTTCCGAAAGTGTGGTCAGCAGTAATAATGGGGAGAACAGCAAAATTGGGATTGCAACCAACATATAAAACCAAATTCGGTACAATGAATGGCTTATGTTCTTTAGAAGTTGCAACACGAATCAAAAGTAGAATTTTTGACTATCTTTAAATGAAGTGATTTAAACTTTTCGTCTAAACGCAAAAAGTTTAAATCACTTCAACACCTAATCAAAAGATAAAATCATGGGAGGACTACTTTATGCACTACTTATCGGTGGTTTTGCCGGGTGGCTTGCAGGCAAAATTATGAAGGGGGGCGGTTTCGGTGTGCTTATCAACATCATCCTTGGCATTGTTGGTGGGGCAGTGGGCAACTGGCTTTTTAACACCTTGGGAGTCCATATAGGCTCCGGTATTGTAGGCGATTTGATTACAGGGGTCATTGGGGCAATCGTGGTCCTTTTTGTAGCTGGGCTTTTCAAGAAATAATCTCATATGAAACCATAAAAAAAGCGGCCCGGGCCGCTTTTTTTATCTCCGATGGTGTTACTTTTACCGCTAAATTTTTGCCATGGCACGCATTTTAACTGGGATTCAAAGTACGGGAGTCCCTCACTTGGGTAATATACTGGGAGCAATTGTCCCTGCTATAAAAATGGCCCAAAAACCAGAAAACGATTCTTTTTTATTCATTGCGGACATGCATTCCCTTACGCAAATCAAAAATGGGGAAACATTGCGGCAAAACACCTATGCCACGGCTGCCGCGTGGTTATCCTTTGGTTTGGATATTGAAAAAACCGTTTTTTACCGTCAAAGTGATGTCCCCCAGGTTACGGAATTGGCCTGGTATTTAAGCTGTTTCTTTCCGTATCAACGCTTGACATTGGCCCATTCCTTTAAAGACAAGGCAGACCGTCTACAGGACGTAAATTCAGGATTGTTCAGCTATCCCATGCTCATGGCCGCGGATATTCTTTTATATGATGCGGAGATTGTACCTGTGGGCAAGGATCAATTGCAGCATTTGGAGATGACCAGGGATGTGGCTTCGCGTTTTCACAACCAACTGGGCGAAACCTTTGTATTGCCCGAAGCCAAAGTGCATGAAGACACCATGTACGTGCCCGGAACCGATGGGGAAAAGATGAGTAAAAGCAAGGATAACATTATCAATATTTTTCAACCGGATAAAAAACTTCGCAAGCAGGTAATGGGTATTGTGACGGACAGTACCCCTATGGAAGATCCAAAGGATCCCACAAATGACAATGTTTTTGCGCTTTACAAGCTATTGGCCTCCCAGGAACAGATTGAAGGGATGAGTGCCAATTATTTGGCCGGAAACTATGGTTATGGCCATGCGAAACAAGCCCTTTATGAGCTAATCCTTACTAAGTTTGAAGAACCTAGGGAACGGTTTACCTATTATATGAACCATTTGCATGAAGTGGATGAAGCCCTGGCCAAAGGTGCTGAAAAGGCAAGAACGGTAGCTAATGGTGTTTTGGCCCGAGTTCGGGAAAAGGTCGGGTATTAATAGATTGTAAAGATCGATAAACCGCCGATTCAGGCCTGTTATGGATCGGCTTTAAAGCGTTCATTTCGCGACCATTCCCTCTGATAAAGCCGTTTTTGCCTGTTTTAATCCTTTTTATTACGTTAAAATGCAACTGTACCGGAATACCCTGTCTGTCCCTTTTCCCTTCGATAAAGGGTTCTCCTTTCCTAGATCGCCTCGAACAATTTACCGGGTAACGGACGTATCACTCCTTTCATCTCCATATTCAACAAAGAAGAGGAGGTTTTAAAAATGGGCAAATTGCACTCCAGGGCCACGGTATCCAGTAGTTGTTTTCCGTTCAACTGTAGATATTGGTAGATAGACCTTTCTGTTTCGTTCAGTTCCGCGAACAACTGTTTTTGAACCGTATGTTGTTCTTTTTCAGCCAATTCCCATCCTAAAATATAGATTAAGTCGGCCGCTGTGGTCAATATATGGGCTTTTTGTTGTTTGATAAGGTTATTGCAGCCCACACTAAACCTGTCCGATGTCCGTCCCGGTACGGCAAAAACATCCCTGTTATAGCTATGTGCGATATCCGCAGTAACCAAACTACCGCCCTTTTCTGCAGACTCCACAACTATGGTGGCATCACTCATTCCCGCAATGATCCGATTGCGTTTTAGGAAGTTTTCCCTATCTGGATTACTGGAACTCCAGAACTCTGTTATAAAACCACCATTCCCTTCGACCTGGGAAACATAGTTCTGATGCGCTTTTGGATACATCTGGTTCAGGCCATGTGCCAAGCATCCAATGGTCTGTAAGTTATGATCCATCGCCGCTCGTTGGGCAGCAATATCCACACCATAGGCAAAACCGCTGACAATAATGGGATCCAGAGGGGCAATGTCCTCCATGAACCTTTCTATAAAGGCAGCCCCGTAGCTGGTAATCCTTCGGGTACCCACAACACTTATGATTTTTTTATGGGCAACATCCATGGTCCCCCTTTTAAAAATGAGGATTGGGGCATCAATGCAGTGTTTTAGGTGTTTGGGGTAGTCATCATCCTTAAAAAAGGAATACGCAACCCCATGCTTTTGGATGAACTGGAATTCCTTTTCCGCTTCCTCCAAATACCGGTGGTCCCATAATCCGGAGAGCATTGCGGAACCAATCCCGTCTATTCTTTGAAGGGCCACCCTTTTCTCCTTAAAAACCTGTTCTGCAGTACCACATCTATCCAACAGCCTTTTGGCACTGATATCCCCTACAAGGGGAACCCTTTGTAACCTCAAAAGGGCAATAAGTTCAGTATGTGGGAGCTTGGCCATTCACCGAAGTTTTTCACAATATACCCAAATTCAAATGTTAATAAAAAGTTATCCGTTACATTTCGGAACGCTATATTTTTTTCAATATTTGCCCCTATGCGCGTAGAACATTATATAGCAGAGTTGCTGTACAGATACAATTGTGTCGTGGTCCCAAATTTTGGGGCTTTCCTGGCTAATACAACAGCTGCATGTATCGATGTTTCACAGCAAACCTTGCATCCACCTACTAAAAACCTGTCCTTTAACCAACAGTTGACAAAGAATGATGGTTTATTGGTTTCGCATATCGCCAATGCCAAAAACCTTCCCTATGAAGCCCTTCTGAAAGAAGTAGAGGAGGTTTCCAAACAATGGAAAGTGAGGCTGGACAGTGGCAAACACTTGTTTTTGGAAGGTATTGGAAAGCTTTGGATAGGCAAGGAACAGCGGATACAGTTTCTTCCTGAGGACGGTTATAACTATTTAGCGGCCTCTTTTGGTTTTTCTTCACTTAACGCTACGCCTATTATCCGTGAAAAACTGAAGGAGGAAGTACAACAGTTGGAAGAAAAGGTGCCCTTTACCATTACCCCAGAGCGTCGTGAAGGGGTTAGATCCAAGGGCTGGCTGCAGTATGCCGCCATTTTTTTGCTTTTGTTGGCTACAGGGACCAGTGCGTATCAGTTCTACCAACAAAACCAATACCGACAGGATATGGTTAGGCAAAATGTCCAGGAACAGGTTTCCAGACATATCCAAGAAGCCACTTTTTTTGAGGGAAGTCCGTTGGAATTACCTGCGTTGAACCTTAACATCACCAAAATGGCCAAAGGCCCAATGCACCACGTGATTGCAGGGGCGTTTCGGTTTCGGGAAAATGCGGACAAAAAAATCGATCAACTCAAAGCACAGGGTTATGATGCCGTATACTTAGGTACCAATCGGTATGGTTTGCATCAAGTAACCTTTGATAGTTTTTCGGATAGCCAGGAGGCATTGCGGTTTCTTAAAAAAATTAAAGCCACCGTATCTGCGGACGCCTGGATGCTTTCCGAAAAATAAGATTCCTTTCCAGCCAAACTCCCAAGCATATCTTGGTTAACTTTGTACAAATTCCTATTTGATGCAATCCAAGAAACCCAGTGATTCCCGTACCGTCATGACCGATATGGTGCTCCCCAGCGAAACCAACCCCTTAAATAACCTTTTTGGGGGTGAACTCCTGGCCCGAATGGATCGAGCGGCAAGTATTTCTGCAAGAAGGCACAGCCGAAGGATTACCGTAACCGCCTCCGTGAACCATGTCGCCTTTAACCGTTCCGTCCCCTTGGGTAGTGTGGTCACCGTAGAAGCAACGATTTCCAGGGCATTTAGAACCTCCATGGAGGTTTATATCGACGTTTGGATGGAAGACCGAATCAGTGGAGAACGGGTAAAGGCCAATGAAGCCATTTATACTTTTGTGGCGGTGGACGAAACAGGTTCCCCTACCGAGGTTCCCCACCTGGAACCAGAAACGGAATTGGAAAAGGAACGTTATGCCGGCGCCCTACGAAGGAAACAGTTAAGTCTGGTATTGGCAGGTAAAATGAAGCCTTCCGATGCCACAGAACTAAGGGCATTGTTTATGGGGAACTCCTAAAAGTCAAAATTATCCGGGTCCGGACCAAAACGTTGACCACGGTGCATGGCGTCCAATAGCGCTACATCGGTTTCGGACAGTTCAAAATCAAAGATATCGGCGTTGGCAATAATCCGTTCTTTTTTCGAGGATTTTGGAATGGTAACGACCCCCTTTTGCAGATCCCACCGCAACACGATCTGGGCAATGGACTTATTGTATTTTCCAGCCAGTTGTTGAAATTCCTCCATACCAAAGATCTTCCCTTGCATCATGGGCGACCACGCTTCGTACTGAATGGTATTTTTATTGCAGAAATCAATCAAATCCTGTTGTACCAAAAAAGGATGGAACTCCATTTGATTCACCATTGGGACAACGGAAGCCTCGGTAAGCAGGTCTTCCAGATGGTGTTGCAAAAAATTGCTTACCCCAATAGCGCGAATCCGGCCTTCGGCATACAATTTTTCCAGTGCTTTCCAGGTATCCTTGTATTTCCCGGCAACCGGCCAGTGGACAAGGTAAAGGTCCAAATACTCCATGTCCAATCGTTCCAAACTGGCCTCAAAAGCTTTTAAGGTGGTCTCATAGCCTTGGTCCGTATTCCATACCTTGCTTACCACAAAAAGGTCTTCCCGGGGAACACCACATTGTTTGACCCCTTCCCCAACACCGTCCTCATTTTTGTAAACCGATGCGGTATCAATATGGCGATATCCGGATTCCACGGCCCATTTTATGGCATCGATAACCTCTTGGCCATCCTTGGACAGATACACCCCTAAGCCAAAATAGGGCATTTTAACCCCATTGTTCAACGTAAACGTTCCCTGTAAATCGGTAATTTCCTTCATTGTTTTATAATTGATAAATCCATTCTTCAGGATTTAATTTTTTGGTATTTTGATAGAGATAGAACTTCAATTTGGTGAGGCCACTGGTCTTATTGGTATACACCTCCCCTATTTCTTCCTTGGCCACTACCTTATCCCCACTCTGAACATAGGCATTGGCCAGATTATAATAGGTTGAAATGTAATTCCCATGCCGAATGAAAATTGCTTTTTGTCCAGTTCGGGTGGTTTTTACATCAATGACCTCCCCATCAAATACCGCCCTGGCCTTTTCGCCTTTGTTGGTCGTAATCGTAACCCCGTTGTTCTGGTGTTTGATTCCTGGATAGATCTTGTCCGCATAGACCCCAAAACCCTGACTTTTTATCCCTTTCTCCACAGGCCAGATCAACTTTCCCTTATTGGCGGAAAAATTGGAGGCCAATAGTTTTGCCTCAGGTGTAAGGGAAAAGGTCCGGGAACCCGACTTCCCCGTTTTTTTGTTGGAACTGGCAATGGCAGTTCGAATCAGTTTTTCTATCTCCTGGTCTATTCTTCTGGCTTCTTTGCGTTTTGCTTGAATGGCCTGGGTGTATCGGCTCTCATTGGCCCTAATGGTCTTCAAAAGTTCCTTTTGGGAGTTGATTTCCCTGGATAGCTGGCTTTTGACCTTCCTGTTTTCCGCCAATAGCTGATTTTTGACTTTTCGTTGTTCCACCAAATCCTTGTTCAATACCGTTAACTCTGCTGTTTTGGCCTGAATTTCCTCCCCTTGCTGTTTTCTGAAAGCCGTGTATTGTTTTATGTATTTTAATCGTTTGAACGCTTGGAAAAAATTGTTCGATGAGAGCAAAAACATCAATCGGTTTTGGCCGGACCGTTGTTGGTAAGAACTCACGATCAGTTTTGCATAATCCTCTTTTAGAAGCTCCAAATCTTGCCGAAGCTTGGAAATTTTACGGACGTTGGCATTGATTTGACGGTTGAGCAAATTGGATTGCCTGTTGGTCACCCTAATCAGTTCCTGTCTTATATTGATCCGCTGGTCCAGGGCTTCCATCTGCTCAAGAACGTTTCCTCTTTCTGCCTTTTCCTCAGAAAGTAAGCGATTCATTTCCTGGATTTCCCTTTGAATCCTTGCCCGCTTCTCCTCAAGTGCTTTTTGCTCACTGCTCTGGGCCGTGAGGGCAACTCCCCAGAACAATAAAATGCACAAGGAAAAATACTGATATGTTCGCTTTGCCAACACGCTATTTCGCCGCCAATTCTTTAAAGCCCTTTGGTATCCTGTAGGGAAAATTCAACCTACGGTCAAACTCAATATTTCTAAAATCCAAATCAATGGTACGCAAACCATCTTCATTGACCGCCTCGATCGTAACCCTACTTGGGGCCACCCTGGCGTCTATGTTTTGGTAGGCATAATCCAATTTTAAAAACCTATCTTTTTCAGGTTGTGAGATCTGTTGAAGTTTGGTCCTAAAATGTTGTGGTTCCAGGGAAAAGAGAATTTTAAAAAGTTCCTTCTGGACCTTCGGCCTTAAAATATAGCTATCCCCTTCCGTTAAGGACACGTACTTTTCGCTCCTCAAATCCAATACAGTATTACCAATGAGTACATTCTGCACTTTTCCATAATCCATTTCGTATCCCAGTAGATCACTTAAAAAGGTAAAATCCCCATCAAAATATTCCCCTTCCAATTTGTTATAAAAGGAAACCCTTTCCGGAGTGATGTAAGCCTTGAACATGCCCAAAGGTGCACTGACCCAAATGGCTTCATCTTTTTTTATCCGTAGACTAACAGTGATGCCCTGGTTGGTGCTCCCTTCTTCGTAATCAATTTTAACCTTACCGCTCAAGGTCTCAAAATCCAAGGAATTGGAGTAGTGGTTCTGAATGATTTTTTTTGTTGAGATGGAGGTATCGACCTCTCCCTCCAAAACCGCCTTTTTGGTTTTACAAGAAGTTAAAAAAATCCCCAATAGTGCGATAACCAGAACAGGGATACTTATGTGGGAACGGTACCATTTCATTAAAAACCGGGTTTTACCTTACTAAGGTATAGATTTGCCTTAGAAGTATTTCCAATTGCTTTATGGGCCAAGGCCAACTCTTTGTAAAAATCATTGGCCAGCAGGTCATTATCAAAAAGATATTCCAGGCCTTCCTCCAAGACGCCCACTGCTTGTAGGTGGCGCTCCATCCTGTTCAATGCCAGACCCTGGAAGTAATAAAACTCCGGTTGCAGGGGATAGGTTTCCAACGCTTCCCTGGCCTTGGCTTCCAAATCCGAGTGATCGGTACCGGAGGCCATCGATTTCAACGCGTTTCGAAAACGTTCCAGTTCGCTGTCCAGGGTTCTTTCCGGAGATGGGGTGTTCTTTGTGACGATCCGTTCCGTACTCTTTTGGGCCTTGTTGAGCGAATCCTCTATTTTTTGGGCCAAGAGGGAAAGTTCCTGGTTCATTTCCAAACTACCCAGTACCTGTTTGGCGTCCTTGTATTTCCTGTTCTGAAAATAGATTTTGACCAGATTGGTCTTGAGCTCCCTATTTGTATACGGAATGGTATTTTCCAGGTTTTGAAATGGGACACCCTGTTTCTCGGCGATCTTGTATAGATTGAACAAAAACCAAAAGTTCCCCGGCTCCGAAATCAATGCTTCCACCGCATATTGCTGGGCCGGGATATATTTTTTATCCAGAAAATAGGTCTTTGCCAGCTCGTGCTCCACTGCAGTACTGTTGGCGTCCAATTGCTTACATTCCAAGAGCAGGTTAATGGCACGGTCATAGTTTTGGATACTTTTTTGCTTTAGGGCTTCAAAGAATTTTTCTTGAAACTCATCGGTATATTCTTCCAAAAACACCTCGGCGCTTTCTTCTTCGGGAATAACTTTTGGGGAATTTTGGGCAAGGGCAGCCTGTATTGCGAGTAGCTGCAATACCATTAAAACCCGGAAAACTTTTTCTCTCCACATAATTCCCTTGCCTCCCCTGGAACACCTTCAAAATCCGTGCCCAAGGATAATGGGTTCCTAAAATCTACTCCAGGACCGAATAATCCCCTATGCTAACGGTCTCAAAATTACCATCATAGTATACATGGCTCCCAATCATGGCATTATCCAAATTAGCATTTTTAATAACACTGTTGCGTTGGATTAGGCTATTTTTAACGGTTGCATTTTCCACAACCGTATTTGCCCCGATGGAAACATAAGGACCAACCGTGCTATCTTTTATGACGACGTTTTCCCCAATAAAACAGGGTGCAACAATATTGGCATTTGTTTTTTGTACGGAATCCGCCAGCAGTTGTTCCCCATCCTTTTCCAAAAAGGCCAACATGCGCTGATTGGTTTCGACCGTTACATTTTTGTTGCCACAATCCATCCATTCGTCCACGTTTCCGGTCACAAATATCTTGCCCTTGGCCATCATACGTTTAATCCCATCATTGATTTGATATTCCCCACCATTGATGATATTGTTTTCCAAAACGAACTGTAATTCGTCCCGTAACACCCCAACGTCCTTAAAGTAATAAATGCCTATTACCGCCTGATTACTCACAAACTCGGTTGGTTTTTCCACCAACTCCACAATTTGATTTTGCTCATTTAGGTTCACTACTCCAAAAGCTTCCGGATTATCCACCTTTTTGGTCCAAATGACACTATCCGCTTCCTTGTCCAGGTTAAAATCGGCACGAATTAAAGTATCTGCGTAAGCAATTACCGCCGGGCCGGACAACGAAGGTTCGGCGCACATAATGGCATGTCCTGTTCCTTTAGGGTCCAATTGCCTGTATATACTGGCTTTCGCCCCCAATTCCTGGGCCAGCTTTTCCAAGCTTTGTACAACATCCTCGCCAAAAAAGGCGGGGTCTCCCAAAATAAAGGCAATTTCTTCAATAGGCTCTCCCAATACCTTGGCTATATCGCTTACCAAACGATGTACGATGGGCTTTCCGGCCACGGGAATAAGCGGTTTTGGTACGGTTAGGGTATGTGGGCGCAATCTTGAGCCCCGACCAGCCATGGGGACGATTATCTTCATATTATTGCCTGCGAAAGCAGGTATCTCTTAGTTAAACTTTATTTTCTTAATCTATTATAGTTCCGTTTCCAATTCATGCTCAAATCTGACCAATTGGGGTTCATTTCTTCAATCAATTCAATTTTCCAAGAACGTTTCCATTTCTTAAACTGCCGCTCCCTTACTATTGCCTTATCCCCTTGTTCATATTCCTCAAAATAGACAAGTTTGTCACAGTTATACCGCGACGTAAATGATTTTGGGTACTTTTTGAGTTTGTGTTCTTTAACCCGCTCATCAATAGTATCGGTTACTCCAATGTAGATTGTCCCATTTGGTCTATTGGTCATGATATAGACATACCAAAGTTTCATTTTTTCTTATAAGGAGATTCCTGCCTTCGCAGGAATTCTTATTTCCTTCCCGTACTTCCAAAACCACCGGCTCCCCTGGAAGTTTCGGACAGTTCCCCGACTTCGATCCATTCTGCCCTTTCATGTTTGGCAATCACCAATTGGGCGACCCGCTCCCCATCTTCGACCCTAAAATCATCATTGGAAAGATTGGCCAATATCACCCCTATTTCACCTCGATAATCTGCATCAATGGTGCCCGGGGAGTTTAATACGGTTATGCCCTTTTTAGCCGCCAATCCACTGCGAGGGCGGACCTGGGCTTCATATCCAACGGGAAGCTCGATAAAAAGACCTGTCTTTATAATGGCCCTCTCCAAAGGTTTCAACGTTAGGGGTTCCGAAATATTGGCTCTTAAGTCCATTCCCCCGGAAGCATTGGTCTCATAGCGGGGCAATGGGTGTTTTGACTTGTTAATAATGTTAACCTTCACGTCTTAAAAATATGGTTCTCAGTTTATCTCCTTCCAATTTGTAAATCAGCCCCAAAAATAGCAAAAGGAGCAGGCTTCCCACTACTATATTTCGGTTAAAAACATAAAAGGACAATACGGAAAAGAGAATGGAAAACCCTCCATAGAACACGATTTTACGCATATTATACGGAATGGGATAATATTTTTTACCAAAATAATAGGATAACCCCATCATACTGGCATAAGCGACAAGTGTTGCCAAGGCGGATGCCATATATCCCATTTTAGGGATAAACACAAAGTTGATGACAAGGGTAAGCAGGGCGCCAACTGAGGATATATAGGCCCCAAACCTGGTTCGATCCGTGATTTTATACCATACGGAAAGGTTGTGATAAATGCCCAAACAAAAACTGGCAAGAACAATAATCGGGACAATGGGCATGGCTTCCCAATAGGCTTCGTCCCGAACAAACAATACCTTTAGGATATCTGCAAAAACGACAACGGACAACAATATAATACTCCCTAAGATCACAAAATAATTGGTAATCTGTGCATATGCTTTTTGAGGCGCCTCGCTTTTTGAATGGCTGAAGAAAAAAGGTTCGATCCCCATTCGGAACGCCGTTCCAAATAGGGTCATGAACAAGGCCAGGCGATAACAGGCCGAATATTTTCCCACTTCACTTTTGGCCGTGTTTTCCGGAAGTAGCTGTTCCAATAAAATCCGGTCAAACACTTCATTAATGGTAAATGCAATACCTGCAAGCAGTACCGGGGCCGCATATTTCAGCATTCGCTTCCACAGACCCTTATCAAAAATATAGGTGGTCTTAAAATAACGTGGCAACATGAGAAGCAAAGTGACCCCACTGGCGACCATCATCGCTATAAAAATGTAGGCAATCTCATAATCTTCAACATAAAGTTTGCTCAATAGTGCTTCCGGGTCTTTTGAAAAAATCGCGGGAAGCCCCAGTAAAAAGAAAATGTTCAACCCAAGGTTGATCGTCACATTCAATATCTTGACTATGGCATATTGCATTGGCTTCTCATTGGCCCTGAGCCAGGCAAAGGGTATAATGACCAGGGCATCCAAAGCCAATATGAGTATGGCAAAGCGTATATACTTTGGTTCAATGGCCATAGCTTGTGAAATGGCGTCCAACGCTAAAAAACCAATCAGTACAAAAAGAAGTGTTGTTGCCGCAATCGATAGAATGGAGGTGGAAACCACGGTTTCCTTGGAAACTTCCCCGTTATAGAACCTAAAAAAAGTGGTTTCCATTCCATAGGCCAACACCACGTTGAAGATGGCGAACCAAGCAAAGATCACCGAAACCTCCCCATAGCCGGCAGTAGCCAAAATACCCGTATACAAGGGCAATAGTAAAAAGGAAAGCATTCTGGGCAATACGGTTGCCAATCCGTAGATAAAGGTTTGTTTGAATAACTTTTTAAGTGGGCCCAAATACAACTATCTTAAAACAAACCCCGAAGGGATGCTTCGGGGGTATATATGCATAAAATTAGTAATATTATCCACTACTTGTAAATCAAGGATTCTTCTCCGCTACACCTTCAATCTTTACATATTTCAGTGTTTCACCTTCCATATAGCTCAATACACATTGATCTGCGTCCAATACAAAAGGAAATTCCTTTTTAGGCTGTGGCGGTCGGTTACCTATTTCCTTTTTTGGATCCGCATGCATTATGATATCCGGTTTTTCGATTTTTTGTTCGCTGAAATTGGCCTTCGCTACCCAGCCCGTTTCCAGGCTTTCCAAGTCAATATCCGCTATTTTCCCTCTAAAAAAGGCCTGTTTGAGTTGTGCTCCGTTTAAATCCTCACTCAATATGGGGATTTCGAGTAACAGACCGGACCCCGCTTCTTCCTCACTTCCCGTCCATGGTTGACAGGTGGCCGGACCCATTTCAAAAGGGGCCTTATCCGGCAGTTTTTTTTGGGATGAGCATCCAGAGATGGAAAATCCCAGGACCAATAGTATATAAGGTATCATCTTCATAGCGTTTACATTATAGTGTTGTAAAGATATGAAACCAAAATTAGTGCCAAACCTGAAAATCCACTGGCGCCATAAGTGTATTTATTGCTATATTACTGTTCAAAGATTGTAATCCATGACCTTCCATTTAAAAGCCTTGCGGGTTCTTGTTTTTGTATTTCTGATGGTTTCCTGTGGACAACGACAGAAAACCCAAAAATCCGTCCCTGAAAGACCCAATATCCTGTTCATTATGTCGGATGACCATGCCTATCAGGCCATTAGCGCCTATCAAAACCACTTGATCCAGACCCCAAATATTGATCGTATTGCCAAAGGGGGCATCACTTTCCATAACGCCTCTGTTACCAATTCCATTTGCGCACCTTCAAGGGCGACCATCTTAACGGGCAAACACACGCATATTAATGGAAAAACGGATAATTCCCGTCCCTTTGATACCACTCAGGTCACTTTTCCAAAACTTTTTCAGGACGCCGGCTACCAAACGGCCATGTTTGGGAAATTACATTTTGGCAATAACCCTAAAGGCGTGGATGACTTTATGATCCTTCCAGGACAGGGAAATTATATCAACCCGGACTTTATAACCAAAAATGGGGATACCGTTAGAATAGAAGGTTATGTTACCGATGTCATCACGGATTTAACCTTGGATTGGCTGGATACCAAAAGGGACACCACAAAACCTTTCTTAATGATGTACCTGCACAAGGCACCGCATCGTCCGTGGTGGCCCAGACCGGATAAGTTTCAGGAATTCATAAACAAGGAGTTTCCGGAACCTGAGACGTTATTTGATGATTATGCATCCCGGGGAACGGCGGCCAAAACGGCCGAGATGAACTTGCTTCGCCATATGATGTACAGTCATGATAGCAAAATTAGACCTGAACTTGTCCAACGTATGCGGCCAGAACCTCAAATCCCAGAATTTGAAAATAGTTTTCATGGCCCCTATACCGAGCGGGCGACTCCGGAACAAAAAGCACTTTACGAGCCCATTCTCGATATCATCAACGCGGATTTCGAGGAAAATTGGCCAAAAATGGACGACACCCAGAAAATGCGCTGGAAGTACCAACGCTATATGCAGGACTATCTTGCCTGTATTTCCTCTGTTGACGATAATGTAGGTCGTGTCCTGGATTATTTGGATGAAAACCACCTATCCGAAAATACCTTGGTGGTATATACTTCGGACCAAGGATTTTATTTGGGGGAACATGGCTGGTTCGACAAGCGGTTTATTTATAATGAATCCTTTGGAACGCCCTTATTGATACGTTGGCCCAATACCATAAAACCGGGCATTACCAATGAGGAGATGGTCCAGAACCTGGATTTTGCCCAGACCCTGCTCGAGGCCGCCCAAATTGAAGCGCCCAATGACATGCAGGGCGAAAGTTTAATGCCCTTACTAACATCCAATGAGACCGAATGGAACCGTGATGCGGTGTACTATCACTATTATGAGTATCCCGCGGTCCATCAGGTAAAGCGGCACTATGGTATTGTGACCAAGGCTTACAAATTGGCCCATTTTTATTATGATGTTGATGAATGGGAACTCTACGACAGACTAAATGACCCCAACGAATTGCACAACCTCTACGAGAATCCGCAATATGCCGATGTGGTCGCAAACCTGAAATTGAAACTGGAGGAATTGCGGGAGCGCTATGGGGATTCCGATGAACTCAACCAAAAGTATATCGACATTCATCTGAAAAACAGTATGGATCCTGCTTCAAAGGAAAACAAATAGGCTTAACTATGGACTTTGCAATTCCTTAAGTGTTTCCATTTCCTTACGGACCTGGACAAAGATGAACCCCCCAAGTACCACCAATAAAACCAGGGAAGAGACTATGATGTAATTGTAAAAGCCTTTTGACAGGCTTTCTTTGAAGTCCGGGAGTAAGGTCCAAAACGCAAAGCAATACACAAGAATCAATAGGGGTGTCAATATGGTATGTACCCCTACCCTTTTCCTGTAATACCCGATAAGCCTGGCTTTAAAACTTTCAATGTCCAAGGTCATCGATAGGTTTTTCAACGTTCTCAAACTAAAAAATTCAACAAGCACTCTAACCAATAAAACAACGATCATGGCGCCCAAAGCCAAAGCCACGCTTTGGTGTTCCATTGCCTTGATGTAAAAAAAGAAAGCCACTAAAACGACTACCGTACTTAATAGGACCACATTGGCAATCTTCTGTTTTCTGGCCACTTGGCCAATTTTGTCCTTCACGCCCTTGAAACTTGCTTTGGAAGGCTTTGGGATGGGTTGTTCCTTCCAGTTTTGTTTTATGTTGTCAAAATCATCCATGATGTACACATTTTGAAAGTTGGGTTTTAATGCGATGTATCCTCGTTCGTATCGCCGTATGGTTCATTCCCATAACAGCGGCTATTTCTTTTTGGGCAAGCCCTTCCAATTCCATTAAAATGATGGCTTTATTTGTGGCCGAAAGGGTATTGATGCACCTATACATTTCCTTGAATTGCATTTCCTTATGTTCGGCAGACCCTTCATCCTCGATGGTGGTATCGGATTCCATTTCCATTTTTAGGGCGTAAGGTTTCTTCTTTCTAAGGCCCATTAAACAGGTATTCACGGCAATTCGATAAATCCAGGTTGAGACATGGCTGTCATTGCGAAATTCACTCAGGCTGTTCCAAACCTTCACAAATACCTCCTGGACCAAATCCTTGGCCATATCCTCATCGCCCGAAACATACCCAAGACATAGTCGCATCACCTGGTCATAATTGGCATGGTAGAGCTGCTCAAATTCTTGGTCGGTTTTATTCATTGTTGGTCAAGACAGCAATAAGTTGTTCCACTAACCACTTTGGTTTATCGTACATAATAAAATGGGCCGAGCCCTCCGCAAACCTAAGGTCATAATCGGCCAGGTTTTTGTACTGTTCTTCATAGGTCTTTTTGACCATTTCCTTTCCAAAGGGATGTGTGGCGGCAAAAATGGTCACCGGTATTTGGATGGCACTCACTGCTTTGCGCAAATCCACTTTTAGGTAATCCGTATACCCATAGACATATGTTTTTCTATCCGCCTTGAGCATCCAATCAACGATTTGGTCCTGCTTTTCCTGATGCAGTGTCATTCCAGATGCCATTTGCGTTGCCATTGCCCTAAAATCCCCTTCACCCATAGTAAGGACCCGATTGTTATATGGGCTATCATATACCATATGTTCACTTTTGTAATTCGGGATCATTAAGGCGCCCGTTGCCGTTAAGGCGTCAACAATGATAAGCTTTTCAAAAACATTTTCCTTTGTCGCCAACGAAAGGGCCAAGGTTCCTCCCAGGCTGTGACCTATGGGAATGGCATTTTCCAGGTTATTGGATTTTATATAATCCAAAACGGCCTCCTCTACTTTGGGATACCATGGGAATGCTACGGGCGGCACATCCCCGAAGCCGGCAAAGGTGTACACATGGCATTCGTATTTTTTTGAAAGCTCGGTTACTATTTCGTCCCATACTTCATCTGTACAGGCAAAGCCCGGGAAGAAAAGTAATGGTTCCCCAGCACCTTTAACCTGTACTTCGAATGCTTGATTTTGGGCAGGTGCTGTTATGGAGACAACCATGAACAATAGTAAAAGGACAAGGGTCTTTGAATTTTTCATTTTTAAGAATTTTGAATCGTTTTCCCTTTAGATTCAAAACGCCAAAAATGTTACATCAAACTTTGGAAATAATGGTTAAAATCCTTGGAGGGGCTACGCTACTGCTATTCTTTTCATTGCCACAGTGGCCAAAACAAAAGCAATGAACAATAATGCCGATGCCAGTGCAAAGGAAGCCCCGGGGAAGTACAATTTGGTTTCTGGGCGTATGAAGTAGTAAAACACCGGTGAAAATAGCAACTGCCCCAGAATAGCGGTAATGCTGACCAAGCCCGTAATCGATCCCTGGAGGATTCCTTGTTCCTTTACCGATACCTGATTGGAAATAATGCCCTGTACCGTTGGCCCAGCTACCCCTCCAAGGGCATAGGGAATCAAAAATGCATAGAGCATCCAAGGTTCACTGGCCTGGGAAAATAAAAACATCCCGAGGGTCCACAATAGAAATCCAAAGGTGACCACATTACGTTTCCCAAACCACCCAATGGCCTTACCGATCAGGAATCCCTGGACAAAGGCAACCAAAAGTCCTACCACAACCAGGGAAAGACCTATCTGTTTGGGATTCCAATCAAAACTTTCGATACAAAAGTACGACCACACGGATGGCAACGCCTGCCCTGCCAGGTTGGCCAGGAAAAATGCAGCGATCAACAACAAAACCCCTTTATAGTTCTTTAGGGCAACCAAGGATACGCCGGGTACCATCTTTAAAACATTGATCGGTCTTCGGTTTTCCTTACTCAAAGACTCGGGAACCACGAACCATCCGAACAGAAAATTTGCAAATGTCAGTCCGGCTGCAATGTAAAACGGCAATCGAATATCGATATCACCAAAATATCCTCCAATACCAGGGCCAATAATAAAGCCCAGGCCAAAGGCCGCACCAATAAGTCCAAAGTTTTTGGCTTTTTCCTCCATGGTACTGATATCTGCAATATAAGCTGATGCGACCGTAAAACTCGCTCCCGTAATCCCGGCCAGAAAACGACCAATGAACAGCCAGAGGATGGTTGGTGCCCAAGCATGGATCAAGTAATCGATACTCAGTCCCAAAAGGGAAAGCAGTAGGATCGGTTTACGGCCATACCAATCGGAAATCTCGCCCAAAACCGGGGAAAACAGGAATTGCATTCCTGCAAAGGCCGTTGTTAACCACATGCCATAGATAACCGCCATATGATTGCCCTCTCCGGTTAATTGCATGATAAACTCCGGAATAATGGGCAGGATGATGCCAATACCTATGACATCCACTAAAATTGTGATGAAAATAAAAAGTAAGGCCGTCTTTTTTGATTTCATGCAAAATGAAAGCCCCACAAGGAGGTGGGGCTTAGTTATGTTTTGGAATGGTTATTTCCGTTTCTATTTTAGTCGTTCAATGCTTCGGCGCCACCAACAATCTCCAATATTTCACCTGTAATTGCGGCCTGCCTTGCTTTGTTGTAGGTCAATGTTAATTGGTCCTTAAGCTCCCCGGCATTATCGGTTGCCTTATGCATTGCCGTCATACGGGCCCCATGCTCACTTGCAAAGGAATCCCGAATGGCTTTATACAATTGGGTTTTCAGTGATTTTGGAATCAACTGCTCCACAATTCCCGCTTTATCCGGCTCAAAGATATAATCGGCACTGGCGTTTACATCCCCTTCAACGGGAACAATGGGTAAAAACTGCTCCGTAGTTACGATTTGGGTCGCTGCGTTTTTAAATCGGTTGTAGACCAGTTCTATCCGGTCATACTCCCCTGTGGTAAAACGTTGCATTAAATCTTCCGCTATTACGGTGACATTCTCAAATGTCAGCTTGTCAAAGATGCTGCTCTGATTGGAAATGATATTGAATTTCTTTCCCAGAATATCATTTCCTTTTTTACCAATGGTAATATAATCTACCTGTTTGCCGCCGTATTTCCCATGATAAAGGGAAACGGATTCCTTGATGATATTTGAATTGAAGGCCCCACAAAGTCCACGGTTGGAGGTAATGGAAACCACAAGCACTTTCTTGACCTCACGATTATCCGTGTACTTGGCCCCAACATCCCCATCCAGGCTACCACTAAGGTTTTGCAATAGCTCGGTCAACTTATTGGCGTAAGGACGCATTGCCGTTATGGCATCTTGGGCCTTTTTCAACTTGGCAGCGGAAACCATTTTCATGGCACTCGTTATCTGCATGGTCGACTTTACCGATGCAATCCTATTACGTATTTCTTTTAAGTTTGCCATTCCTTTCTTCAGTTATGGGTTATGAGTGCAGAGTTATGAGTTTTTGATAATCTTAACCAAGATACGAATCAACTCATTGCACTTTTCCATCATATTTTCTGGCACTTCTCTTCCTGTGGCTTCCAAAATTTCCAGCCATTACATGGTTTCATCAGCTTCCTTGAGTGCAGTGCCAAACTTATTTTTGAAATCTTTTGTACTTACGCCTCTTTGTGCCTCTCTGGTATTTGCGCCTATACTGGTTCCGCTCCTTAGTAATTGAGAAGCAAGTTCAAAATCTTTGTTTTTTTTAAGTTTATCGCAGTAATCAACTATGCCACAAGCAAACTGAAAGCTCTTAATGCGTATAGGACTTTCGTTCAACTTACTCATAACTCTTAACTCTGCACTCCTAACTGGTGTACTTACTTGATAAATCTTTACAAACCGAAGTCAAGGTATCGATTACCTCATCCGTTAGCTTCCCGGATTTTAGCGTATCCAAAACTCCCCTATGCTTGGCATTCAAGAACTCCAAATAGTCCCTTTCAAATTCTTTTACCTTATTTACAGGAACATCCCTCAACAAGTTTTTGGAACCTGCGAAAATAATTGCGACCTGATCTTCAACCGTAAATGGATCATTTTGGGCCTGTTTCAGGATCTCAACGTTTCTACGTCCTTTTTCAATTACGTTCATTGTCGCCGCATCCAAATCCGAACCGAACTTGGCAAAAGCTTCCAACTCCCGGAACTGTGCCTGGTCCAGTTTTAAGGTACCGGCCACTTTCTTCATGGATTTGATCTGCGCCGAACCTCCCACACGTGATACCGAAATACCCACGTTGATTGCAGGACGGACCCCTTGGTTGAACAAGTCCTGCTCCAGGAATATCTGACCATCCGTAATGGAAATTACGTTTGTTGGAATATAAGCGGAAACGTCACCTGCCTGTGTTTCAATAATGGGCAGTGCCGTTAAAGAACCCCCACCCTTTACTTTGTCTTTCAACGCATCAGGAAGATCGTTCATGTTTTGGGCCACGGTATCGTCATTAATGACTTTTGCCGCGCGTTCCAATAATCTTGAGTGCAAATAGAACACGTCACCTGGATAGGCTTCACGCCCCGGTGGCCTTCTTAACAATAGGGATACCTCACGATAGGCAACCGCTTGTTTTGACAAATCATCATAGATGATCAGTGCAGGTCGTCCGGTATCCCGGAAATATTCTCCAATTGCAGCACCGGCAAAAGGGGCATATACCTGCATTGGTGCGGGATCGGAGGCATTTGCAGCTACAATGGTGGTGTAGGCCAAGGCACCTTTATCTTCCAATGTTTTTGCGATACCTGCAATCGTAGAGGCCTTCTGACCAATAGCCACATAGATACAATATACGGGCTCTCCCGCATCGTAAAATTCCTTTTGGTTAAGAATGGTATCGATACAAACCGTTGTTTTTCCTGTTTGGCGGTCACCGATTACCAACTCCCGTTGTCCACGACCAATTGGAATCATCGCATCAATGGCCTTTACTCCAGTTTGTAAAGGCTCATTTACCGGTTGTCTGTAGATTACCCCGGGTGCTTTTCGCTCCAATGGCATTTCATAGGTTTCACCAGCAATTGGACCTTTACCATCGATGGGTGTACCCAAAGTATCCACAACACGGCCCACAATACCTTCTCCAACGTTGATGGAGGCAATACGTTGTGTCCTTTTTACGGTAGCCCCTTCCAAAATCTCCTTGGATGGCCCCAACAATACCACACCCACATTGTCTTCTTCCAGGTTCAACACAATACCTTGCATTCCACCATCAAACTCCACCAACTCGCCGTATTCCGCATTGGAAAGACCATATGCCCTGGCAATACCGTCCCCCACTTGGAGTACGGTACCTACCTCATCCAGGGAAGCGGTTGCTTCGAAACCTGATAATTGCTTTTTCAATATTGCTGAAACCTCAGCTGCTTTTACTCCCGCCATAATTTAAGATATAAGACGTAAGACATAAGATGTAAGACATCGGTATGTCCGTTGATTATAGACTATTTGTAAATTCTCGTTTTATTGTATTCAATTTGTTCGCCACACTGGCATCGTACTGTAAATCCCCGACCCTTAAAATGAATCCACCTACAATACTTTCATCAATCTTGTTCTCCAGGGAAACCTTATTGCCCGTAAGCTCCTTTACTTTGGAAAGCACCTTTTTTTCCAGTGCTGGCGTAAGGGGGACAGCTGTGGTAACCACGGCCGTATCTTCTCCTTTCATCTTTTCGTACTGAATGATGTACTTGTACGCCACTTCCTGTAACAAGTCGATACGTTTATTATCCGCCAAGGTGTTTACAAGTCCCAGGGTAATTTCATTACTCCCTTTAAAAATCGCCGAAAGGGAGTTTTTCTTGACCTCATTTTTTACGATTGGGCTTGTCAAAAGTTGCTGTAGCTCCGGATGGTCCGAAATGGTTTCGGCAATCTTGCGCATATCCGTATCTACCTTGTCCGCAACTTTTTGCTCCACGGCATAATCCAAGGTTGCTTTTGCGTATCGTATGGCCGCCCTGCTATTACTCATTTTACGTGCTATGGTTAACGGTTTGTGGGTTAATGGTTATCTGGTAACCGGAAAATGGAATCGGTCCTTTACCAGTGACCATTAACTTTCGAACCTCTTTCTATTTACTAATTCAACTTAACGTCGCCCAACATGTCCTCGACTACCTTTAGTTGTTTCTTCTTGTCGGACAGTTCCCCTTTGATTACTTTTTCCGCAATATCCACGGAAAGGGTGGCCACTTGTTCCTTAATGTCCGCAACGGCGGCTTTCTTCTCACTTTCTATGGCCGCTTGCGCTTGTTTTAGCATCTTATCCCCTTCCACCTGTGCCTGTTCCTTGGCATCTGCAATCATTTTCTCCTTGATTTCACGGGCCTCCTTCAACATCTTCTCACGTTCTGCCCGGGCTTCCTGCAAAAGGTTTTCGCTATCCGCGGTAACGTTCTGCATTTCCTTTTTCGCATCCTCCGCTGCTTGAAGGGCATTTTTGATCCCTTCTTCGCGATCATTGACCGCATTTAGAATGGGTTTCCATGCAAACTTCCAAAGTAGCCATAGCAATAAAAGGAACAGTAGTGTTTGCCAAAAAAACAGCCCTAATGAAAACTCCTCCAATAATTTTTCCATCTCTTTTTCTTTATCTCTTAATGTTTTAAACAAGCAAGGGCTGCAACCAACCGTTGCAGCCTTTTGCTTTTAGATGACTGATTATACCGCAAAAAGGGCAGCAAAACCAATACCTTCAATCAATGCAGCTGCAATCAACATCGCTGTTTGGATTTTACCGTATGCTTCGGGCTGACGTGCGATGGCTTCCATTGCGGAACCACCAATCCTACCAATACCCAAACCAACACCGATAACTACCAAACCTGCACCTACCATTACTGGAATTTCCATGTCTATCTAGTTTAAAAATTAAAAATTCAACACTTATCCATCGGTCAGTTCAACTCCATGAATGACCAAACTATTTTTTAATGGGCCACCTCGGCTTCATGTCCATGATCGTGCTCGTGTTCCTCGGAGGCAAAACCGAAGTAAAGCGCACTCAACATGGTGAATATATAGGCTTGTAACAATGCCACAAGTACCTCGATCAACATTATGGCGAAAGCCAGGCCAAATGACAGCGGACTTCCAAGCCAGCTCTTAAAAATGAACATCAACCCAATCAAACTTCCAATAACAATGTGTCCGGCCTGCATGTTCGCATACAATCGAATCAACAGTGAAAAGGGTTTAATGATCAATCCCAATAACTCTATCGGAACCAAAATGATATACAATGGTATTTTTCCATACCAGGGAAGGGAATCACCCAAAGGGTTAAATTGGTGCATCCAATAATCCTTGGTTCCCGTAAAATTTGTAATTAAAAACGTTAATATGGCCAGGGCAGTGGTAATGGCAATGTTTCCAGTGACATTAATTCCAAGCGGTGTCATCCCAAACATGTTCAAAAACCATATAAAGAAGAAGATGGTCAACAGAAAGGGCATGTATTTTTTATAGCGCTTTTCGCCTATATTGGGCCGTGCAATATCGTCCCTAATATAAAGGACGATGGGTTCAAAAAACCTTCCCGCCCCAGTTGGGATACCGTTATTTTTTGTGTACGATCGCGCCAAACTGGAAAAAAGCCAAAGCATCAACAAACCTGTTACGATAATCATTACCACATTCTTGGTAATGGAAAAATCAAAGGGTTTTATGTTGGTAGGGTGGTGGCTTTCGTCATAATCAATGGTGCCGTTGGCATCCGTCCTATAAATTTTGCCGTGATAGAGCTTATAGTAATTTCCATCCACTTCGGCCAAGGTCTCCCCGTGGTGGAACTTGGTGGAAGAAAAGACTTTTAGCCCATCATCCCAGAGTATCACGGGCAAGGGAAAGCCCACGTATTTGTGGTCGCCATTTTCCTTGGTATAGGAAAAAAGGGAGAAGTCGTGGGAATCCTGTAAATGGTGATGGATGTATTCCTTGATTTCGGTCTTAAGGTCCTTACCATGACCTTCCTCGCCATGTTTGTCCTCCTTTTCTTTTCCGAAGGAAATTTGACTTAGAATCAATACAGAAAAAAGAAGAAAACTCTTCAAAAACGTTTTTCGCATTTCGCTGGAACTAACGGTCTTTAAAAATCGGTGCAAATGTAAGTCTTTCCCTTAAAAGGAAAAAAGCTTTGTTGCTTTATTTTTAGTGATTTGGGTCGGGTGAAAAATTCAGGAATCGGATACTTGATTCAACATTTTTGATGCAAAATAGGTTTCCAAAACCAGGGCGGTCAAATAGGGGACAAAAAAAGCTGCGAATTCCGCACGTTGGATCTCCCCATCAGCCCGGTAAACCGGGTAGAAAACAATGAAGAATACCACAAACTTTATTAGGCTTCCCCCCATGAATAAAAAACCCAATGCATTTTTTAGCTTTTTCCTGGCATAGTACAATCCTATAAAAATTCCGACGGCCAATACAAAGTTTATACTGTAGGAGGCAACCAGCATATTGTCCAAAGGGGCAAGATCA
Source organism: Muricauda sp. SCSIO 64092 (assembly GCF_023016285.1). Classification (GTDB taxonomy): domain Bacteria; phylum Bacteroidota; class Bacteroidia; order Flavobacteriales; family Flavobacteriaceae; genus Croceivirga. The sequence goes on from NZ_CP095413.1 coordinate 2,301,132, forward strand.
AGGTTCTTCAAAACAAAATAATGAAGCATAAAAGCAAGAAGTAACGCCCCAAATAGAATTAAGGTGAATTGTCTTGGTAGTTTTGTCCCTACGTTCAATTGTTCAATCTTTTCAATTGCTGCAAAACTACCCAAATAGAAATAGCCACACCCAAAAGCGTGGCTATTACGGTAAAATATTTTTTTTCGGTTTCGTAATGTGCATCCAACCAATTACCTCCTTTTACGGCAAGGTAAATGATAATGCCCATTTCAAATGCAATGCCGGATAGGGCCGCTGCATTTTTAAAGCCATTGTTTTTCTTAGGAGACTTTTGCTGGTTCATTCACTTTGGGAGGCTGCAATTTATGGGTTGCCGTACTTGTTCCTTTTCCCATGCTACAGGAAGCATTAAAAGTAGCCCCCGGTTCCACTGCCAATTTGGAAACGTTTACGGTTCCCTCAATTTTGGCCGTGGTCTTTAGGGACAATAGTTCGGACACAAAAAGTTCGCCATTAAAGCTACCTTCAATATCTGCATTCACGCATTCCACTTTTCCCTTGATAAGGCCATCCTTACCAATAACTACCTTTCCGGAGGTTTTTACATTTCCTTCAAGTTTACCATCAATTCTAAAATCTGCCTCGGAGGTGATATCTCCTTTAATTACGGTGTTTTTCTCGATTCTGTTGGGCTGTCCGCCAAAGTTTTCCATAGGTCGGGGCTTTTTGTTGTCTGAGAACATCTGTTCACGGTTTTGGGGTTAACAATTGTGCTTTGTAAGCATCTAAATTCTTATGGATCAGGATGGTTTGGTAATTCTTGGACAAAATTACAAAATTCTCATCCTTGATTCGGTAGTCCTTATTCTTTTTTATGAGTTCGGAAAAACCCAGGGCAAAATCCTTGGATCGGAACCCATGGACTACGACAAACTGGTCTTCCAAATTATAGATATCCTTTGATACCCTATTGCTGTATCGTAACTCTTCAATGGCATCCTCCAATCGCTTTTGAAGCTTCAATGCTTTCCCATCATCCTTAATTTTAAATGGGAACACCACTTTCCAATTACCCGTTCCCGTACTTCCTTCTTCCGGGGAGAATTCTTTGGATTCCAATTTGGGCAACTGTTCGGCAACAATCTGCTCCGCTTTTTTCCCTTCGGGATTGTTGGGATAGGTCAATGCCACATAGTTCAATGCTTCCTTGTAGGGTTCAAAACCTTGCAGGCGACCAATGGCATTGGCCTTCAATAATTCAAACTTTGGGACAATGGGATCACCCGTGAACACATTGATGTATTCCTGGGATTGGGTAACGACCTCCAAAAACCGTTGTTCCCCATATTTTTTGAACAGTTGGGCATACCGCGCCTCCGGGCCTTGCGCGTCATTGGTCAAAATTGCTTCAGGATTCAGTAAAATTGTGGCATATCTACTATCGGGGTGGTTCTTCAAAATGTCCTGCTTCATTTCCACGGCCAAAGGGCTACCGGTCTCCTCATAAATCTTATAAAGGTTGTACTTGGATGGCATTATCAATCGCTCTTCAGGATTTCCCTTTAAAACCTTTTCCAGTTTCGCTGCGGCCAAAAGGTTTTCCCTGAATTTTTCCTTGTAGATCAACCCCAGTTGGTAATTGGCAAAATTCCGTTCCCCAATCAAACTGTCAATAACTGCAGCGTCCTTGGGCAATTGCTCCATGTAAAATGCCACGGAATACTTTTCTTCTTCCGTAGCGGGTCCATTATCCCCATCGGCCACTGGGTTGCCCGTTGCTTCCGAGGGTATCACACGGGTTTTATTGCTCCAGCGCCAATCATCCTCCAAGGGGCGTTCTCCCCAACGGGTTCTGAACTCATTCTTCCCATAGCCCAGACTGGTGACGTTATAAAAATAGAACTTGCCCTTGTTCTCCTTTCCACCTTGGGTTTCGGCAAAGGCAGCATAACCTGCTTTCGCCTTTTTTTCCTTTTCGGCCTCCAGGGCGGCAGCCTCCTCCTTTAATCCTTGGATATACTCCTCAAAATAGGCCGTCCGTTCTTCCTCGGGCATACGATATAGCGTAATGACGCTATCCGCATATTGCACGACATCCTCATATTTGATGACATCTTCCAGATTGTCGAACTTCTTTTTGATGCGACGGTATTTTTTTGTGTTTTCCGCCAAATTGGTCAAGGTGCTGTCATAATATGCACCTGCCTTTTTGTATTCTTTTTGGTTGAAATTATGTTCCCCCAGGGTTTCATAGTTCCTGGCATTGAGTTTGGTGTCCTGCTGTGTGGTCCGGAGCGATTTATTGTAATAGGCCAATGCTATACTATCCGAGCCCGTTTTTAAATGGTAATTCGCAATCTGATGATATATTTTATCCAAAAAAGGGCGGTTTTCGCGGTCTTCTTCCAAATCCGTTAAATACTCCAACAAGGGTTCTTGGTTTTCCGCGGTAATCGCTGTGTTCTGAATTTTATTTAAATGGGCGTTGATCATGTATACCCTGGGCGATTTTCTATTTAAGGCGATTACCTTGTCAAAGGCATAATTGGCACTGTCCTTAAGTCCCAATTGATCGTACAATTGTCCAATGATGAACAGGTAGCGACCGCGCTCTTCATTCTTTTTGGTATAGGCCTGCGCCACCTTCAATTTTTGAATGGCCGAATCCGTGGCATTCAGGTGTAGGTAACTCTGTGCCATAACGGCATGGGTATCGGCGTATTCCTGGTCCTTTAGCCGCTCAAACTTCAAAAGTCGTTTTAGGTTCTTAAGGGCCACCTCAGGATTGTCCAAGCGCATATTGGTTTTTTCCCTCCAAATGGTCGCTTCGTTCAATTTGTCACTCTCCACATATTTCCTTAAGATGTAATTGAAGGCTTCCAGAGCTGGGATATAGCGCTGATCAAAATAGCGTGCTTTGCCCAGCAGCAAAAAGGCCTCATCCGTTTGGGGGTTGCGCTCCTCATCCTTAATGTCCATACTGTGCTTTTGGATGGCTTTGGTGGCCTTCTCCTCGGCAATGACAAAGTTGGGATTGTTGTCTTCCGAATCCAGTTTAATCTCATCCGTTACTTCCAACCGCTCTACGGGCAACACTTCCCAAAAGTCGTCACGATACGATGCGTTGAGTTCCTCCCTTCCCTGTTCAAAAGCCAAATTTCCGTTGTACAGCACGTTGTATTTTGTGGTCACGGCGTGCCAGTTACGATTGATAAACGCATCCTTCTTGGTGGAACACGCCAAACAAAGCAAGAGTAGCCCTATCGCTGGAAGTATGGATTTAAAATGAAGCTTCAAAATGTGACAATCTTTCCTATGAAGGATAACTTAAAAAAGCATTGTTTAGTATAGGAAATTCAAATTACGTCAAGATAAATAAACTTTCTTTTGACAAATCCAACAACTTACAACACTTTAGGTGCTTGGATGGTTTTTTTAACTTTTAAAACTTGATGTATTTGCTTATTTTTATTGTAGGAAAATTCTTTAATATTAAATCTTATCATGAAAACAAATCTATGCCTATTTTCAATTTCTTTACTGATCCTCGCTTTCGTCTCATGCGAAAAAGATGAAGTGTCCAATGACAATACTTTCGAAAGTCAAGAATTGGATTCATCCTTACAAAGTACGTCTTTGATCTCCTTACCCCCCTGTACCATTGATGGGCCTGATTGTGGGAACCCAAATTCCACTGTGACATTTACTTATGACTCGGATACAAACAATCAAAACATAACTTGGTCCGTAGCGCAAGGCAATATGACCCTAACAGGTGGTCAAGGCACGAATCAAGCAACATTCTCATTGGCAAGTAATTTTTCCGGTGGAGCTGTAAATGTTACGGCGGGGCTTTGCAATCTAACCAAAACTATTCTCAAGTGCCCCCAAATACAACCCTGCGGTGTTTCCGTCACCAGTGTCTACGAAGTCAATGCTCTAGGTAGTAATAATGTGGCCTTTTATACGGTTCCAACATTGAGCTCCGGCTGGTCAATAACCAGTAGTACTTTTGTTGTTACCAGGGATTCCGGTATCATATCAACACATTCGGGCACTCTTAATTCTTTTGGATATCCCCAAATAATAATTTCAGTTCCATGTAGTCCATCAAGTGGCCGAGTAGATAAAGTTAAGGTAACGGTTAACGCCTCTTCGGGCTCGAATTCCTGTTCGGTCACCGTAGAGGAAGATTTCTTTTCTGTATGTGGAACTGGTGGTTTTAATTAAAAAAGCAGGAATTTTTTAGAGCCTGTTTAGGAATTTGTGATTGGAATTGTTATTGGCCATTTTTGGTGCGGAACGAGGCAAAATTTTTGTGCATAGCCATAGTTATGGACTAAAATTTTAACAATGTGCCGTGCAAAAAGGGACATAAGAAAACAATTGACAAATTCCCAAACAGGCTCTTAGTATCCATAAAAAGGGGCGGGATTGTACCCGCCCCTCTTATTCCAGTTAAATAAGTGAAAGATATGCAGCTTTGCCTCATTAAAAAAACGCTCTCGTTAACCTTTTGCACATTTCAAGCGCTTACCAGGCAGAGGGGCGCTCAAAACGGGTCACGCCACGGTTGTATTTTGACTTATATGCCACAGGTGATAAACCCACATATTTTTTGAATACGGTCCTGAAAGCCTTCTGATCGGCATAACCCACTTGGTACATCACTTCGTTCACATTTTTTTGGGTGGACTCCAAACTTCGCTTGGCCGCTTCCATTTTAACCCGCTGAATATATTCCAAGGGGGTGTTCTGTGTGGCTTTTTTAAATCGTCGCACAAAATTCCGTCGGCTGATCGCAAACTTTAGGGCCAGGGCTTCCACTGAAATCCTTTCGTTGACATTTCCTTCAATATACAACTGCGCTTGTCGTATGGCTTCATCCTCATGATCCTTCTGACCCTGGAATATGGCAAATTGATTTTGATTGTCACGGTCAAATTCTATTTCAAAAAATTTGGAGATATATACGGCTGCCCCACGGCCACAGTATTTTTCCACCAGATGTAACATAAGGTTCAAAAACGAATAGGCGCCCCCACTGGTATAGATGCCATCCTCTTCAGTAACCACTTTATTGGACACCAAATTCACTTGTGGAAACAATTGGGCAAACAAATCCATGGCAGCCCAATGGGTCGAACATTGCTTGTTGTCCACCAAACCGGTCTGTGCCAAAACAAATGCCCCCATACACATGCTGGCCACCTCGGCATTGGTCTGGGCCCGGTGCTTTAAAATCCAGGGAATAAAGGGCGCATTTTGGGCCAAATCCTCCATAAGATTGTCCGGTCGCAGAGCTGGAATTAAAATCAGGTCCGTTTTTTCAATCTCCTCCAAAAGGCTATCGCAATGGACCCCAAAGGCTCCTTCATAGAGCGTGGCCGCTTTTTCAATGCCTACCAGGTGAAGGTCAAAATAGTTATCATTCCGTAAACCCGTCTGTATCATAAATTGGTTGGCACCCATCAATATCTTATAAGGTCCAACTATGCTACTCAAGATGGAATTCCCCTTTGGCACCAAAATGCTTACATGTTTCATGTTTGTGCGTATTTGAACTAAAGGTAATTATCCTTTTTGGCACAATCAACCCTCAAAAGTGTCGGATTTCACCATTTGCCCCCATTGAGGGCATCCCTAGCTTTGGGATATGGAATTTGAAATCTTTCTAGGGATTTGCCAAACGTTTTGTGCATTACACCCGCAGGGGGTGGAAGGCAGGATGATGCGTTCCCCAGCCCTTTGCTTTGAGGGAAAGGTATTTGCCTTCTATTCCCAAAACAGGGGAATGGTATTTAGACTGGGGAAGGATTATCCCATAGACCGAATCAAAAAACCACTACAGGAATTCAATCCCTTTAAGAACAAAGGGCCATTGACCGGCTGGTACGAGCTTCCCTTTTCCAACAAATACCATTGGGAAGAAATGACCCAATTGGCTCTTGACACTATCCGAAACCAAAAAACAAAGGTATGATCACAGCTTCCTACAGCACCTTTTTTAAGGAACTGGCCCAAAACAATACCAAGGAATGGTTCCACGCCAATAAGAGGCGTTATGAAACGGATGTAAAAGGCCCTTTTTTGGAATTGTTGGAGACCCTACTTCCACAATTGAAACTATGGGATGGCCAAATGGTTGATGACCCCAAAAAAGCCCTTTTCAGAATCCATAGGGACATTCGGTTTTCCAAGGATAAATCCCCTTACCATACCATTATGAAGGCCGGTTTTTCCCCAGGAGGAAAAAAATCGGAAAAGCCCGGATATTATTTGGGTATCGATGCCGAACATATACATGTGGGGGGTGGCCTTTTTATGGTAAGCCCAACGCAACTCAAAAAAGTACGCCAACATATTGCCAAGAATCCAAAGCAACTTATAGGGCTTGTGGAAACCCCAACATTCAGGAGGGCATTTGGTCTCTTAAAAGGGGAAAGGGCAAAGCGATTGGATAAGGAATTCAAGGCCATTGCGGAGCAATGTGACTACTTGTTCCATAAACAATTTTATGCCTTTGCCGAATTTCCCGTGTCCAATTTTTATGGGTCGGAACGTCTGGTAGCTGAAATAGTGGAGCATTTTGAAATTTTAACGCCGCTAAACACCTATCTGGGCAAAGCCCTCGAAAATCAGGAGTATTATTTATGAATCAATAAAAACGAAGACAAATGACAACACAGGAAGTTGCCGACAAATTGGTCGGTTATTGTAGGAAGGGCCAATTTGAAAACGCCATGAAAACGCTTTACGGTCCCAATATTGTTAGTATTGAGCCTAAAGGGGCACCCATGGAACGGGTGGAAGGTTTTGAGGAAGTCCTAAAAAAAGCGGCGTTTTTTAATGATATGGTCGAGGAATTTCATGGGAATGAAGTGTCCGACTCCATAGTGGCCGATAATTTCTTTTCATGTTATATGAAAATGGATGCCACTTTTAAGGAGGGGGGAAGACAATCGATGGAAGAAATCTGTCTGTACCAGGTAAAGGATGGTAAAATCGTGCAGGAAGAATTTTTCTATACCCCCAATCCGCAGGGATAGGTAAAAGGGGTCCCATAAAACCCCATAAAACGGATTTTGTAAGTCCGAACCTTTTTGGAGTTCGAAAGACCTATCTTCAAAAAGGTTCGAGCCTACATGGGAAACCTATTTTCCGGACAGTTTAAATGCGGGGGGCTGAGCCGGGAGCTTTTTATCCCCCGAAGAAGGTCTCCAATTCTTTAAGCGTCTCTGCGGAAGTTTCGATATCCTTGACAATTTCGCCTTTGTTCAACACCACAATGCGCTCGCAAACCTCGGTAACATGCATCAAATCATGGCTCGATACTAAAACGGTTACCCCTTCCGTTGCGGCCAGTTCCTTGATAATGGACTTGAGCCGTATCTGGGTGGTGGGATCCAAATTGGCAAAAGGTTCATCGAGGATGACCACTTCCGGATTACCAATGAAACTGGCGACAATGCCCGCCTTTTTTTGATTTCCTTTTGACAGGTCCCTAAGGTATTTTTTCTGGCCCAGGATTTCACCGTGAAAAAAATCCTCGAACTGTGACAGTAAGGCATCCACATCGGCTTTGTTTCTTCCTCGAAGCTCACCGATAAAGTAAAAATATTCCTCCGGCGTCAGGTATCCTATCAAAAAAGTCTCATCGATAAAGGCCGTTGTGAAGGGTTTCCATGCCTCGCTTTTGTTTACCTGAACTTCGTTGTTTTCTATATGCCCGGTAGTTGGGGGAATTAAATCCAATAACAAGCTGAACAATGTAGTCTTGCCGGCACCATTGTTGCCCACAAGGCCAAAACTTTGTCCTTTCGGGATTTCCAGGGTCTCAATGTTCAAAACCGTATTTGGACCGTAATTTTTTTTCAGATTATGAACTGCTATCATGATTGGGTATTTTCTATATTGAGTTGATTATCCATTTTTTTGTTGAAATCCTTGAAGCATTGCATGTTTTTTGTGGGCATACTGTTCGGTTACCAAATCCAACAATCTCCCCTTAAAGGCGTAGCCCAAAATTCCCAGGCCTACAAGGACCGAAATGGCAATTTCAAAGGATATCAAAAAATGCAATAGGGTGAATAACGCGATGGGCAGCCCAAGCACGGGAAGCATGATCAAAAACTGCACGGCACTGGTCCCCTGCATATTTCCAAACGGGCTTTGGTCCAATTCAATCCTTTTTTTGTTAAAGGACCCAAAGTATAGGATCACCGGGATGTTTATTCCTAGATTATAGACGGCACAGGCCGTGTTCACCAAAAACACCTTCCATCCAAAATACACATAGGGAATGGTCAAAAAGAACATGACCACCACACTAACGGTGATAAGGAGCGCCTTGGACTCCAGGTACTTTCGCAACGGAATGTTCTGGGACATCATCATTCCATAATAAGCGCTGTCCCAAGCCGGTATAAACTGGCCGAAATTCGCCAAAAAGATACCGGTCATAAAAATGCCCAAAAACACGTGCATCCCTACCATATTGGCATAGACTTCCTGGGTATAGAAAATAAGGCCATAAAAAACGAACAACAGGGATATCCAAACCTGGGTTTTGGTCCGTTTGTTTCGCCATATCAATCGTAAATCCAATTGTAAAAATGGGGCCATCTCACCAAAGCGTCTGGTCCAGGCCAAATTGGTCGATTTTGCCTCCTTTGTCTTTCCTTTTAAAGCACCGTCCAAATACAATACACGTTGTAGGTATTTAAAATTGAGGAAATACAGGACAACCAGAATCCCCAATGGGGCGAGAACCGAGATGGGGTAGGCATAGAGGGCATGAAAAATAGATCCAAAAATGGCCTTTATGGAAATGATCCCAAAATATTCCAATCCCCAAAAGGCCACCAATGCCCCAATAATAATTCCTAGGGCCACATCACTCTTATTGATCAAAAAATTGAGAAAGTTGGCACAAAGGGCGATTACCGTCATGGCCAAAAGCCATACCAATACATTCAACGCGGGATATCCCTTGGCCAACAGGACAATGGCAAAGGGGACAAAAGTCACCAAAGTGAGCAGATTGAAGCCGGAAAAAACCGATTTGCCCAAGATATAATTGACAATCTTGGATTTTGGAATATTGTTGATCAGCAATGGTTTAATTTCCATTACGGGCAGTTTTTGCATGAAATACCTAAAAAACAGTTCCGCCAAAACCCAGTAGACCAGAAATTGGCTCAAAACCCACATCGGCCCTTGATCTGGCACTAATTTTCTTAGGATAAAATATAGAGTACCTCCCAGTATTCCCAGGGAAGCCAAAAGATAAAGGCCCATAAAGGCCATAAATATTTTAATCCCCACACTTTTTCCGAACGAAGCCGAACGGAAAAATGCTTTCCATTGCAATTGAATAAATCGTTTGAACATAGGTTGGTGTTTAGTTCGCGATGTTAGTGTCTAAATTAATCGAATTGTTACATAATTCATTTCTATTTTAAAATTTCCTTGAATGCGTTGTGTTTATTTAGCTTTGCAAAAATTTTTGCTATGAGCGATTTTCACGCCTTAAAAGTTGCATCGGTTGACGCATTGACGCCCAATGCCGTAGCGCTTTCTTTTGATGTCCCGACCGAACTGCGGGAAACCTTTGCTTTTCTGCCGGGACAGTATATCACCCTAAAAAAGGAAATGGACGATAAGGAGGTTCGTAGGGCCTATTCCATTTCCTCTGCCCCTTCTTCGGGAAAACTGACCGTGGGCATCAAAAAAATGCCGAATGGTACATTTTCAAAATATGCCAATGGATCCATTTCCCCCGGCGATGTCCTAGAGGTAATGCCCCCGGAAGGACGTTTTGTTTTTGAGCCCAATAGTGAAACAAAGACCATTGCCGCCTTTGCGGCTGGAAGTGGCATTACACCCATTATGAGTATTGCGCAAAGTGTATTGGAAGCCAACGAAAAAAATAGGTTTGTCCTGGTCTTTGGAAATCAAAATCCGGAAGAGACCATGTACAGAAGGCAATTGCTCGATCTTCAAGAAAAGTATACAAATCGATTTTTTATCCAGTGGGTCTACAGCAGGAGCAGTGAGATTGATTGCCTTTTTGGCCGAATAGAAAATGCCACTGTCAATTTAGTCCTAAAAAACAAGTTCAAGGAATTGGACTTTGATACCTTTTACCTCTGTGGCCCGGAGCAAATGATTACCACAGTTTCCAATTCCCTGAAAAACAACGGCATTGCCGAGGAAAAAATCCTGTACGAACTCTTTACCTCATCCGATTCTGAAGTGAACCAAGTTGAAGGTTTGGATGGAAAGACCAAGGTTACCGTGGTATTGGATGATGAAGAACAGGAGTTTACCATGGATCAAAAGGAATTGGTGTTGGATGCCGTTCTAAAAAATGATATTGATGCGCCCTACTCTTGCCAAGGTGGGGTGTGCAGTTCCTGTATAGCAAGGATACTGGAAGGAGAGGCGGAGATGGTCAAAAATCAAATCCTCACGGATAGTGAAGTTGCCGAGGGGTTGATCCTTACCTGTCAGGCCCATGCCAAAACTCCCGTCTTAAAGGTGGATTATGATGATGTCTGACCTTTACAGGTCTTAAGGTCATCCAAATGGCATTATCCGGGTTCCGGTAGGAATCGGTATCATACGTTTTTCCAAAAAAAGGCTTCACCAAAGGGAAAGGCCCTATTTTTTGTTATTTGGTGTTGGGCGCTGCCGTTTGTGATTCCCCGGAAAGAAATCCCTCAATAGCCCCCATACCATAATCATAACCTAAATTATAGGCTTTCTCAATGTTTTTTTTATCAAAAACCCCGATGGTCTCCAACTCTTTTGGCTCAATGGCAATATCACATGCCGCCAGTTTGTCCTTGCAAGAGGCATAGATGGCTAAACTGGTGACGCGCGTTCCCAGTTGCCACGCGTTCTTTAAGTCTTTTTTCTGTAGTTCCCCCGCAATGGAAACATTGCATCCAATGATGATATCGCACTTCCCATCCACATATTCCTTGGGAAAATTGTTCATCACCCCACCATCGGCATATAGGATTCCCCCTATTTCAACGGGACTGAAGACCGGGGTCAACGCCGCCGATGCCAACAACGGACGGATCAATGTTCCCGAATCAAAGGCCACCTCTTTTCCGTTCATAAGATCGGTTGCCAGAACAAACAGCTTCCGCTTTAGGGAAGCAAAGGAATTTTCCGGGAAATACTTTTTAAAAATGTCAAAATACCGATCGGTATCGATAAATCCCGGCTTGTTGAACGTAAAGAAACTATATTGGAACAGGGGGGTGTCCTTAAAAAACTGCAACATCTCATCTATACTGTTCGCATTGGCATATAAAGCGCCGACCAAAGCCCCTACACTGCTTCCAGAAATTACATTGGCCTCCAATCCATGCGCTTCCATCGCTTTTAACAATCCTATATGGGCCATGCCCCGTATGCCGCCTCCGGATAGGACCAACCCAATGCTTCTTCCTTCAAGATTTTTCATTTCAATACGGTATTGCTATTCAAAATTATGGTCTTTCCCAATTTTAGCTGTAATGAAATATCAATTTTTCGACTAAACCTGTATACTTATTTTGTTGTAAGTTTACGTAAACGCTATTTGTGTTCGAAAACCAAACAAATACCGCCGTTTTACTATTTGCCCTAAGTGCTTCCGAAGAGTCAAAATACAAGCACATCCAAAAGGGCGGGTTGCTCTTTCACGTGCTTACTGGACAAACATTGTCCGAGGTAAAAAAAGCCGGGCTTCCTTATTTCCATTTTGATGAAAAACTACAAAAAGGAAGTTCTTTCGGGGAACGGTTTTCCAATGCCATCCAAAATCTTTTCGACAAAGGTTTTAAAAATGTTATTGCCCTTGGCAACGACTGCCCCCAGATAACCAGGAAGCATATCCAATCTGCCGCCCTGCAATTGTCTTCTGGGCAAAATGTCATTGCCCCTTCCAAGGATGGCGGTTTTAATCTTTTGGGAATACAAAGGGATGCGTTTGGAAAACAGGATTTTGAACAGCTCCCCTGGCAAACCGAACAACTCCTATCCAAGACCCTGGTTTATTTTGGGCAACGTGGACAACAGCCAAAATTGCTCCGGGTGTTTTCTGATATTGACACCGTGGCCGATATCGCTTTCCTTCTCAAAACCGTAAGATCATTTTCCAACCGACTTCGCAACGTATTGATGGAGGTACTTCAAACGGTCCAGCACCATTGGCTTTATTCCTTCAGGTATACAAACCTTGCATTTTTTGCACTCCCCTTCAACAAAGGTTCTCCCCTTTCCCTCCCTTCACACTGATTTTTTCACTTTTTAATTCACTGATAATCTGCCCGTACATGGGCATAACATACAACTTATGGCAAACTCATATTATGACCCGGCCGACTTGAAAAAGTTTGGCAAAATCACGGAATGGAGCGAGGAACTGGGCACAAAATTTTTTGATTATTACGGTAAGGTTTTTGAAGAAGGCGCACTAAGTGCTAGGGAAAAGTCCTTGATCGCCCTGGCCGTGGCCCATGTGGTAAAATGCCCCTATTGTATAGACGCCTACACAAAGGATGGGCTCCAAAGGGGTATCACCAAAGAGGAAATGATGGAAGCCGTGCATGCAGGAGCTGCCATAGAAAGTGGCGCCACCCTTGTACATGGTGTACAGATGATGAACAAATACAACAAATTATCAATGTAATAGCTTATGTCCCAGAGTATTTTGCACGAAGTCAAAAAAGCTTCAAAAAAATCGCTGAAGGCGAGGGAAAACGAGTTGGCATCGGTCAACAAACAACTGGAAATCCTCAACGGGGGCATTTTCGCCGATGGGGAACTTCCTTATTTCAAGGATAAGATTGCCAAAACCGGTCATTTTCCCCTACGCCCCAAAAAGCTGGAAATCCTCCAGATCAATGTGGGCTATATGTGCAACCAGGTTTGTGAGCACTGCCATGTGGATGCGGGACCGGACCGAAAGGAAATCATGACCCGTGAAACCATGGAGCAATGCTTGGAGGTCATCAAGAATACCGGGGCCCATACTTTGGACTTAACGGGTGGCGCCCCGGAAATGAACCCAAATTTTAGATGGTTTGTAGAAGAAGCCGCCAAAGCGGGGATACAGGATTTTATTGTCCGTTCCAACCTTACCATCATCAGGGCAAACAAAAAATACCATGACCTTCCCGAGTTTTTTAAAAAACACAATGTACATGTCGTTTCTTCCATGCCGCACTATACCCGTGGGAAAACGGACAAACAACGTGGTGATGGGGTCTTTGACAAGTCCATCAGGGCCTTGCAGGAACTCAATGCCGTGGGTTACGGTATGCCGGACAGTCCACTGCGGTTGGATTTGGTCTACAACCCTTCCGGCGCTTTTTTGCCCGGTGACCAAATGGCCTTGGAAAACGATTTTAAAAAGGCTTTGGATGAAGATTTTGGCATTCAGTTCCACAACCTATTTGCCATTACCAACTTGCCCATTTCCCGCTTTTTGGATTACCTCATCGCCTCGGAAAACTATGAGGATTATATGTATGCACTGGTTGAAGCCTATAATCCCGATGCCGTATCCCATGTAATGTGCACCAATACCATTTCCATAAGTTGGGATGGATGGTTGTACGATTGCGACTTTAACCAAATGTTGGACCTAAAAGTGGCGAGCAAGGTAAAACATATTAGTGCGTACAACGAAGATATATTGAACGACAGGAATATCACCATCTCCCAACACTGCTATGGATGCACCGCCGGAGCCGGAAGTAGTTGTCAGGGCACCGTAGCCTAATCAAAATAACAGTAAACAAAAAACGTATGAGTTACTTAGAAACAACCAACGATTTATATAGGGAAGCTGCCCTAACCCCAGATGTAGGATTATGTTGCACAACCAATCCCATATGGGAACTACCGGGATTGAAGATTCCAAAAATTATGCAGGAAATGAACTATGGATGCGGTAGCACAGTGCATGCCCGTGATCTTTCCAATAATCCAAAAATGCTTTATGTTGGTGTAGGTGGGGGAATGGAACTGTTGCAGTTTGCTTACTTCAACCGCCAAAAAAGTGGGGTTATCGGTGTTGATGTGGTGGACGAAATGTTGGAAGCCAGTAGGCAAAACTTCAAAGTGGCCGAAAAAGAAAACGATTGGTTTAGGTCGGACTTTGTGGAACTACGTAGGGGAGATGCGCTTCATCTTCCGGTTGAGGACAACACTATTGATGTTGCGGCCCAGAATTGCCTGTTCAATATTTTCAAGGAGGAAGATTTAAAGCGGGCCATTGAAGAAATGTACCGCGTGTTAAAACCACATGGCAAATTGGTGATGAGCGACCCCACCTGTGAACAGGAAATGAATGAGACCCTCCGCAATGACGACAGATTACGCGCACTGTGCTTAAGTGGAAGCCTCCCCATCCAACAATACGTTAAGGCATTGACCGATGTTGGTTTTGGCACTATAGAGATCAGGGCAAGAAAACCCTATCGTATCCTCGACCCCAAGAACTATCCTACCAATGAATTGATCTATATTGAATCCATTGAAGTAGCTGCAATCAAAGATTCCATGCCGGACGATGGTCCTTGTGTATTCACTGGAAAGGCCGCCATTTACTTTGGCAATCAGGATTATTTTGACGATAACAAAGGCCATGTATTGCTTAAAAACCAACCTTTGGCCATTTGCGATAAAACTGCAGGGGCACTGGCATCATTGGAAAGGGAAGATATTTTTATCAGCAAATCTACCTACCACTATGATGGTGGGGGGTGCTGTTAAGAAATTATATTGAGGTTTGTTGGCGCATCGTGGCTTTAATTCAAGGCTTGCTTAAGTGCGTTTTCCATTCACATCCTTCTTGGGCATTGGGATAGATCGTTCTTGTACCAAATAGGTGCTTGGACGTTTCGTTTTATCCGAAAAACGTTGCCCTTAAACGAGAAATCATTTTTAGCGGTCGGCCAATTGTTTCCAAAACAATCGGAATACTAACCTCATATCGATTTTTTATCGCGCTTTGTCCCATAAGATTTATCCTACAATGATATAATTGGAGCTTTGTAGTGTCCGGAGGTTTTAGATTCGGGCCAAACCCAAATCCTATGGAAACTACCCTACAGCACAGTAAAGCATTGCATTTGTATCGCGCTAAAGGTCTTGAACTCTTTTACAAGAATGGATACTGCAATACTTCCTTGGAGGAACTATGTGACTCCCTTTCCCTCTCCAAAAAAGTTTTTATTGACAGCTTTATGTCCAAAGAAGATTTTTTTATCGGGATTGCCCAGAGCCTTATCCTTCAAAATACCCTTAACCTGCTTATTGAACCCGTAGCCTACAAGCAAAGTCCATTTCCATTGATTTTGGACGTCATCGATCTGGAACTTGAAAAGGCCATTAACAGCGTAGCCGACAATGGTAGCATGCTGTTCAACTTTATTACTGAATTCAACAATAAAAACCATCGCATCAACAAATACCTCAAGGACATCCTAAAAATCTGGGAAATCAATCTGGTCTCCCTATTGCGAAAGGGACAATTGGACGGTTACGTAAACAAGGATGTGGATTGCAATGGTGTTGCCAATTATATCATATCTTCCTATATGGGCGCCCGGACATTAATGGTAGAGGGAAATTCGCAGTTATTGGCAAATCAGTATATACAACAGCTCCGTTATTACTTTTACAGCATCTCCAATAAATACAATTAAACCTTAACCCTTTCCAAGACTTCAACAAGCTTGTTTGCAACTGCCGTTGGCGGAATTGAATTAATGGCATCTTTGTAATGCTCGGGGTATTTGTTTCCATAAACTGAAGTTGGAATCCCTGGGTAATTCTTTCGATCGGGAACCATACCGTTTTCCAAAGGCTGTTGGTAGGGAGCAAATCCTGCGAAAGGATGGGTAACCCCCCAAACAGTAACCACGGGAACACCATAATTTGCCGCCAGATGGCCATTTCCACTATCCATGGCCAACATAACGTCCAAATGGGATATCAAGGCCAATTCCTCTTTAAAGGTAAGCTTGCCAGCGACCGATTGTACTTGATCATCAAATTTTTCCTGGAGCATCCCCAATTGTTCCACCTCTGTTTTTCCTCCCCCAAACAACAAAATGCTACAATCTATTTTGGATTGCAGTAGTGCTATCACCTCCTCAATTAAGTCCAATCGGTATATTTTGCTGGGATAGGCTGCAAACGGGGCTATTCCAATGTGTTTCTTCTTTTGGGGCTTATAAAAATTCGCTGCGTTTCCGGACAACTCCTGTTTTGGCAAACAATGGTCTTCTTCTCCCCCAATTGGAAAACCCAATTTTTCAAAGACCTCCCGATAGCGTTCCATAGTCGATTTTAAGGGTGCGAATATTTTGTTTTTCGTCCTTGTCAGCTTTTTTTTCGCGCTACGTCCTTTATCAATTTTTTGTGTCGGGATGCCAATCGTCATAAAGAAAAACCGCAGCAGGCTACTTCTTAGCACATGATGTAAATCGGCCACATGGGTCACGGAAAGCTTTTTCAGCTCCCTAAAAAGCTTCCAAAGTCCAAAAACACCTTTGTGTTCCGTTTTTACATTTGCCGAAAACACACTGACCCCTTCCACGGAATTGAAAATGGGCAAAAGCTGTGGTTTGGTCAGAACCGTGACCTTAACCTCAGGATGGTTTCTTTGTAAGGCAAGAACCACTGGAACGGTCATCGCAACATCTCCCATTGCGGAGAGACGAATGATCAAAATATGTGGAACATTAGCCCTTTTGGCCACGAAGGACAGGGTTTAGTTCATCATCATTGTACATTTTCATCTGTTTGTACACCTTCATATATTTTCTGCCATTTTCAATATCATGAATCAATTGATCAATAGCAGTGGAAAGGTCATTGCGTTGTTCTTGGAGCACATCCAGTTTCTTTTGACATTGCCTTATATGTTCACTGGTGGCGTCTTCCCTGTCCACCTCTTCTTTCATATGATAGATTTTCAAGGCCAGGATGGACAATCTATCAATGGCCCAGGCCGGACTTTCCGTATTGATACCGGCACCTTCCAGAATTTGGACCGACCGGTATTTGTTCAAAAAATAGCTGTCTATGTACTCTACCAAATCCGTTCTGTCCTGATTGCTCGCATCAATTTTTCGTTTTAGTTCCAAGGCTGCAACGGGTTCTATTTTTGGATCTCGGATCAAATCCTCATAATGCCACTGCACCGTATCTATCCAATTCTTTCTGTACAACAGGTGTTCTATACTATCTGAAGGGTAGGGATTTGTAAAAGGTTGGTTTACATCATCCAAAACATGGTACTTTTTTATGCTTTCTTCAAAAATGAAAATGGCGGTATCTGTGAACATATTGTTGTTTTTTGCAAAGATACATTATTGAAACAGCCTTATCACAAAGCTGAGTATGGGAAGGGCTATACACGCAATGATCAATGTTTCCTTGAACCTTTGCTTTTTTATGGTCTCGATATAATTGGCCAAGAACACCGAAGCCGCAAAAAAAGAAAGGAGCTCCATCCCACTTTCGTTGCCACTGGAAAGTACCAATAGCAAAACTGTCAAAACCAAATAAGCAAAGGTCAACCGCAATGACAAGGTTCTCCCCAACCTTCGATACCCCATTTTTCCAAATACCACAAAAACAGGAATTAAGATCAATATGAGGTAAATTATAATTCCATAATTGGGTTGAAGAAAAAAGTGCAAGGAGGTAGAAAACCGGTAATGTGAATGGAAAAAACCGGGGTCGACCAAAACCTGCATACTTGCCAAAACCAACAAAAGGACACAGCACAAGGCAGCTAAGGGCATCAACCAGAATCGCAATTGTCTGCCGCAAAAAAAACCAATGGCAATATAAAGGGGAACAAGAAAAAGAATTGCCCAGTCCACAAACAAGCTGGCCACCAAGGTCCACAATGCCGACTCAAACACTTTTTCCTTTTGGTTTTTTTCGCTTTTCAACGCCAACGCCCTGTCCCAGGACATGACCAAAAAAAAATTACAGAATATGATCTTGGTATTCTCCAGGACATCAAAAAAAACAAAGAGCAATAAGGAAAAAAACAACATGGCAAAGGAATTGTCCAGTGTCAATTTCTTTTTCTGTACAATATTGCCCAAAAGAAAAATGGAGAGCACCAGGGACACCGACGCCAGAATCCGTTCAAAAACTTCAGCGTAGTTCAACTGGAAACCATGGAGCTTAAAAGTCGCCGCCCAGAAAAGTAACATGGCCAATCCCAGCAACACCAGAAAGTTTATAGGTTTTGTCTTGTCGAAAAAAGTAGAAATCATGTCTTCTTTTCGGACTTATTAATTGGCTTTTATTACTTTTGCGAAGTAAATATAGCTAAGATGAGCAGGTTTTTTTATGGTATTGAAGACTTATTCGTAAACGTACTTTTTTGGCCTTTTGACTTTTTCCGCTTCATGGAAAGCTGGTGGACCTCCAATGCCATCAATTGGATTTTCATGATCATGGGTCTTGTGGCCATGGTCTATTGGATGGGACAGCTTAAGATTTTCGATTCCAATGGGGAAGAGGACAAGAGCATTACCTCACACTCCTATCTTTAGCTTCAACTAGCCTTAGCGACCGAAATATAAGCGTTTCTGGTTTCCTGGGTTTTTTATAGGTCAAACCCGATATCCTTGCGGTAGTACATCCCATCAAAACACAGTTTTTCCAAATTGGAATAGGATAAAGCCAAACCTTCTTCATGGTCCTTACCGAATGATGTCATGGCCAATACCCTACCTCCGTTTGAAACTACCTTATCCTCCATCTTCTTTGTCCCTGCATGAAAAACAATGGAATTGTCAATCGACTCAAGGCCCAGGATTTCCTTGCCTTTTTCGTAGGCTTCCGGATACCCTCCTGAAACTGCAATAACCGTGGTGGCCGCACGGTCATCGATTTTCAATTCAACTTTGTCCAAGGCTTTGTCCATCACGGCCCTGAATACCTCGACCAAATCATTTTTTATCCTTGGGATGACCACTTCAGTCTCTGGATCCCCCATACGAACGTTATATTCTATAACTTTTGGTTCCCCACCAACTTTGATCAAGCCAATAAACAGAAATCCAACATAAGGAATCCCGTCTTTTTTTAATCCTTTTATGGTGGGTTTTACAATACGTTCTTCTATCTTTTTATAAAATACATCGTCTACAAAGGGAACGGGGGAAATTGCGCCCATTCCGCCCGTATTGAGGCCTGTATCGCCTTCCCCTATACGCTTGTAGTCCTTGGCCATGGGCAGTATCTTATAATGTTCCCCATCGGTAAGTACAAAACAGCTCAGTTCCGTTCCATCCAAAAATTCTTCAATGACCACTGTTCGACTGGCATCACCAAATTTTGAATCGACCAGCATGGTCCTTAGTTCGTTTTTGGCCTCTTTTAGGTCATTCAAAATCAACACTCCCTTCCCTGCGGCCAATCCATCTGCCTTTAACACGTAGGGTGGTTCCAAAGATTCAAGGAACTTGTACCCTTCCTCCAGTCCATCGGCCGAAAAACTTTGATATGCCGCCGTGGGAATGCTGTGGCGAAACATGAATTCTTTTGCAAACTCTTTGCTGCCCTCCAGTGTGGCCGCTAATTTTTGGGGTCCTATTACCGTGACGTTCTTAAGTGACTCCTCTTTTAGGAAAAAATCATGGATCCCTTCCACCAAAGGAACTTCGGGCCCAACAACCACAAGGGTTATGCCTTCTTTCAGGACCAACTGTTTGATGCCCTCAAAATCAGAAACCCCAATATCGCTATTTGTGGCGATGGTTGCGGTCCCCGCATTACCGGGTGCAACAAAAAGGTTGGTGCTATTTTTACTTTGGGAAAGTTTCCATGCTAACGTGTGCTCACGACCTCCAGAGCCCAGGACAAGTATGTTCATTCAGAAATTTTTTCAAATGTACTTACAATGAAACGAACATGAATTTTTTTGATCAAAAATTCACACAGTGATAATGATTAAAATAAATTCATGTGAGAACGAGTGCAACGAGTGGTCGCATGAGTTCTCAAATTTTTAAGTAGCTTATTTATAGGTAATTAAAAATTTTAAACACATGAAAAAATAAGAAGGTAAATCCGTCTATTTTCTGTTGACTTTTGAGAAATCCCGATGCTCTGTTTTTTCAAGATCCTCTTTTGAAAGGGTCTTGAAATATTCAAAGGTTTTCCGCATGCCTTCCCCCCGGCCAACCTTAGGTTCCCAACCCAATATTTCCTTCGCTTTTGAAATATCCGGTTGGCGCTGCATGGGATCATCCTTGGGGAGGGGCTTGTAGACTATTTTTTGATCTGTCCCCGTCAGTTTTATGATCTCCTCGGCAAACTGTTTAATTGTAATTTCATTGGGGTTTCCAATGTTCATGGGTAGGGTATAGTCACTCATCAACAACCGATATATGCCCTCTATTTCATCATCCACAAAACAGAACGATCTTGTTTGGGAACCATCTCCAAAAACGGTCAAATCCTCACCACGCAAGGCTTGACCCATAAAAGCGGGAATGACACGGCCATCGTTCAAACGCATTCGTGGACCATAGGTATTAAAAATACGCACGATCCGTGTGTCCAAACCATGAAAGCGATGATAGGCCATGGTAATGGATTCTTGGAAGCGTTTCGCTTCATCATAAACCCCCCTGGGCCCAATGGTATTTACGTTTCCATAGTATTCTTCCGTCTGCGGATGCACCAAGGGATCACCGTAGATCTCAGAAGTGGAAGCAATCATAAATCGGGCTCCCTTTTCCTTTGCAAGCCCTAAAAGGTTATGGGTTCCCAAAGCACCCACTTTTAAGGTCTGTATCGGAATTTTTAAATAATCTATTGGACTGGCAGGCGAAGCAAAATGAAGGATGTAATCCAGCTCCCCCGGAACATGCACAAACTTGGTGACATCATGGTGGTGAAACTCAAAGTTTTCCAAGGGCATTAAATGCCCAATGTTTTTTAAATCCCCTGTGATGAGGTTGTCCATCGCAATAACATGGTGTCCCTCGGCGATGAAACGGTCACATAAATGAGAGCCTAGGAAGCCAGCGGCGCCTGTGATTAGTGTTTTTTTCATGTTCTAATCTAAATTACTGTCTCCAATTTTATAATAAACAAAACCTATCTCTTGCAATTGCTTTCCATCCAAAACGCCCCTCCCATCAAAAATAAACGCAGGTTTCAACATGTCCTGAAATATTCTTTTCCAATCATAGGTCGTAAACTCATTCCATTCAGTTAAAATTGCTACAGCATGTGCGCCCTTGCAAGTTTCGTATGGATCGTTGTTCACTTTCAATAAGTCTCGATTCTCTTTTTCCGGCCTTGTTCCCAAATAGTCCAAATCTGCATAAATACGTTCTTCAGATACTTTAGGGTCATACACAGAGATGTTTGCCTGTTCAGACAATAAATTATCAGCTACATAAATCGCTGCCGACTCTCGAGTATCATTGGTGTCTTTTTTGAAAGCCCATCCCAAAAAAGCAATTTTCTTGCCCGAGACCGTGTTATACAGCGTACTTATGATATTGTCGGAAAAGCGATTTTTTTGATGGTCGTTCATTATAATGACCTGCTCCCAATAATTGGCCACCTCGTTAAGCCCATAACTCTTTGCAATGTATACGAGGTTCAATATATCTTTCTGAAAACAAGACCCCCCAAAACCAACGGAGGCCTTCAAAAACTTTGGGCCAATCCTACTGTCCATTCCTATGGCCTTTGCCACTTCATTAACGTCTGCGCCCGTCTTTTCACAAAGCTCTGACATGGCATTGATTGAGGACACACGCTGGGCCAAAAAAGCGTTTGCCGTCAATTTTGACAGCTCAGATGACCACACATTTGTGGTTAGAATTTGTTCCCTTGGAATCCAGTTGGCATAGATACCGACCAATGCTTGAATGGCTTCCTGGCCTTCTGGTGAAGTTTCTCCGCCTATAAGAACACGATCTGGATTCAACAAATCTGAAACTGCAGTTCCTTCGGCCAAAAACTCAGGGTTGGACAATACCTGGAATTTTACATTGTTTCCTGTATTATCCAAAATACTTCTAATTGCGGAAGCCGTTCGTACTGGCAGCGTTGATTTTTCCACTACGATCTTATCTTCTTTTGCCACCCTTGCTATTTGACGGGCACAAAGCTCAACATATTTTAAATCGGCAGCCATCCCTTTTCCCTTGCCATAGGTTTTGGTAGGGGTATTAACCGAAATGAAAATCATTTCTGCCTTGGCAATACCTTTATCCACTTCGGTGGAAAAAAAGAGGTTTACCCCGCGGGCATCTTTCACGACCCCAGCAAGTCCAGGCTCATAAATTGGCAATTTATCAAGGTCTGGATCATTCCAGGCGTCAATTCTTTTTTGGTTTAAATCGACAACCGTCACCTTTACGTGGGGACATTTTTGGGCAATTACCGCCATTGTCGGGCCGCCAACATAACCGGCCCCGATACAGCAAATGTTCTTTACCTGCATGAAAAATCAATGGTTTTTAGAAAAGCAAAAATACTATTCTAAACATACCTTTTAATCAGAATGAAGGTTTTTTTGAAATCAATATGCCTTTTCTTCTCCTTTGAAGCCTTGGGAATTGTTTGAAAAAAGATTCCTATATCCAAAAACAAGGATTGGTTTTCCACATAAAAACATTGTATTTAATTTGGTTCTGAACAAGGGCACGTTTCCACCTCCCCTCAATACCCCCTTACCTGCGGTCGGTCCACCGGCCAAAAAGCTTTGATAGGGCAGGGATATTGTGGCAAAACAAGGTCTCCATATACCTCGGAACTTGAGCTGCCAAAATTCCAGCATCATGGGCCTTCGCCAATCCCAATTGGTTAAGTGCGCCCATGCAGTCCCCTTTTAAAATCCCTATTGGGATTTTCAAATAGTCTATTGCGCTAACAGGTCAGGCAAAGTGGAGGATGTGATCCAGTTGGCCCGTCATGCACAAACTTGATAACATTATGATGGTAAAACCCAACGTTTTCCAAAGGCATTAAATGCCCAGTATTTTAGACCTCCAGCTAGGGGATTGTCCATCGCTATGACACGGGAGGCTCCGCAATGAAATGGTCACACAAATGGGAGCCAAGGAAGCCGGCAGCACCGGTGATTAGTGTTGTTTTCAAGTGGAATCTTTTTGCTTTTTTTGAGTTGTCTTTGTTTTTCCTTTTAGTGATTCTATTTTTCGCTTTAGGAGAATCTTTTGTTTGAGCGTGGTGAAATTATAGTTGTATTTAAAGAACACATATGCCAGGAAAATAACCACTGTCACCAACATAATGACCATGCCCAGATTTTTTGCTTTGCTTCCAAGTATAATAAAAAGGACAACAAAGATGATATTAAAACAGCCTATTATGAAACTGGCTTGTTTATGTGAAAGTCCCCAAAAATCAATGAGCACATGGTGTATGTGATTCCTGTCAGGTGAAAATGGTCCCTTTTTATTGGCAAGTCGTATAGTAAAAACCCTTGCTGTATCAAATAGGGGTACTATTAAAATACTAATTGCAATTAATGGTGCATTTTCCAACAGGAAGGGCAATCCTTCATACGACTCAGGTTTCAAAGCTAGGAACTTTAGAGTAAGAATACTAATAATAAAACCAACAATCAAAGACCCCGTATCGCCCATAAAAATCTTTTTGTCTGATGAGACATTAAACCCAAAAAAAGCCATTAGGCATGCGTTCATAGTAATAGCAATTAGGGCAAAAAAGTATTCTTCCGAAAGGTAAAAAATTGTTGTATAAATGATCATAATAACAATTCCCACAATGGATGCTAAGCCATCTATGCCATCAATTAAGTTATAGGAATTAATAATAGTCAACATTAAGAAGCCCGCTATTGCCAAATACAGAAAGAATGGGATTTCGTAGATATTCAAAAAACCATTCAGTGATTCTATCACAAAACCATCATTGGCCAAAACGAAAGTTATAGCACAGACTTGTGCAATCAACTTTGAACCCGGAGAGAGTACCACCAGATCATCTTTTAAACCAATTATGAATAAAATGGTCAATCCTGGTATTATATAAATGTCTTCTCCTGAAACATGCCAGTTCTTTATAAAAAAAAACGCAAAAATTAATGTAAAATAGAAAGATACTCCTCCTAAAGTTGGAGTTCTATCCCTATGTGAGCTCCTATTATTGGGATTATCCATCAACCTTTTATATTCTACCACTCCAATGATTTTTGGAATTGTAAGATACACCAATAGAAAAGCCCCGATAAAAATCAGTATGGCAGTTTCCAGAAAGTTCATTCTTCAAAGGTAGAAAACTAGACTGAGTCCTTTATAAATAATAGCATATCCTCGGCAAGATTGGCTCTGTCAAAATCCGCAATCATGTCATCAAAGGCGTATTTCTTGTTTTCTTGAGCCATAATCCAATGCGCTTTCTCGATGAAATCCGTCATATTTTCCGGCTCAAAAGGGATTCCAATATCATATTTTTCGACCAAATCCCTAGACTCTCCTTCTACGCCAAGTAGAATAGGCTTATGCATTGCTGCCAATTCGAAAATTTTAGATGGGATAACCGTTTTAAAGGTATCAGACTTTCTCAAGTTTACCAAAGCTGCATCCAATATGGAAATATATCGTCCAACCTCATTCTTAAGAACGGGGTCTAACATTGTTACATTTACCAAGTTCATTTCTTTTTTTTGTTCAAGCAATTTTTCCTTTTCTGCACCGGTCCCCAAAAAAAGAAAATGCATTCTATCTTCCTTTATTTTTACAGCACATTTAAGTACGAAATCCAATGCATGTGCCATCCCATGTGTGCCAATGTATCCAATAACGTATTTGTTGTTCAAATTTAGTTCTTTGAGCAAAGTTGAATCTTTGCTTCTCGGAGAAAAGAGATTTGTGTTAACTCCATTTTTTACAATTGCTATTTTAGAATCTTTTATCCCATGCCTTTCTTTTAATATAGCTTTAAAAGAATCTGTAACGGTTACAATTTTCCATGCTGATTTATACATTCTCCTTTCAAGAAACTCAAAATATTTTATCACCGGATTGTCCTCCATCGCTCCTACTGCTTTTATAGATTCCGGCCAAAGATCCCGAATCTCCATAACCCATTTTTTTCTCTTCCAAAATGCCAACCATCTGCCGGATATTACGGTGAAAAACTGTGGAGAAGTAGCTATAATCAAATCTGTTTTAATAAATAGGCCAGCAAAAAAAGACATGAACATGAAGCTTGCATAGTCAATTATTCTTTTAACAAAACCTTTATTTGCAGTTATGTAAGTCCAAACTCGAATTACCTGAATGCCATCGATTACTTCCTTTCGATATAGTTTATTCTTGTAGCCCTTGTATACTTTTCCTTCAGGAAAATTTGGAGCACATGTAATTACCGTGACTTCTTCTCCATTTTTCACCCATTCTTTACAGTGCTCATAAGTTCTGGTAGCCGGTGCATTCACCTCTGGGGGAAAGTTGTCCGTCAAAAAAAGTATTTTCATAACAAGATGGTAGTCGTTAATTCTTTTGAGAATGACACACAGATTTTTTTGGATACTTCAGTTTTATTAAAGCCAACGCAGTATTTGTAGTCTTCTATCTTAATGTCGTTGATTTCTCCTTCAAAATCTAAGGAAACATTCATTTTTCCAAAAGACACATGTCTATTGTTTAAGACAATATCCTTTATTGATGGATGAATATGAAAAAATGCTTGAGATTCTATCTTCTTACTTTTATTTGACAAAATCCTATCATTTATGATAATCCTTTCGGTTGCGCTAAAACTTCTCTTGTGAATCAATCCCATAGACGAATAACCGTCGTGTGAAGCTGAAACCATATTTGCACTTTCCCTTAGGTTAACAATTTTAGCTCTCTTTGCTACTCTGAATCCTCCCCAAACCTGGGTTTGCTCATGAGCTCCAATTTTTACCGTATTATGCGCCGATGTTTCTCGTTCACTTTGACGCAGATCATTCTTTTTATATGTCGAGGTTCCTGTATCTACGATAAAAGGTTTTTCATTGATTTGTAATTCAAAACTGAAGGTGTCCGAATGGGCATGCCCTGGTTGATAATCCGGGCCAACATTTCCAACATCTACAAAAAGTTCATAGTTGAATTTATTGAACTTTCGATATCCAGAATCTGACAGCTCACTTTTTGGCCATTTTAAACCAAGGTTTTTTGCATAATCAAAAAGTTTATTTGAAGATGGTGCAATTCCATAAGCGCTATCATTTACCATAGGAATATTACCATTGTAAAAAGTAACCGTCTGAAGCCAAGAAAGCATTTTGGATGCTTTTCCTTTGAGAAAGGGAAGCAAATCATCCGTTTGCCACATATTCAGTTGAGCTAGGTTTATGCAATCCAACAAACGGTGCAATAAAATTTGATGATACATTGGTGAGAGCTCAAAATGTGCGCCGTCTCCCAAAACCTGTTCTTTTAATTCTAAAATAAGAATTGATTTTGCTTTTTCGTAAATTTTATCGTCCTTGAAATAATAGGCGCCAAAAAAAAGAGAATACCCATTTTCCAGCAAATGGTTGCCAAGCAAATGGTATTCTAGGTTATGAAGGAGAATTTGGTATTGATTGTAAAGGTTTTGATTTATCTTTTTTTCGGAAATATCATTCTTTGATATGAATTTAATCCAGTTGATGCCACGCAGAGAGATTGGGTAGGGTTCCAAACCATCTTTTATTTCTTTTTCATTCGCAATATAATCCCAAATTAACCTTAATGCTTTTGCCTTCTCCACATTTTCTTGGTTCAGAAAATCGAAATAGTTTAGATTATAGGTCCAAAGTTTCCCATAGCCATTAAAATTCCAGTCAATACTTCCTTTGAAATCCTTCTTAAGATTTAAGAAACGAAAACTGTTCTCGTCAATATAGGACATAGGGTCTGGAATACCTCCTTCCCAAAGTAATGTTGGAGATTTTGTTAGTAAAGCGATATCATAATTTCTTTTGAAAAATTTATTTTTAACGAAATAATGTAATCGATAATAAACCTGTTTGGGCCTTAAAAACTTAAGTGTATAGAATAGCAATATTAGTCTACCTCTATCCATTTACCTTGTTTCAACGATTCAATGGCAGGGAATGAGGCCCTGGTCGTGTTAACAATCTCATCAAAAGGAATAATTGCTTTTCCTCCTTTTTGTTGCTGTCTTATCAGTTCTTGAAATTGGTTGAAGTGTCCTTTATCCTGTTTTGAAGAGGAATTTTTCCCTTTTTTAAATCCATAAGACTTTAATTTTCTCCAATTATCCATTATTAGAGTACGCTCCTGCGAATATACCTCAATACGTTCTTTTGCATAGGCCTTACTACCATTGGCAAAATAATTGATTGTTGCGTTGGAGCCATTCTCGTATCGCAATAAAATGCTTGCGTTGTCAGTATTCTCCTGTGGATTCTTGCCCATGGCATTCATACAAACTGCTTTTTCCCGACTTCCGGCGAAATACGTGCACAAATCAATATAATGACAGGCCTCGCCTATAATTCGACCACCACCAACTTCCATATCATGCACCCATATATCAGTTGGAATAAAGCCTGCGTTCATAGTGGCCAAAATATACACTGGGGTGTTGTCACTCCCTAAAGCTTTCTTCCTTTTTTTGGCCAATAGGGCAAAACGTCTATTAAGTCCTACGCTTAACGACACATTTTGTTTGCGGTGCTCCTCTATTATTGCATCAAGTTCTGTTTGCGTCAAGGCCAATGGTTTTTCAACAAATACACTTTTCTTTGCCTTTAAGCACCCCATTACAATATTGGAGTGCATATATATGTCGTATAATAACCAAATCTTTCTCATTATCTTTCAAGATTTCTTCCTACTTGGAAGTAGAATCGCCAATGGCATGACGTTTTGCCGAAACGTTTAAAAAAAACCTCCCAAACTAGCAAGAAATTTGATATGCTCATTTAGCTGTTTTAAGTTTGGACATATGGTCAAATTCGTAAAACTTTCAGCTTTGATAATTCCAACAACTCCTTTTTACTTTTAATGGATTTTTATACATTAACCTTTAATAATACTTTTCCTGAAATCGATTTTATTGGGGAGTCTATTTTTTTAAATTCAAAAAAAATATTGACGTTTTTGGCATCAAAATAGCTTTCGGCTAGTTCTGAATTGACATTCTTGTTCGTGACATACAGAATAGTGGCCTTCCCAATTTCTTTTTGGCAGACCTGAATATAATCACAATAGTCAAAAAGCTTATGATGCCTTCCAAATAAAAGTCCCGTAAGAGAAATCTTTTTATTGTTCTTATCAAATATGAAATCTGATTTTCTGCCTTCCAATATAGAAAACTTGGACAGTACTTTTTCTTTTTCCTCAACCACAAGAACTTTGTCTTCAGTATTATACCTTATTAATGGGGTTGCAAAGCTATGATATGATGTTCCTATCAATTCATTATCTACAACTTCAGCATAGCCATAAGATTGCAACACCTTATAGGTGTTTTCTTCTATATCCTCAAAAGCAATGACACATCTTTCCGTATGACCATAAAAAGCTTGAGAGGTTATGTTAAAACAATACTTTTCTATATATTGACGCATATAATTATAAGGGTATTCCGAACAATAAAAAACTGATTCTAAGTCGTTATATAATTTTTTGTGTAAGTCTGGTCTCAGTTCCCTTATTTTTTTGGAAAACTCAAAAATAGCGCTAGGATACCCATGTAAAAACTTTATTTTGTACTTCAAAACAAAATGTTGTAATTTACTTAAGACCAAAGAGTAATCAGAATAAATATCCACATAGATGGAATTTCTTAAAAAATCATATTGAACAAGATTATTTATATTGCTTCTACCTACAAAAACCATTTTTAAATCTGATATTTTATAGCCTTTATAAGCCCAAAAATGATTAAGGTGTGCCATCTCATGGCCCAGTGCATAAGAATTGGTATATAGTGATAAGGGAGTACCTGTTGAGCCACCGGTATTACTTTTTGCAATCCCTTTCATCAAAAACGAACGCTGTTGTAAATCATATTGCTGTAGCGTCTTCTTAGTAATGATAGGAATTTCCTTAATGTCATCAAATGAGTTTAACTCTACCGGATTGTAATGCATTTTGCCATAATAATCTTTGTAAAAAGTGATATTGTTATATGCAAAATCTACTATTTTCTTTACTTTTTCAAAAATAAAGGTCTTTGTTAGTTCTTCATTTCCTTTCTGCAACCTTGCTATTTCATTTTTCGCTAATCTATACGATTTATATACTCCAGGCCGTATCTCGTAAGGGATATGGGAAATTAAAACTCCCGGTCCAACCCCAATCGGGATTTTTTTTAAATTGTTTTTAAGGTAATTTGCAATTTTCACTTCTTAACTAATTCTATTATACTGGACAATAAAGTACTAAGCCAAAAACATCAGAGAGAATTCAACTGTGCCAACAACCTATTATAAATAACTTTGTCATCGAAAGATTCAAATCTTTTTACTGCATTCTCAGAAAGAATTCTATAATTCTCGTCATTAAATCTTAACATGGCTTTTAAAAGCTTTTTAGAGTTTTTAATCGGCACTAAAAAACCGTTGTATCCGTCTTCAATTACTTCTGGAATAGCATTCCAATATGTTGATATTGCCGGTAAGCCAATAGACATTGCCTCTATAAGTACCCCTGGATGACCTTCTCCATCATGATAACTTGGCAATAAAACAACATCATATTGTGCCAAGGTTGTTATGATTTCATCAGGAGACAGGATTCCTTTATACTTAATGATTGAATTTTCTACTGTATTAATATCAAGGTTGTCCATTATTGGGCCGTAGATATCTATTTTAAATGATTGTGGAAGCCCTGTCGAAGCCTTGGCAATTTCGAAAATTCCTTTTGTCTTTTTAACATGACCAATAAATACAAACTTTTGGCGATAAGAAAGTTCCCTTTTTAAAAGTACTTGATTTTGTTTACTCCGTACATTGGGAAGCCAAAAAAGTTTATGAAAACCAATAGATTTAAGAAATTGAATATTCTGTTTTGTTTCTACTATCAATAAATCAGATTTAAGAAATGTCGTTTTTGCAATAATCCTTAAAGAAGAGAACTTATTTAAGTACAAATACTCAAAATTGCCCCCAAAAATCCTGAATACAACTTTTTTTGAAAATAATTTGGCTAATATATAAATCATGGGGCTCAGAAAAAAAGCTCCGTTTCTGGAAACGTTCAACATGACCAATGCACTACTGTCAATATTGATTAAAAAACAGTAAATAGAATAAAAATAATTTCTAAAAAGCGAGAGGCTTCCTGAGTATCTATTAAGTTGTATGAACAAATAATCTACATTATGATTTTTAATGAAATCTATTAAGGATTTCATAAGTATCGTTGTGCCCCCATAAGTTTTAGGCTTATTCTCGATTGGGATAGCTCCAAGAATTAAAAATTTCCGTTTCATTTATCTAAAAACCAGAAGTCTGCGACTTCATAATTGGCAATCTCGTGGGTGCTGTTGGTTTGAAAAGTATCATCCAAATCTTTTACTATTCTATGATATTTCTCCCCGAATAAGGTTTAGGGTTCTCAGTTAAGCTATCTAGCCTTTCCAGTTGTGCCCCCCATATGTAGGCCTTTTTGAGTGTTGCACCTTTAACCATTCCATTTCCTGGATAAACTACGATATCACCCATACTATCTTGACTTACTCTTACAATTGCCCTTGTCCATACCTGACTGTTAATTTTAACCAATTTATTATTGTATTCCCCATTTTTCCCTTTTGAAAAAGCAGTTATGGGAAATGTTCCTTCTTGCCCCCTTATAGCTTTAATGTATATGGAAAAAACGTAATATCCTTGATCAAGTTCTGGTATCATTTGATATATCCTTGATTTCTTATTTTTGGTCAAATCTATTAGGTCTGCCGATGGCCTTATTTCTGGGGACTCGACACAATTATCCTCAACTATCACATCTTCTCTAGTCCATACCATGTCGGAAAAATCCTCAGTATACTCAAGAAGATTGATTGAGGTGGTGCCAGTATGTATGTTTGTCTCAATCGTTGATTTTTTGTCCTCGCCACACGACAAAACAAATAATATAAGAGTTGTTTTTGTTAAAAAAAATCTCATTTAAAAAGATTTAAATATCGATTCAATAATTGCACCAAATGTAATACTCCCCATTATCTGGAACAAAATTGCTTGGGGAGAAATCACTCTTTATTTATTGTGTTATAATCAAGATTTCAAAAAGGGCGAGTCTTCATTTTTTGTTTTCAATAACCAATAATGAATAAAATAGGGCATAAAACAATACTCCCCAAATTCTAGCTAAATACACCTCAGTAAGACAACAAATACTAAACAGGGTCAAAAAAATTAGGCTTAAAACATTATTATTTGATATTGCCCTATAGAACCCAAACCCTATCATACTTAGCCATGACAAAATACCCAAAATACCCGATGCTATTAATATCTGTAAATATTGATTATGGGCATTATAATGTTCAAAATAAGGTCGGGCCAAATAATGGTTTTTATAGCACTCATCCAAAAATAATTGGGTATTGCTGAAACCTATCCCAAAGACCTTTGGGTTTTCCAAAAAAATCCGCCATGCACAACTCCAAGAATGAAACCTTAATGATAGCCCATCTGTAAAATTATTAAACAGCCTATCTTTAATTATTAAATAACTATTAGTATCCGCTGTTAAAAAAAAAAGTGAGCTAAAAGCTAAAATAAATGCTACATAGCCAAGTTGTTTTTTTATTTTTTGTCTGAAGACCTTGATGAAAACATAAAGTATCAAACATATCATAAAAGCCACAATAGGGGTTCTTGATTGCAAAAAAATCAAAGAGGTTATCAAGAAAATTTGAAAAATAACTATTGTTATCTTATACAACAATTTATCATTTCTCAGGAAGGCCTCGAAAAGTATAAAAAACGCCATTACGACGAATTGAGCCAAATATACGGGATGAATACCACCAATAGGTTGGGTAAACAATGAGTAACTAATCGCAGCGTCCGAAGGTTCAAAAAACAATAATTGAAACCAACATATCAACAAACCAATGATAACACCGGAACAAAAACCAAATAATACAATCTGTTGATTTTTTGCATTTCGGGTTTTATGTAATATTAATGGTACTAGTAGTAGTAACAAGTATTTTCCCATTTTACCAAAATGATTGTCGATTGAACTTTTCTCAACAAGAAAGATTCCTGTTAAAAAAATCAAAATGTTCATGGACAATAATATCCATGCATAATCAGAAGTAACCCTTTTGATTGACTCTTTTTTAATTAAGAAAAGGCTTGTAGCTATCGACAAAATCAAAGCAATATTACTATATCTGTTTTCATAGGGAATTGAAAAGGCCAGAAGAGAAATACTTAATATATATAGTCTATTTGAGTCACTATTCTTTATCGTAGATCTCATTTCGTGTTTTTAAAAATATGTTATTGCGCCGATTGCCCAGATAAGATATTATTTAAGTCCTCAACCATTTGCCGTTGATGTGTAGAGTAAAAACTGTTTTCACTTGTTTTAAAATACTGGAAAGATATGACCAAACGAATTATGTTGTCTCCAAGCCATAATATTTCTCGTCTTTTTTTCATCTCTTATTTTTTATCTCAAATATGTTTTTTATGGCAGAAGCATAATAGGACCTGTTGTAGTATTCCTTAAAAAAAGATTGAAATTCCTTATATAAATTTGAATTATCAATATTTTCTCTGTCAAACTCACATATTAAGGAAGCTATCTTGTGCTCATCATAAGATTCTTTAATTGGTATGCAATATTTCATTTTATTGAACCTTTCTGAAAAATCCCCAATGGTTTCGCTATAAATAGGGATTAATCCACTGGCCATGTATGAGTTCATTTTGGTAGGAGAAGCAACATTATTTACAATGTGGTTGTCCCGAAGTAAGAAACCGTACTTGTAATTTAACAATTCCTTTTGTAACTCAGAGACACCTACACATTTACATTCGACAACGTCTTGAAGATTGTTTTCAACAAGTATTTTCATGGCTTTACTACGCTCTTTGGTCAAAAGAACTAGTTTAAATTGATTATCCATTTTTTTAAGAACCCCAAAAGTTTTTACAATAAATTCTACTTTTTGCCAAGGGGCGATAGAACCTGCATACACTATAGTTTTATTCTTCTTTTTTTTAAGAATCCCTTTTGAGATTTCCAAATTAAAACAAGGCATTACATAAAAATTGTTTCCTCTATAATTATACTTCTTCTTATAATGCTTATACATTTTTTGTGACACAAAAAAATTAAAATGTGAGAACTTTAAAGTCAAATGCTCAACCAGGGACAGGAGATAAAATTTGTACTTTTGTTTGTGCTTCATTAGTGATTCTTCGGGCGCTACTCCCTGAAACCAATTCATACACTTTAGGAAAGGATATCTTAATTTAACCCTAAGAAAATCAACACTTGTAATGGTAATGACAACATGGCCCCTACTAATATCCGATAGTTTATTTGTAATAGGTAAATTACGATTGGTATTCAGTGATTCGTTAATGATAGTAACATATAAAAAAGTTGCTTCATTCAATTCTTGTTTGTCCCTGGTGTAGAATATTATGTTTTCCATTTTTTTTTGTTGATTTATATAGTAGCATCATATTTATCGCTAAAAAAGTTAAAAAGGGGGACAGCTCTACCATCAACGAGATTATGATGAGACTATACATTGAGGCTTTGATCAAATTAGAAACAGGACTTTTATAAAACCTTATGATTAGAAAAATAATTGGCACTAAAAAAAACAATCCACAACTAACCAAATACTCAAAAAAAATGGCTTTTGGTGTTGCATACAATTCATTTTTCAATGTTCCAGTAATTTCAATTCCTGTCATTTGGGCTTGTACACTATTTGAGGTCATTTTTAAGATGTATTCTGGATGAAATGCCCCAAATCCAGTTCCAAGCAAATTCTCGCCAAACAACTGGACAGCTGTAAGAAAAGAACTAAAGCGCAAGGTAAAAGATGTCCATATTTGGTTTTTCTCCGTTAATCCCCCAATACCATATTCACGTAATACCGTAATGAAATGATTAATGCTATTAAGTTGTGGTATCCGTAAAATAAAAGGTAGCGATACAATCCCAACAAGGACAATACCCATTACTGTTCTTTTTAATTTTTTGTTTTCGGACTTAAAAACAAAATAAAGCAACATTAAAGGTAAAACTAAGATTTGAGCTTTAGACCTTATAAATAGTCCTAGTATTATAAAAAGGATAATCCAAAATCTAGATTTCTTACTAATCTTATAATATTCCAATAATAATGGTAGCATAAAAACATAGTACATGCCTGCAGCACTGTGCTCTGATGCAAGCATTGTTACCCTCTCGAAAGGAGCTTCTAAAAATTGAAAAAGACCTGCAATGGTTAGCGGTACAGAGATATAGTAGACAAACCTCAAAATTTGCTGATAAGATAATCTACATACATATATTAGTATTCCTATCGAAAAGAAAATTCGAATCCAAAAAAATCGAATTCTATATAAGATGTCCGAAGTATAGATGGAGTCATATTTTGATATTAAAATATTCCAAAAGGAAATAAGAGTACCCGATGTAAAGACAAAAGAAAACAATATCACAAGAATAGCAGGGTATTTTAGACTTTTCAATTTTAAAGCGCAATAACCAGCTATAAAAAAACTGAAATAAGTATAGCCCAAGGTGAAAATAGCGATGCTGAATGATATTAAAATCATTTCAAAATCAAACAGCATTTGTTTTTTTTTCATTTAGTATAAGACAACAAAGTTTTTGTAAAATATTTGAGGCTAAATTTCACATATCTCACAACGAAAAAAAAATAGGGAAAAAAACCGATAGAATGTTTTTTCAAGAACCGAAAACTTATTCTTAAGTTTTTAAAGGATCTTATATCATTTAAATACCACAAATAATTTTTGAACGAGTAAACATCTTTTTTTCCCGTGTTTTCATGAAGATTCCAAGCTTTCAAATCCGGATATACGTGAAGGTCATAGCCCGCGTCCTTAGCCCTCAAGAAAAGGTCGGTATCTCCATCATACTGCGGAAAGCTTTTTGCATCGCACAAGCCAATTTCTCCGAACATGGCGACCGGCATAATAACCGCCATGCCCCCGCACCAATCCACTTTGGTAATCTTCTCAAATTTGGGGCCATCCTTTTTTCCGGTGCCAATGTTCACCTTTTTATCCGTTTTGGGATTGTAGGTGCCTCCAAAGGAGAAAATCAGGTCAGGAGTGTTCTTACGGTACATTTTTGAGGTCAAAATAGTCCTGTCGTTGGTGGTTTGAAGAATACGGTGTAGCGTCACAAAGTAGTCGCTCTCTATATACAAGTCTTTGTTCCAAAACAAAATATGGGAGTGTTCCGATGCTTTGAGCATATGTTCAATACCCATGTTGATTGCCGCTGACCAAAACAAGTTACCATCCCCCTTCAAAACGGTGACATCGTGGTGATTTTCCGCAAGCCATTCAGATGTGCCGTCGGTCGATCCATCATCAATGACAATTATCTCCGAGTTCATTCGAGTATCGATAATAGTATGGTAATGCACCAAGGCCTTTTTGAGGTTTTTGATACACTGTTTGGTATAAAAAATCT
The DNA here is from genome assembly GCF_023016285.1 of Muricauda sp. SCSIO 64092. Taxonomy (GTDB): domain Bacteria; phylum Bacteroidota; class Bacteroidia; order Flavobacteriales; family Flavobacteriaceae; genus Croceivirga. The sequence continues at coordinate 2,336,834 of NZ_CP095413.1, forward strand.
GGTTGTAGACTGGTATTAAGATTGCAAGCCCCATTATCTTCAATTTCAGTTAGTTGCCATTCCTGATTCGTTCCTGAGCCACTTGATTTCCTTAATAACTTGAAATGGTCCCAGGGCACAGAAAAGGAAAAGGCTAATAATCGTTGCCAAAACCACTCCATTCAAGCCTAGGTTCAATTCGTTAACAAAGTATATCGATAAAGGAATATTAATCAGAGCTCCGATAATCGAGGTATAAAGTTGCATATTGGTTTTCCCTATCCCATTGGTGAAGTAGGCCAAGATTGAATGTATTATACTGAAAAAAATCAGCACGGCCATAAAAATATAGTTAGAGGTTAATAAATCGAGCGAATCATTATCTATCCAAAAATCAATTACAACATCGCCCATAAGAATCAACGCTGTCAAGCCCCCTAGATACCCACCACAAAGTATCAGTAAGTTTTTCATGGTCTTTTCAATCCATTTATGGTCCTTTTTTTGATAGGCCTCGGTATACATGGACCACAATGGGGCATTGATCAAGGTGTGGAAAATCATTACAACATTGAAGTAACGGTACACTACGTCATATCGGGCAACTTCACTTCTATCAGTTAATTGAAGTAAAATGAACCTATCGGTGGTCAAGATAACCATCATGGTTACCTGTAATAGAAAAAATCGAAGACCTAGTACTATGATGGGCGACAGTTTTTGCTTATCATAGTACTTGAGTCTTGGGACTAAGTTTTTATTTTTTGAAAAATACCAAATCGTTAGGGCCAAATTACTTATAAACATGGATAGGCCATACCCCAAGGCCAACAAATGAAGGTTTGAGGTGCTTAAAGTGATTAATAAAAGCACCACAACTAAGGAAAGTAATTGTGTCAAGAATTGGTTTACTACTGCTAAAGAGGCCCGTTGCACCGCATTGAACACAGCATTGATTAGTGACAGCACAAAATTTGAAAGCGTAAAAAAAAGGATAATCAACACCAATTTTGCCAAAAAAGAATTGTTATAGTCATAGACATTGAACAGTCGTTGCCAGTCAATCAAGCCAGAAAAGGCCAATACAACTAAATATACCATAGAGGCAAAGAAAAAAAGCGCAATATATCCCGAAGAGATATAGGCACGCGCGTCGTCCCAGTTTTCTTCGCTCAAGCTTTCCGCCAGCTTGTTTTTTACCCCATTGGCAATACCCAAGTCAAAAAAGACAATCCAATGTAAAAAAGAGAGTATGACAGACCAAAGTCCGTAATCGGCAATATCCAGGTACTTTAACAAGAACCTAACAAGAAGAAAGGAAATAAGAATGGAAAAAAACTTAAAAAGGAATGAAACCTTAACTTGTTTTATGAAGTTCAGGCTACGCCATTGTAATTTGTCAAGTTCATTACCCAAGAACTTCATAAAGATATTCAATTTCCTTGTTCAAGGGTACTTGATGATTGCCTACGAATAGCCCATGGTCGTCTAGGTGCCTTGCATTTTTCAAGTCGCCGAATATTTCATACTTGAAATATTTGAGCACCTCATTTTTTGTAAAATTACCTGTTACGATTGGTCGGCATTCAATATGTTTTTCGCGAAGTTGGTCAACCACTTCTGCACGTTTGAGGTCTGAACCTGGTTTGATAATCAAACTGAACCCAAACCAACTACTGTTGTCTTGGTCCTTTTGAATAAGGAAATGCTCATGATTTTTGAACAATGACACAAAATATTCTGCATTCCTCCGTCTTTGCTGCAAAAAGCTAGGGAGTTTTTTCAATTGTTCCTGGCCTATGGCACCGCTCATTTCTAGAGGTCTTACATTATAGCCTGGCAAAAGGAATCTAAATGACTCCGAAAACCAATCTTTGCCTTTGTTTGAAATTTTGTTTTCGTCCGGCAAATTTCGAGTCCATCCATGAGCACGAATCGATAGCAAAACATGATACAATTCTTCGTCATCCGTAACGATAAGGCCCCCTTCCATAGTGGACATGTGGTGTGAAAAAAAAGTAGAAAAAGTGCCCATCACCCCAAAGGTGCCTGTTTGCTTTCCCTTGAACTGTGCCCCCATCGATTCGCAGTTATCTTCAACCAAAAGTATCCGCCGGTCTCCGATGATGTCAGCAATGCAATCAAAGTTGTTGGGATTGCCCAACAAATTAACGGCCATAATCATTTTTGTCTTGGAGTTGACAGCTTGCTCCAAAGCATCAAGATCGAAATTCAGTGTTTCTAAATCGATATCAACAAACTTAAGTTTCAATCCATATTGGTATAAGGGATAGTAGGTGGTCGACCAAGAAACGGCTGGTACAATGACCTCATCTCCCTTTTTAAGTTTGGGTTGCTTCGTATAAAATAGGGCAGCCACAGCCAAGAGATTGGCAGATGAACCAGAATTCACCATAACTGAATACTTTGAGCCAACATATTCGGCAAATTGGGTCTCAAAACCGCTAACACCTTTTGACATGGTATACATGTCACTATCAATAACGGATTGAATAGCCCTCAATTCTTTGTCATCCCATGTTGAGGAAGCCAAACTGTACTTAATCATTTTATAGTTTTTTTAAAATATTCATATGTTTTTTTTATGCCTATTTCTATACTGGTTGATGGTGCCCAGCCGAACTTTCTTAGTTTAGAATCATCAACTAATTTTTGCCTCATGCCCGACGGTTTAGTCAAATCATGGGTAAAGCGTCCTTCATATCCAATCACCTTTGCAATAATGCGGTAATATTCTTCAATTGTCCAATCACGGCCGATACCTACATTGATGTTTTGAGGCATTTTTTTAAAGTTGTTTATGGCATACCCTATAAAATCTGCCAAATCTGCAGCGTACATAAACTCCCTTCTCGATTGACCATCCCCCCAAATAACAACTTCATTTGCTTCTTTCTCTTTAGCTTCATGTATTTTTCGAATCACTGCAGGAATCATGTGTGAAAACTCCAAAGAAAATTTATCGTGTCGGCCGTAGAGGTTGCAAGGGATGATTGTCTTGTATCTTAAGTCTTTTGAAGTTTCACTTATGTATTGGCATAGTTTGGTCACCATAATCTTGGCGAAAGCGTAGCCTTCATTCGTAGGTTCTAGAGGTCCAGTCAAGATAGTTTCCTCTTTTAATGGGTTTTCACCCTCTTTTGGATACATACATGAACTTGCTATGTTCAGGAACTTTTGGACTCCGCTTTCCTTTGCTGCCAAAACAACGTTTCTTCCCATATCTAGGTTGTCTATCATAAACCCAATTGGATTATTTATGTTTGCTTGTATGCCTCCTACCAGTCCTGCCGCATGAATAATCAAATCAGGTTCCTCTTTTTTTATATACGCTTTGGTCATCTCATAATCGCGCAAATCCAATGCTGTACTTCTTGGATGTAACAATTTGTGATTCCGGGTAAAAGGATGTTCGAGAATGTTGCTGCCCACCATTCCTGTTGAGCCCGTTAAGAGAATCTTCATTTATTATTCATAATAGTTCTTAACCCGATATCCCCCTTTTTGAAGGTATTGCTGTTTTTGCATTACTTTGAGGTCACTCGCCATCATATCCTTAACCAACATGTTAATATCATATTCTGGCACCCATCCCAGTTTGTTTTTGGCCTTTGAAGCGTCTCCGATCAATAAATCAACCTCTGTAGGCCTGAAATATCTAGGGTCTACATTGAGTACCTCTTTTCCAATTGGGAGTTGGTAGTCTGGATGGTTACACGCCTTCACGTACCCTTTTTCATCCACTCCTTTACCTTTGAATTCCAATTCAATGCCAACCTCAGCAAAACTGAGACGAACAAATTCCCTGACTGGGGTAGTGGTGCCGGTGGCAATCACCCAATCTTCTGGTTCATCGGCCTGTAAAATCATCCACATCATTCGGACATAGTCTTTTGCATGACCCCAATCACGCTGCGCATCTAAATTGCCCAAATAGAATTTATCTTGTAGTCCCAAAGCTATTCTAGACGTTGCGCGAGTAATCTTTCTGGTAACGAACGTCTCGCCTCTTATAGGCGATTCATGATTGAAAAGAATGCCATTGCAAGCGAACATATTATACGCTTCCCTATAATTGATGGTAATCCAATAAGCGTACATTTTGGCAACGGCATAAGGACTTCTGGGATAAAAAGGGGTGGTTTCAGACTGTGGCACCTCTTGTACTTTTCCATAAAGTTCTGAGGTCGAAGCTTGATAGATTTTGGTTTTCTTTTCAAGGGACAATAAACGAACAGCATCCAAAATTCTCAAAGTACCCAATGCATCTGTATTAGCCGTGTATTCAGGAATTGCAAATGAAACATGAACGTGACTCATGGCAGCCAAATTGTAAATTTCATCAGGTTGGATTTGTTGTATGAGCCTAATAAGGTTTGTACTGTCGGTCATGTCCCCATAATGCAAAAAATATTTTTGACGTTCAATATGGGGGTCTTCATAAATATGATCTATTCTTTGGGTGTTAAACAATGAAGATCTTCTTTTTATACCATGTACTTCATAGCCTTTTTTAAGTAGAAATTCACTCAAATATGCTCCGTCCTGTCCTGTAATACCTGTTATCAACGCCTTTTTTTTCATGAACTGTTTTTATTTTTCTTTAAGGAATTGTTCATTTCTTATCCCACAAAAATCCAACACCATTTTGTCGGCAGAGAGTTCTAATGTTTTAAACTCTTTATGTCCCACCAAAAACGCTATGATATCAGCATTTTTTGCAGCCTCTTTCTGGTTCGTAAGCTTAAAAACTTTATGTGTCTTAATATTTGGTTCAACTATATAGTACTCTTCATCATTGGCATTTTGAAGTACTTTTTGTACAATATACTTGGCTGGAGATTCCCTTAAATCATCAATGTTAGGTTTAAAAGCTAATCCCATTAGGGCAATTCTGGGTTTTCTTCCATTGGTTAATTGAAATTCCAGTCCAGCCGTTTTTATTTTTTCTGCACACCAAAAAGATTTGTAGTTGTTTATCTCTCTTGCCTTACCTATCAGTTGAGACTCCATAGGGTAATCTGACACAATAAAATATGGGTCAACGGCAATACAATGTCCTCCTACGCCACAGCCTGGTTGCAATATGTTAACCCGTGGATGTTTGTTTGCCAGTTCAATTAGTTCCCAAACATTGATATCTGCCTTATCACAAATCAGGGACAGCTCATTTGCAAAAGCAATTTGTACATCTCTTGAGGAATTTTCAACAAGCTTACACATTTCCGCAGTACGGGCGTTGGTTTTATGTAATTCTCCCTTAATAAAGCGTTTATAGAATTCAATCGCTTTATTGGTCGATTTTTCGTCAACTCCGCCAATAACCCTGTCATTGTTCACCAATTCAAACATAACGTTCCCGGGCAATACACGTTCCGGACAATAGGCAATATGCAATTTCCCTTTGAGTTCCGGCCTGATTCCATAAATCAAATCCATCATTTTTTCAGTAGTTCCAATCGGAGAGGTGGATTCAATGATGTACAAATCCCCCTCCTTCAATAAGGGGACAATGGCTTCTGTAGCTGCTTGAACAAAAGAGATGTCAGGTTCGTTCTTATCTTTAAACGGAGTGGGTACCACAATCAGATAGTTGTTGGCATCCACTGGGGAAATACCCGCCACCAGAAAACCTTCCTTAACAGCTGTTTCAACCGCTTCGTCCAGTTCGGGTTCAACGATATGTATTTTTCCAGCATTTATGGTGTCAACAACTTGGGGGTTAATATCCACACCATGGACTCTGATTCCATTCTTGGCTATTAATGCGGCCGTAGGAAGGCCAATATAACCTAGCCCCAACATGACTACTTCCGGACTTTTTCCCATTATATTATTTTAGATATATAGTTCAAAATTTTTTCACAGGCCCTGCCATCTCCGTAAGGGTTATGGAGTTTGCTCATGCTTGAATAAGCTTCCTTGTTCTCCAAAAGCTTTCTTGATTCAGAAATAATCCGGTTTGTATCCGTCCCTACTAGAACAACAGTCCCTGCATCAACCGCTTCTGGTCTTTCCGTGGTGTTTCTCATTACTAAAACCGGCTTGCCCAAACTAGGGGCTTCCTCTTGAACACCCCCACTATCTGTAACTATCATATAAGACTTGTTCATTAACCAGACGAAGGCTGGGTACGAAAGAGGATCAATCAATTTGATGTTTTCGACATTTCCCAAAATATCATGAACCGGTCTTTGTACGTTCGGGTTCAGGTGGACAGGGTAAACAATTTGAATATTTGAATAGGCCATGGCCAATTGTTTCAAAGCTTCACAAATATTGATGAATCCCTGCCCGTGGTTTTCCCTTCTATGTCCAGTGACCAATACTATCCTTTTTTGTGTATCCAAGGTTTCCCTCAATTGCTCTACTTCGGAATCGTGAAAATCGCTGGAGGTCACTTTTTCAACACTGTATTTTAAAGCGTCAATGACCGTATTGCCTGTGACCAGGATGGTTTCTCCATTCTGGTTTTCATTAAGTAAGTTTTTTTTGGACGTTTTTGTCGGGGCAAAGTGAAAATCAGAAATCACACTGGTAACGTTTCTATTCATTTCTTCTGGAAATGGAGATCGCAGATTAAAGGTTCTTAACCCCGCTTCAACATGACAAATCTTAGCGCCAAAATAAAAGGCGGCCAAACTTGAAGCCATTGTTGTTGTAGTATCCCCATGCACATATACATAATTTGGCCTATATTCCTCAAGTACGGGTTTGAGCTGGGTAACAATGTCAGCCGTAAGGGTATATAAATTCTGGTTTGGTCTCATTAGGTTTAAATCAAAATCAGGGGCTATTTCAAAAAAGGATAGCACCTGATCTAACATTTCCCTATGTTGCGCCGTAACACAAACTTTAGTTTCAAATTTCTTTGGGTATTTTTCAAATTCTTTGACTAAAGGAGCCATCTTAATGGCTTCTGGCCGTGTCCCGAATACAATGAGGTTTTTGATCATTTTTGCCCCGTTTTATATAGAATGCTTTTTTAAAAAAGTGTTCAATTGAACGAGTAAAAGAACAAATAATACTATCCCTAGGAAAAGTATTGGTAAAACAAATCTGTAGCTCCTCCAAATCCCCTTAATCCTTACCCCTCTTGTTGGAAAATCACTGATGACATTCAAAATTGCAGACTTGTTCGCCCTTTCGAGATTCAATGATACCAATCTGTTTTTTAAAATGTCGCGCTCTTGAACCAGCGCCAGCTCCTTATTCTGGGCTTCGCCATTCTCTGCTAAATTAATATTGGTTCCTTGCATTGGTTTGTCCGCTTCTTTTTCCAGTACCCTTTTGTACAATTGCTGTAACGAATCTATCTCAGAGAGTTGTTGGTTATAAATCTTCTCCTGTAAATCCAAATTCTCATCATTGATTTCCTTCTGTAGCTTAAAGTAATCGTTGGCTGAAATTGAACCAACAATGGCGTCTTGTATTTTTTTAGCTATGGAATTGTCAGTACTCACTATTGATATTTGATGAAACCTAGCATCCATGGAGTTAAAGTTCTCCAAATACCTCTGATAGTCCAATGCTTTTACCGTTGTGGTGTCCAACTCTCGAATGAATTCATCAAAAAGTTTGATTTTTTGATTTTCATCGGAATAGGAGTCCACAAAAACTTTCTTTATAGTCGTGGCCTCACTAACGGAAATTTCCAATGCCCTTGATAGTGTCAATGAGTCCCTAGCCATGGCCAAATCATTGTAAAAATCAATGTTGTTATATAATTGTTGCACACTGTTAAAGTTAGGCTCCACCACCATTTTGGAAATATACATCGGAGTCTTATATGAATCGGCCAAGAACCCTCCTACAGCCCCAACGATAACGGTAATCGCCAAGACAACAAAATTCTTTTGCAGAAAAAGAAGGAAAGTAATTATAGCATGAAAAATTCCGCTGAAAATTAATCCAATGAAATTGAACAGTTTTTGAAAACCTCTTCCAATCAATTGAAAAAGTTGTCCCAAATCAATTTCATCTGAAGTGTTTTTATTTGTTTGCTCAGCCATTGTCTATGAATTGAATAGTTGTTCCAAAATTTTATCTGTTATTAAATAGGTCGGTTTTACCCCTGCGGTCCCCAACCCTCCGGATGCCAGGGTACTGCCCGTTTCCAAAGGGTTGTCCGAAGCATAATACGCATACCTGACCTTAATATCCTTACGTATGCTTTTACGAATCTTGGAGGCAGATTGGATGGCCTTTTGGTAATGAACACCCTCCATCTCCAATCCTATGACATTCCAAGTGGATTCGTAGAAAAACCGTAATATATCTTTATTTTGCAATGAGGTTCCCAGAACCGTTACCATAGTGCCTTCAAAAACTTGTAATCCATAGCCTTCAAAATCAGCTGCACAGAGCTCATTTTTAAAGGGGTAATTGTCCGCCGTACCTTCAAAAATATGTGCTGAAGGAATCATCAAGTCTCCTTTTTTGCCATCCAAAATTCCCGCTTTGCCCATTATGGAAATGGAATGGACGTCCAAAAAATGTTTTTTTCCATCAACCTCATAAGGTTTCAACAACTCATCAATGGTCTCAAAAGCTTGTTCACCAAATGCATAATCCATGACAAATATAAGGGGTTTGCCGACCTTATCCTTTGTTTTTGGAAACGCATAACAGCAAGCAGCTTCATTGAACTTTGCCGTATCGAAAAGCTGTACATCAATGTTTGCCCCTGAGGTATCATCAATATAGACCATTCCATTTTCCACTGCCACCTTCAAAACCTTTTCTTGAAGCGCCTCCTTTTTGTTAAGACTAAGGGTTTTGTAAATGTCCAGGGGCGCTGTTTTTGGTAGCTCGTCCTTTAGTGCATTTCGGGCAAAAAGCGTGTTCATAACGCTGTGCATATTCGCGCTGATAATATGTATGGGACGGTTGATCAAATCCAATTCGAGCATTTTTTCCTTAACGGTGATTGCCCAGCGCTCCCCATGGATATGGTGCCCCAAACTTTCCCTGAGCAAAGGACTGAACGTAATGGTCCTTTTATTTCCCGTAGTCTGTTCTTCAATGGACAGTTTTCCCAGCCAATAGATAATTTCAAGAAAACGGTCTTTTTGCTTTTCCGTACTTAGCTTGTTGTGCACTTCCACAACTTCCTCAAAAGTCCTTCCCAGGATATTGGCGGCATGGATCAAGGCAACTTCCCTGGCGTGCTCGGTTTTCTTCCTGCTTTGCACAAAGGCAACCAATTTATCCCAATCCCGAACGGTGGATTGATCTTCCTCAAAAAAGACCCGTTCACAAATTTTGTTCGATTCTATAAAGAGAAAGGTAAGATGGGTGAGAATATCATAAATATCCGATCGCCCCCTGGTAATCTCAATGTTCATCTGTTCCTCGTCGATCCGATAACAGTTCCTTCTTCTTTTTGGGGGAATAATCGGCTTTAAATGTGATTTTGAGAAGCCCTCATCAGACGTTAAATTGATAAAGCGGCATTGCTCTATCCCATCGGGTAAACGTTCCAAAACATAAATCAATCCATTGAGCTCCCCCTTTTCCTCTGCCACTGAGCCATATATTTCCGGCCTAAGGACAAGAAGTGCATTTTTAAGGGCATTCCCAGAGACTCCGGAGGGTTTGTAAAACCCCCGGTTGAACAAATGCCTCATGGTCACGTACAAACGTTCAATGGCGTTTGTGGATTCCTGAGCCCTTGTTGTTTCCTTTGTTTTGGCGTCCATGTAATTATTTCCGCACAAAAATACATGAATTGGACAGAACTAAACCCTATCCTCCAGTTGTTTGGAAAAAAGCTAAACTAGAACTCGTCTTGAGTTCATAAAATTTACTGCTAAATGGTATAGGATTGAAGCGAATCTGCCAGTTTTCGATCGTTGGACAAGCGCTGGATCTTGTTCTGGCCCCCCAATTTTCCAATGGACTTCATATAGTTCTTGAATCCGTCCTTTTCAATACAGGATACTTTTAGGGTCTGAAGGATTTTTCCGTCAATCAAATCAAAGTAATAGCTGTTTTGGTCCTGGAGGGATTGATCCAGAATTGCTATGAACTTTTCCATGTCCGAAGGAAGCTTCCCAAATTCTATCAACCATTCGTGATAGGGAAGTTCGCCATCCGCTGGTGTAATTTGTGGGGCCACGGTAAACTCGTTCACTTCCGCATCCGTGTTTTCAATGCCTTCCTGCATTGCCTGTTCCACTTCCTTGGCGATAACGTGTTCCCCAAAAGCGGAAATAAAGTGCTTAATTCGCCCCGACACTATTACTTTAAAGGGTTCCAAAGAAATAAACTGAACGGTATCCCCTAGGTTATAGCTCCAAAGCCCGGCATCCGTGCTAATGATCATAACATAATTGACGCCCAATTCCACCTCCCCAATGGTTAGGCGTTCAGGGGCCGGCCCAAAAAAATCGTCTGCTTTTACAAACTCGTAAAAGATACCTGAATTCAAAAGTAAAAGCATCCCTTTTTCCTTTTGAGTATCCTGATAGGCAAAGAACCCTTCGCTTGCCGGAAAAAGCTCAATGCTGTCCACGGGCCTACCTATCAACCCTTCAAACTTGGCCCTGTACGGTTCATAATTCACTCCCCCATAAATGAAGAGCTCAAAATTCTTAAAGAGCGCTCCAACGTCCTTACCGTGTTTTTCCTTAAGCTTTTCAAAATACATTTGTACCCAGGAAGGTATTCCCGCAATGACGGTCATATCCTCATTTTCGGTCTCCTCAATAATGGCGTTCACCTTGGTTTCCCAGTCTTCAATACAATTGGTCTCCCAACTTGGCAAACGGTTTTTTTGCAGGTAGTTGGGGACATAATGGGCAGATATGCCAGATAGCCTCCCCATTTTTATACCTCCAATCTCATCAAGTTCCGGGCTGCCCTGCAGGAAAATCATCCTTCCATCCACAAACTTGGAATTTCGGGTTTCATGAATATAGGTCAGGATGGCGTCCCTGGACGCATTTACCTGATGTTTAATGGATTCCTTGGTAATGGGAATGTACTTTGCTCCCGATGTAGTGCCTGAGGTCTTGGCAAAATACGCGGGCTTCCCCGGCCAGAGGATATCCGTTTTTCCTTCTTTGATCAGCTCTACATAAGGTTTTAGTTGCTCGTAATCCCTTATGGGAACGTTCTTGACAAAGTCCTGATGGGTTTTGATATTGGAAAAATCATGGTCGCTCCCAAACTGTGTCCCTTTGGCACGTGCAATCAATTCTTCAAAAACCCGCTTCTGGGTGGTAACGGGATTCGCTATCCATTTCAGATTTCTCCTTACGATCCTACGGGCAAAAATTTTGGCGGCAAACGACTTTAGGGACATAACGCTAATTGAAGTCAATAAAATCTGCAGGGTCCTTTGGTTTTCCGTCCAGCCATAGTTCAAAATGAAGGTGGGGACCTGTGGTGAGTTCCCCGGTATTGCCAACGGATGCAATAACTTCCCCAGAGCGTACCAGATCCCCTTGGGACTTGCTTAAGGAGCCATTGTGCTTATAAACGGAAATAATGTTGTCCCGGTGCTCAAGGATAATGACATAGCCCGTTTCTGCCGTCCATTCCGAAAAAATCACGGTTCCATCCGCAACTGCTTTTACAGGGGAGCCCTGAGCTGCGACAACATCAATGGCGAAATGCTTTTTTTCCGCATCAAAACCTTGGGATATGGTCCCTGTGACCGGGGGGAAAAGCGCATTGCCAAAATCCTCGAGATTTCGTTCGAACAAATTGTATTTATCCTCCAAGGCCACTTCTTCCCGCAATCTTAAATCTTGTTCAATGGGATCCAGGTTAACTTTTGAAGGGTCCAATTTATAACGTTCAAAAAGGGAATCGCGATTGGTTTCATTATTCTCCACCTCCCCACGGAGTACCAACCGCACATTGTCTAAATACCTATTGGTATAATTAAGGACGGTGACCAGGGAATCGGTTCTATAGGTAAGTTCGGTGGCCTGTCTTTTGAGCCTTGTTGAGGAATATCCGGGAATATACTCACGGAGTGGGGTAAAGGCTATCAATAAAGTGGTCAGGCCAATTAAGACAATAATGAATAGCGTACCGGTAACAAAAACATTGAGTCTGTTCAGTTTAAAGGAAATCTTCTCTTCGAAGGTACTCTCATTAAGTATCACCAATCGATACTTATGCAGCAGTTTCTTTTTGATTTCCCTTCCCTTCCTTTTCTTGTTTGCCATGGACGCAAAGATAATTTTAGATTTGACTTGTTGGGCCAAAACACCGAAGTTGTAAAAGTTTTTGGAATTTACAAGTAGTTTTATGCTTTCCTTTACAATGTTTATGGCCCAATTTCGTTCTTTAACAGCAAAGCACATGGGTTTTTTGTATTTTTACAACCTTAACAAAAGAATTTAACAATATGATTTCCCTATCTTTTTTTCTAGGTATGCTTGGTCCTTGGCAAATTGTCCTTATAGTTGTAGTGGTTCTTTTGCTTTTCGGAGGAAAGAAAATCCCTGAGCTTATGCGAGGGCTTGGTAGTGGTATCAAAGAGTTCAAGGATGCCTCAAAGGAAGATGAAAAGTTGGAGGATAAAAATGGGGCAAGCTCCTAAAAGGAACTTTCTTACGTTATCCTTGATTTAAAATCTTCTGGAATTTCGCTTTTACAGCACTTATTTTCCATTTCACAACAAAAATTAATTTACTTATAACCAAGGCCTTAATTTGGCGTTAACGTTTTGGCAGGTATCCGTTGAATTTCGTTGTCGCAAGGATTCATGCCCAGTCCTAATCTTTAATGTAATGAGGCTTTTCTTGGTATCCCTTTTTTCTCTTGGCTTAATCTCCCTAAAAGCCCAAGAGGTTACCGTTACCGATCTTCAAACAACTATGGAGGAAGAGGTATCGCCCAACCCCACTATTGATGAAGCAGGTACTGCTGATTTTGTTCACAAGACCACTACCTCATCCCCAACCCAAAATAGAACGGCCAAAAAGCTACTAAAAATAGCAGATAAGGCATTTGATAATATGTGGTATTCGGAAGCTGCTGAACACTATGAACAGGCTTTTTCCTATATGAATGGTGTTCCGGCCATGCAAACGCTGCAAAAAGCTGCGGACTCCTATTATTTTATAGGGGATATGGAAAATGCTTCCAGATGGTATACAGTCCTTTTTGAAAATTATGAAGATGTTCTATCCAAAGATGACCTATTCAAATATTCACATGTCCTTAAGGGCATTGGAAGAAAGCAAAATGCAGATAGGGTCCTAACTATTATAGCCGGAAAGGATTTTGAAAATACGACCCCAAGTTATCTCAAGTACCGGGAACAGATTGTGCTCAAAAACCTAAAGATAAACACCAAGTATTCGGAATTCAGTCCCATCCCCAAACCTGATGGGCGAATTGTTTTTTCTTCTTCGGCCGACACGGGATTCTTAAAAACCAAACGGTATAAATGGAACAATCAACCCTTTCTGGATCTTTACGAGGCCAAAACAAAAGGGGATGGTTACGAGTTCAGTGATGTGAAAAAACTGTCAAAGACCATAAACACAAAGCATCATGAAGCCTCTGCTTCCTTTTCTCCGGATGGAAATACCATGTACTTTACCAGAAACAATAACAACAGGAAAAAAAGGGATAAAAAGAACGTTAACCATTTAAAGATCTTTAGGTCCAAATATGACAATGAAAAATGGGGTCCGGCAAAAGAGGTTTCCTTTAACAACGAGAATTACTCCACGGGCCATCCAGCCCTTAGCAAGGACGGAAAGCAGTTGTATTTTGTCTCGGATATGCCCGGGGGGTATGGCTACACTGACCTTTATGTTGTGGATATTGATGAAAACGGTGCCTTTTCGGAGCCTAGGAACCTTGGGCCGGAAATCAATTCCAGCAGAAAGGAAATGTTCCCGTTTGTTACCGAAGATAAGCTCTACTTTTCCTCCAATAGAAAATCCGGGCTGGGCGGACTGGATATCTACCAAAGTGATATTGGGAACGGTGTTGCCGAAAAACCCATAAATCTGGGCAAACCCTTTAACAGTATTAGGGACGATTTCTCATTTATGCTCCTAAAAGACAAGGAAACCGGTTATTTGGCTTCCAACAGAAAAGGGGGGAAGGGTGATGATGACATTTATTACTTCAAAAAGGAACAGCCCGAAAATAGTATTGAAAACAGGAATCGCGTTAATGGAATGGTCATTGATGCCGTCACCGCTGCGCCTGTGCCAAATGCGAATGTCACTTTATTCGATTCCAATAACCTTAAGATAGCTGAATTGGAAACTGGGGAAGATGGGGCTTTTAAACTTGAAAACTTGATTTCAAACTACGATTATACCCTCGCCATCACCAAAGACGATTATCAGGAAGCCCTGGAGTCCGTAACCACCAAAGACAATATTGAAATTACGTTTACACACAAACTAATGCCTGCAGATGCCATAGTGGCCCAAAATGCGGAAGGCCTTCCTGCGTTCAAGACGAAAGCCGTATACTTCAATTTTGATAGCTCCAACATCCGTGAAGATGCCAAAAAGGAATTGGATAGATTGGCAGATTACTTAGTGGACAATCAAAATATAAAACTGAAGATTGAATCGCATACAGATTCCAGGGGTAGTACTGTATACAATAAGTACCTATCCGGAAAACGTGCCCAGGCATCCAAGGATTATCTGTTGTCAAAAGGGGTGTCCGCCAATCAAATTGTCAGTGCCGAGGGATATGGGGAGGACCGATTGTTGAACGATTGTCATGATAGTGCCTCTTGTTCAAGGCAGGCACATCAGTTGAACAGGCGTTCGGAGTTCATTTTTGTGTACGATAAAACAACACGATAAAACAACACTAAAAAGGCGGGAAATTTCCCGCCTTTTTTATTGCACTCTCAGTGTTTTTAGAATGGCCTCAAGCTCAAACATATAGTCCCTTTTTTGGGTGGAAGGGGCAAAGGTAAAGCCCTCCACGATCAGCTTACGGTTATTGTTTTGATCATTCAGGATATAGGTCAAAAATGGGCCTGCCATCGGATAACCGTTTATTTCCCATATCCCTCGGGCCTCAGCTCCCTTTAGGCCGCCAACCTCGGCAGGGAACAAATAGGGGGCAAAGGCTTTTTCCGTTATCATAAAGGTGCCATCATCCGGTCCCGGAATATATTTTTTACCTATGGAATCGCGCATGGAAACAATGTCCCGCACAAAAGTGGAATCGTTGGAAAAACTACTTTCTGGCATACTGTACACCACAATGTTCATGTTCCCTTTGGGAATTTGCCTGTCCAACCAAACAAAATTGGCCTCCTGTTTCCCCACCCTATACGCAGAAGGAATGGTCATGGACACCCCAAAAGTCTCTTGTAGCGCCTTCTCCTTGTTCAATGAGCGTTTGAATCGCTCCTGGGCTTCGGATATTTCAATCCTTTTAAATTCGGTTATGGCGTTTTCAGCTACACTTTCCAGACCGCCGACCAGTTCTGCATAATTTGTTCCTTTTACCACAGCCACTTTTTGGGGCTGGGCATATACGTCCGTTTTAACATGGGAAACCGTAACGGAATCCTGCTGCACAAACAGTACAGATCTGGAATGGGCAGTTGCCCCCAAAAATACATTGGGGGGGATTTGTGTCAAGGATAGGATGGGTTGTTCCGGCATTAAGCTCAGGGCAGGCCTCGCAAAAAGTTCACGTACCTTGTCCCCAATGGCACCCCTCCACAGTTCATTGTCCATAACCACCATCACGGAGTTAACGCTTCCTGTGGAAGGTGGTAGAAAACGTTCTTTTTTTTTGGATTCCTTACAAGAAATGGCCACCAGCAATACCGCTGCGACCCATAGTGTTCCCAGATTTTTCATGCTCCTAATTTACGAAGAACAATTGCACAGTCTCAACTTTGTTCCCGGTTTCAAGTTGTTCCCGCGAATACCGTTCCATTCTCGTAAATTTTCAATACTAATTCCTGGATATTTTCTGGAAATGGTCCAAAGGGAGTCCCCAGATTGAACTTCGTGCACCTTGGAAGGGTCGTTGGGAAGTGCAATTGGTTTGGTCTTGGATTGATTCGTGGCCACCGCTTTAGATTGTGTTGTGGTAACGGGTTTTCTTGGATAAATGGTCAAGCGCTGTCCAATACGGAGGTTATTGCTTCGCAATCCGTTCCATCGTTTGATCTGACTTATGCCAACCCCGTACCGTTGGGCAATTTTCCCCAAATAATCCCCACTTTTTACCTTATATCGAATACGATCACTACTATTGACAAGGCGTGGAAGGGGTTTTTCCTGTTTGTCCAGCTCAGTCTTTGCATAAGCGTAGATGGCCTGCTCATTGGATACGAACTTGCCCATGTGTTTCACCGGAAGGCGCAAGGTATAGGTCTTTCCCTTTACTTTGGGGATGATATTCAATTTATATTGTGGGTTCAGTACCTCCAGTTCTTCTTTGGAAATCCCAACCAGGCTCGAAATCTGATCAAAGGTAATGAGCTCCTTTACATGAACGGTATCGGTTTCAAAATAGGGCCTCTCAATTTTTTCCCCCTTTAAACCGTGCTCTTCGGCATACTCAAAAAGATACATGGCCGCTAAAAAAGCCGGTACGTAACCTGCCGTTTCACGTGGAAGGTTCCTACGTATGTTCCAATAGTTTTTATATCCTCCCGAGCGACGGATGGCCTTATTGACATTTCCGGGACCGGAATTGTAGGCCGCCAAGGCCAAATCCCAATCGTTGAATATGTCATACAATTTGGCCAGGTATTTTCCCGCTGCTTTGGTTGATGCAATGGGATCACTGCGGTCATCCACATAGCTACTAACATCCAACCCGTATATCTTTCCCGTTGAAAACATAAATTGCCAAAGGCCGGTAGCACCTACCCTGGACTTTGCCCTGGGATTGAGTGCGGACTCCACAATGGCCAAATATTTCACCTCCAAAGGAATATTTTGATTGTCCAACTCTTGTTCAAACAACGGGAAATAGAATTGGCTTGCCGTTAACATACGCTGCATTAGCCCCCTTTTTTTGGTCAAAAAGGTTTTTATCACCCGTTCCAAGGAAGGGTTGTAGGCAATGTTGAACGGTGTTTTTTCATCCAACCGTTGTAAGCGAGCCTTTAAGGTATCCGTAGGGAGTTCCAGGAATTCCGTGGTGTCCACATCCATTCGGGTAACCTGGGCATACATTTCCTTGAAATAATCCTCGTGTTTTGCCAGTTCCTTTAGCCAAAGGCTGTCATAAGTATAGGCTTGCTCCATATCCCTGAGCGAAGCTTGTTCGGTTTCCGTTTTTGCCACTGGAACCTGTAGGGAAGCATCTTGAATAGTGTTGTCCTGGGTTTGGAGCAGAATGGGCCGCTCCCTATTCAAGGAATCAACCGCTACATTTAGGCTATCCTTTTTTTCTTCTTGGGCACTTAGCGAATAGGGCCCAAGAAATGCACATAACAGGAATAGGGCAAAAAATCTTACGTTCATCGTTGTACACAGTTTGGTTCGGGACCAACTAAAATGCAGTTTTTTTCCCTAATTCAAAAACAATAGGGTCAAAAACTAAAAAAATCGGATAAATTCCGTTAATCGATAACGTATTGATTAGCCCAATATTGCAGCGATACCTGGCAGTGTTTTCCCTTCCAAACTTTCTAGCATCGCGCCACCACCGGTAGATACATAGCTGACCTTGTCCTGAAAACCAAATTGTTTGACCGCCGCAACCGAATCACCTCCACCGACCAATGAAAAGGCCCTTTTTTGTGTAGCCTCATCAACGTAATTTCCCACAGCGATCGTTCCTTTGGCAAAGCTCTCCATTTCAAAAACACCAACCGGGCCATTCCATAAAATGGTTTTCGACTGTAAAATGACCTCTTTGAATTTCTCCAGGGTTTTTGGTCCTGCATCCAATCCTTGCCATCCTTCCGGAATTTCGTTTACCGAAACGGTCTGTGTATTGGCCCCATTATCAAAAGCATCGGCGGCCACCACATCCACGGGTAGGTGCACCATAACATTCTTTTCCGCGGCTTTTTTTAGAATGTCCAAGGCCAGGTCCAATTTATCGTCCTCACAAATGGAGTCCCCAACCTGTCCCCCTTGCGCTTTCACGAACGTATATGTCATACCCCCGCCAATAATAAGGTGGTCTACCTTGTCCAGGATGTTCTCAATTATGGTAATTTTGGAAGAAACCTTTGCTCCCCCAAGAATTGCGGTCACCGGTTTTTCCCCGGTCTGCATTACCTTTTCTATTGCTTTTATTTCCTTGGCCAGCAAATAGCCAAAGCACTTGTTTTCCGGAAAGAATTGTGCAACAATGGTGGTTGAGGCATGTGCACGGTGGGCGGTACCGAAAGCATCGTTCACATAGACATCCCCAAATTTTGAAAGTTTTTCGGCAAAATCCTTATCGCCACTGGTTTCCTCACTGTAAAACCTAAGGTTGTCCAACAATAGAATTTCCCCACTTTGTAAGTTTCCATAGGCCTGTTCTACTTTTTCACCCACGCAATCATCTACAAACTTTACCTGTACCCCTATGATTTCAGAGACCTTTTCACTGATATGTTTTAGGGACATATCCTCATTCCGCTGCCCTTTTGGTCTCCCCAAATGGCTCATTAAAACGGCACTGCCCCCGTCTTCCAAAACTTTTAGAATGGTAGGCTTTGCAGCTTCGATCCTACTGGTATCGGTTACATTGAATTCCCCGTCCAAAGGCACATTAAAATCTACACGGATCAAAGCCTTTTTATCTTCAAAAATATAGTCGTCTATTGTTTTCATAGGTTTTCTTGGTTTGAGTTTCAAAAGTAAGTAATTCCGAGTCCTGCCGAAACAAATTTAGGCCTCAATTCGGACTGGGTTTTAAATTCAAGTTAACGCCCTTAAATACGCTATATTTGGGTCTATGCTTTTTAAAAATGCCTTAGGCCAAAAACACCTAAAAAGTCATCTGGTTACCTCTGCCGATAGGGGGCGAATTCCGCACGCCCAACTTTTTGTGGGTCCGGAAGGCTGCGGCTCCCTCCCCATTGCATTGGCCTATGCCCAATATGTTATAAGTAAGTCCCATCCCAAGGACTCTGACGCCTATAATAGTTGTTTGCATAAATGTACCACCTTTACGCATCCGGATATTCATTTTGCGTTTCCTGTTTCCAATTCCGACAAGATAAAAAGTCACGCGGTAAGCGACAATTACCTTCAGGAATGGCGGCAGTTTTTATCGGAACAGCCTTATGGAAACCTCTTTGATTGGTACCGATTTGTGGGGATTGAAAAAAAGCAGGGACAGATTGGGGTGGACGAAGCGCAGGATATTGTCAAGAAACTCTCTTTAAAGTCTTATGAAGGCGGTTACAAAATCCTAATTGTTTGGATGGCTGAAAAAATGAATGTTGCCGCCTCCAACAAACTTCTAAAACTAATTGAAGAACCCCCTAAACAGACGGTGATCCTGTTGTTGGTCGAAGAAGAGGAACAATTGATCAGCACTATTAAATCCCGCTGTCAGGTCCTTCACTTCCCGCCATTGCCAGAAGCTATTATTGCAGAGGGTTTGGTTGAAAAAGGCTTGGATCGGGACCAGGCAAAACAATTGGCACACGAAGCCAATGGAAACTTTAATAAGGCCTTGGATTTAATGAACCAGGATTCTGAGGACCTGATCTTTGAAAAATGGTTTGTACAGTGGGTCCGGAGTGCATTTAAGGCCAAAGGCAACAAAGCGGCCATTCGCGATCTGATCCTATGGAGCGAAGAGCTTGCCAAAGTTGGTCGTGAAGTTCAGAAAAAGTTTCTGAAATATTGTATTTCCATTATTAGACAAGCACTATTATTGAATTATAATGCGCCTGAACTGGTCTATTCCAAAATGCATATGGACAATTTTGAGCTGAAAAAATTTGCTCCATTCATTCACGAAAACAATATCCAGGCAATTTTTGGAGAATTGGAATCGGCAATGCTCCATGTGGAACGCAATGGAAATTCAAGGCTTATTTTTACGGATTTATCCATTAAATTAACCCGCCTTTTGCATGTAAAGGCTTCTTAAACTTCAAATACTATGCACCTACATCTTGAGGGAAATTATGCCCAGGGCATTTTACTCGTTTTTTTGATCATTGTGTTTTTACAGAGCGGTATTGATAAAGTAATGGATTGGAAAGGCAACCTTTCCTGGTTAAAGGGCCATTTTGCGAAATCACCCTTTAAAAATGGGGTTCCCTTTTTGTTGGGAACCATTACCGTGATGGAAATTGCCTCGGGGCTGCTATGCGTTTTGGGATTGGTGCATTTGCTGCTGCATGACAACGCCGTTTTTGCCTTGTATGGCGCCTTGGTTTCCGGGATTACCCTTTTAATGCTTTTATTGGGCCAGCGTGTGGCCAAAGATTATGAGGGGGCCAAAACCATAGTCATTTATTTGGTGCCCACAGTGCTTTTGTTGTTTTTATTGCAATAAAAAACCCTGATAATCAGGGTTTTATTAGTGTTCTATACGCTTTTTATTGCTTGTACTTATCATTTAGTATTTTGAGGACATCAGTGGTCAGGTTTTTTGCTTCAACGCCATAAAGTACGCTTCCCCCTTCACCTCCGGTTAGGATATACGTATAACCATTGGCCGCTCCGTAAGCTTTGATTTCTTTTTTCACCTTACTGACCACACTATCCATTTCTGTTTGACCTTCGGCTTGTAGCTGTTGTTCTTCTTGTTGCATCTGTTGTCCAAGGAACTGGCTCTTTTGTTGCAATAGCCCCAGTTCTTCCTGCGCTTTTTTCTGGGACCAACTTTGTGCTTTGGTCTGTAGGGCTTGATACTCCAGCTGAAACGCCTGGGCAATACTGTCCCGCTTCTTGTTCATGAGCTCGGCTTTGGCCTTGAACTTATTCTCCACTTCTATTTTTTCTTGATAGCCGTCCATCAATTTTACGTTGTCAACAAAACCGATCTTATCTTGTTGGCAGGAAACGAGGCCCAAAACCAGTGCAGTATAAAGGAACTTTTTCATGTTTGTGTTTTATAAGCACGCAAAAATAACAAAAGCCTTGGCTCTGACCTTACACTAAAGGAAATTGTTTGTTTCGAGCGCCATAAGTATTGTTTATAAATATAGGAACAAAATATAGAGAAGGGCTATGGTTTTTGTGTAATTTAAAGAACCCTTCAGGGCGTTTCTCACAATCCCCTTAATAATTATAGGAAGTTACCCAAAACTGCTTTCTAGGGGCTTCTATTTGCTTTTTTGCAAGATATAGATATGGGAACTGTATTCTTTGTTGATCATTCCACTGATATTGGAAACCAAACCGAGCAATCCAGCCTTTATCCAATTCTTTTTACCGGTTTTATATTCCTCACTTAAAAGGGAAACATAAAAGGAATCAAACCACATGGGTTTTACCTTTTTCAGTTCCATTCCTTCCTTTAGAAACAATCGCGCTATTGCTGTTCTGGAAAAATGCCATAAGTGACGTGGTACGTCATAGGCCGCCCAAAAGCGGCCATAGGATTTAGCATCGTAGGATTTGAAATTGGGGACTGCGACAATAAGGGTTCCCCCTTCTTCCAACATATGGGACAACCGTTTAATGTTTTCCTTGAGGTTGGGCAAATGTTCCAACACATGCCATAAGGTAATGACCGAAAACTTCATTCCCCGAATAGTGACCAAATCCTCTTCCAGGTCAATTTCTTTTTGTGATGCCAGTTTTCGTGCATTTGTGTTGGGTTCCACTCCAAAAACCTTCCATTCTTTGTTTTTTGCGTGACGTAAAAAATCCCCTGTTCCCGCTCCAACATCCAAAAGGGTCTTTTGGTCTTTAGTGTACTTTTCGATCAAAGCAACTTTTTTTTGGAGGTTCCGTTTTTTGATTCGCTGGTACACCTTTTCCAGAAGCGTGCCTTCTCCATCGGAATGGGAAATGTAATTATCCGTCTCGTAATACTTTTCTATGTTGACGGGTTGTGGAGAGGTGACCAACATGTCCAATTTCTCATCATAAAGCAATTCAAAAGCTTCATTCGATAGAAAAAAGTCATTCGTTTTTAAATACGACTTCATTGTAATTATAGGTGGAAAGGTATTCTTCTTTTAGGCTGCGAAGATAGGTCAAAACCCTTGCTCGATTTGCATAGTCATCGTGCAAACAGTCTTTTTCCAATTTGGAGAACACTTCCATTACAATATAGTAATTGCCACTTCTGTAAATGGTATTTTCGTCGGTGGCCGTATAGGTTTCAAACTCCTCATTGGCAAATGCGGCATTCATGGTCACATCAAAAAGAAGAGGAATCAAATTGATCGCCTTATCCTTTTTTTCTACTTCATAAAAGGAAAAGAAATAATCGTTGCCATCAATTTGAAACGGCACCTCCACATCTACATAATAGTCTTGGAGGTTAAATTTTGTGTTGATATAATCATAAAAATGCCCAGCTTGTTTTGGGTCTTCAAAAACAAAAACCGTTTTCTTGGGAAGTCCTTTTTTAAAGCGCTTTCCTTTAACGGTTTTATAGTCGGAAATCCTTGGGGCAACACGTAGCGGTATGCAGGATGTCATTAGAAAAAATCCCAAAAGGATAATGGAAAGGTTTCTCATTTTGGTCTAGGTTTTTTGGTTACAAAAGCAAATCAAAAACCAGGCCAAAATCCTAATTGTTCCACGTGGAACGATCTGCCCTATCTTCCCAAAAACACCAAAAGCACACTAATGTCCGATGGGGACACGCCGCTAATTCTAGAAGCTTGTGAAATTGTAACGGGCTGAATCTCCAGTAATTTTTCCCTCGCCTCGGAAGAAAGCGACTTTAATTTTGAATAATCGAAGCCCTCCGGGATTTTAATATTTTCCAAGCGCTGCAATTTGTCCGCATTGTTTTTTTCCTTTTCAATGTATCCAGAGTACTTCACCTGAATTTCTGCCTGTTCCATTACTTCAGTGTCCAGACTATTGCTGCTAACATATTCCATGACCGAATCCAACTGCATCATATGGTCCATGGTTACTTTTGGCCTGGAAAACACCTTGAACATTTTGTCCGATTGTTTCACCTTAGCCGTCCCAATCTCTTCTAAAATCGGGTTGATTTCGTCTGGAGAAAAACTCGTTTTCCTGAAAAAAGAAACAAAAGCATCGGACTTTTCCTTTTTTTCTTCCATTCTATGTAAACGCTCCTTCTTTGCCAAACCCAATGCATACCCTTTTGGTGTTAACCGAATATCCGCATTATCTTGCCGTAATAATGTCCGATATTCGGCCCGGGAGGTAAACATTCGATACGGTTCCTCCGTTCCTTTGGTAATTAAATCATCTATTAATACCCCAATATAGGCCTCATCCCTTTTTAAAATAAAGGGGTCCTTTTCATTAATTTGTAAATGGGCATTTATTCCTGCCATCAAGCCTTGTGACGCTGCTTCTTCATAGCCGGTAGTGCCATTGATCTGCCCCGCGAAATAAAGGTTTTTGATCAACTTGGTTTCCAAGGTGTGTTTTAACTGTGTCGGTGGGAAATAATCATATTCAATTGCGTAGCCAGGCCTAAAAAACTTTACATTCTCAAAACCCTTTACGGAACGCAGTGCCCTATACTGAACATCTTCCGGCAGCGAGGTTGAAAATCCATTTACATAAACCTCAACTGTGTTCCATCCCTCCGGTTCTACAAAAATCTGATGTGCCTCCTTATCGGAAAAGCGGTGTATTTTATCCTCTATGGAAGGGCAGTATCGGGGGCCGATACTTTTGATCCGTCCATTGAACATTGGTGAGCGATCAAATCCTTCCCTAAGCAAATCATGAACCAAGGTGCTTGTGTGCGTCATATGGCAATCACGCTGCTTCTCCAATACAGGTGTATTCAAATAGGAGAACTTTTCCGGGTTTTGGTCCCCAGGTTGTGGAATCATAACGTCGTAATCCAAAGATCTCCCATCCACCCTTGGCGGTGTACCGGTTTTCATTCGCCCGCTATCGAATCCGATATCCACCAATTGCTCCGTGATGCCCGTTGCCGCCCTCTCACCTGCTCTTCCGCCCCCAAATTGTTTCTCACCAATATGAATCAATCCATTCAAAAACGTACCGTTGGTAAGCACAACCGCCTTTCCCCTCACATCAATACCCAAAGATGTCCTAACCCCAACGACTTGGTCATTATCGACCAACAAGCCCGAAACCATCTCCTGGTAAAAATCAACATTGGGTGTTTGCTCAAGGGCCAACCGCCATTCCTCTGCAAAGCGCATCCTATCGTTCTGAGCTCGGGGGCTCCACATTGCCGGGCCTTTGGATTTGTTGAGCATTTTAAATTGAATGGCCGATTTGTCCGTAACAATTCCACTATAGCCCCCCAAGGCGTCTATTTCCCGAACAATCTGTCCTTTTGCAATACCCCCCATAGCCGGGTTGCAGGACATCTGTCCAATGGTTTGCAGGTTCATTGTTACCAACAACGTCCTGGAGCCCATGTTGGCAGCAGCGGCAACAGCTTCCGCTCCAGCATGGCCACCTCCAACCACAATTACATCATATTCTTTTTCAAACATAACTCAATGTTCCACGTGGAACAATTTCATTTTTTCATTTTCCTTTGCGCGCATCACCAATGACTCTTCCTCGGTTTTATCATTATACCCTAATAGGTGCAATGCACCATGTGCCATTACCCGTCGCAACTCTTCTTCCTCCCGAACATCAAATCCCTTGGCGTTGTCGGCCACCCGTTCAATGGATATAAAAACATCTCCGGAAATCGTCTTCCCTGTCGAATAATCAAAAGTGATGATGTCCGTTAGGGTGTCGTGATTCAAATAGGTTCTGTTCATCTCATGTAAATAGTTGTCCCCACAAAAAATAAAGGACAACTCTCCTAGAACATATCCCTCGGAAGATACTATCCTACTAACCCAATCGGAATAATCGAATTCTGACAACAGTCTAAAATCCGTTTTGTAATTATAATGGATTGCCATTACCAAAGTATTCCTTTACTTTATTCTGAAAATCAGGCCGCAAAGGTAATGCTTGTCGGTTTAAAATCTCAATTTCATTGTTTCTAGGTGATAACAGCTCAGGTTTGGTCAAGATGGGTGTACTGTAATCCTTTTTGTTGGTACTACTTTCGCGTTCCTTTTTCTCTCCCTGTTTCAAAGCGGCATTCTCCAATTTCAACAACTGATGTTGAATCTGGTTCATTCGGTTAACCGTCCGCTCCGTAATCCCGTTTTCCAACAAGGCATCCTCAAACTGTTCCATTTGAATGACCAGTTTCTTTGCCAAGTCCCTTTTATCCCGATCTATGATATTCTGCAATTGTTCCTCCAGCGTTCGCCGAATGGTTTGCTGTTCCTGGTAAATTTCATAAATCTCCTTTAGCTGTTCTTCTGACAACCCATTGTTTCCAGATCCATCAGATTCTCCATCGCCATTCCCCTTTCCTTTGCCTCCATTTTCCTTTCCATCTTTTCCCTGCTTTCCTTTTTGTCCTTCCCCTTCGGACTCGCCCTCTCCCTGTTTGCCCTCATTTCCACCTTCCTTGGAACTTCCCTCTCTTTGTCCTTCTCCACTTTGCTCACCTTCCTTTCCTTCTCCATTCTGATTACCCTTTTCAGAACCCTGGGAACCATTCATCTTTTCCTGAAGTTCACCCTGGCTCTTAATGATGTCCGGTAATTGAAAACCTTCTCCTTGTCCCTGACCTTGTCCGCTCATCATACTTTGCTGCATATTGTCCAGGATATCCGCCAAAAAATCTGCCAGCGAATTGGAAGCATTCAACACATACTGCTGATAGGATGCTGCCTGGTAAATTTGGTTCTCGGCAACACTCTCAAGGGTCTTGTCCACATTATAATACACTTCCGTTATCTGTTCGTTCACAAATTCAGATAGTTCCGCCCGTCGCAATGAAAGTGCAAATAAACTATCGTCCACATGTTCAAAAAGCTGCCGTAATTCCTTTTGTCTCCTAACCGTAGTAGAGAATTCCCCAATCTCAACATCGCTCCCATTGACCTTGTCCAATAAGTTTTCCTGTTTAAAGGAAAATGTTACCAAATTATCCAGAATCTGCCGTAGCATTTCGGCATCCTCCACCACACTGGACCCCCCGGCTGCCCCCGCCATACTTTCCTGAAGTTTTTCAGAAAGTTCCTTCATCTTTTGCGCTGCCGACTTTTGCTTTTGGGAAGCCTTGTTCTGCATTTCTTCTTTTTCTTCTCCGGTCAACCCCGCGTTTTCCTCCCCCTGATGTTTATTGATTTCCTCCAACGCTTCTTGCTGATCCTTTTTAATGGACTCTTGTTGGTTCTTATTGAAGTCCAATTCCATGGGCTTCTTCAAACTTCTGTTATCCCCTTTTAACTCATCCAACTCCTTTGAGATTTCCTCAAAATCCTCATTCAGTTTTTGCTGTTCCTCTTTGGAAAAATCCTCCTCCAG
The DNA here is from genome assembly GCF_023016285.1 of Muricauda sp. SCSIO 64092. Taxonomy (GTDB): domain Bacteria; phylum Bacteroidota; class Bacteroidia; order Flavobacteriales; family Flavobacteriaceae; genus Croceivirga. The sequence continues at coordinate 2,363,254 of NZ_CP095413.1, forward strand.
TTTAAGTTCGGACAATACCTTTTGCTTCTCAGCAAGTTCATTTAGTTTTTCCCCAAGTTGCGCTGCTTTTTCCGTTACATAATAGCGCTTGATAAGCTCCAGTAACTGCTCCAAGTTCCTTTTGCCCGAACTTTGGGATTTGGCCAAGTCCTCCAATCGTTTCTTTAGTTCCTCCTTTTCAATTTTATCCGCTACCCGATCCAACTCCTCCAACAGCTTCTGGTTCTTTTTCGCTTCCAATTCCTGACGCTCCAACCGTTCCTGCAGCAATTGGTTCATTTCACTATCCTTCTCCTCTTTTCCCAAGTTTTCCCTTAGCTCCTTGCTGAACTTCTCCATCAGTTCTTCCTGCTGTTGCTGCTTGTTCAAGAACTGCCGTATCCTTTCCCGTTCCTTGTATTCCAGATTGTCTTTCTGCTTTTGTTGCAAGTTGATTTCCTTTAAAACATCACTCTGCTCTTCCAGCTGCTCCAAGCTCTTATCCAATCCCTTAATCAATGACTCTTGATTTTCTAAGTCTCTGTCCTTCAGTTCTTTATCATTCAATAAAGCGGTTTTAAACAACTGACTTTTCACTCGTTTCCCCCCTCTGAGCCCATCATTGTCCACAACTTCAAAATACAACTCGTACACCTTCCCTTCTTCAATGGCAATCCCCGATGGAAAGGTGTAATAGAATTGTGCAACATTGGTGTTTGGCCTTAACAACTCTATCCTATTTTCATCATCTAGTCTTCCCGCTTCATAGTACACCAGATGAATGCTGTCCACCATATTATCATCGGAGGCCCCGCCGGAAAAATAGATTTCATTGGGTCTCAATGAGTCCAATAACTGTTCTACTTTAATCCTTGGCGCTGCATCCTTTAAAACATTCAATCGATAGCCCAAACGTTCATAATGACTTACCTCTTGGTTGGAAGTGGACAGTTCATAATCCATAGTATTAAAAACCCGCTTCGAAAAAAGAAACTCATTTTCCGTTCGGTCAAAGGATTCGGTCGTATCCTTGGTAATAAATTCAATGGTCGTTGTATTCAAACCTTCCAAATACCAACTAATTCGACTTCCTTCCGGAATGGTCATATTACCAGTACCCCTAATTTCCTTTTCGGCCAACCCCAAATAGTCCGGGTAGTTTACCTTTACCCTAAAATCGGCAATTGCCGGAACTTTGGTCACCCTTACCGTATAGTCCCGCGAATCCACTTCATTCGCGCTAAAACGAAATGTAAAGTTCGTAAGTGGTGGTTCCAGGGTAAATTCATGCGTCCCCTTGCCCGTTGCCTGCATTAACATTCGTTCTCCCCCAACTTCCATGAATACCGCCTCCGGAACCATTTCGCCATGTGTACCCACCTCAATTTTCAAAGGCGTATCCTCCAAAACCGTTAGATCTCCATTCTTTAAAATGAATTGAAACGGAGCCGGAGGTTCATAGGCCACATCATAATTGACCACCCTGTTGTAGGAGTTGAAAAAATCCGCGATGCTTCCAGAAACCCATACCAAACCCAAAATCAATAGGGGAATAACCAAATAACGCCCATACCTAAAACCATCTTTAAAGTTTACGGCATCGCCAAAAGGCAAGGGTTTCAACTCAACGGAACGTTGCTCAATTGCTGCCAGAAGCAGGTCCGTTCTCACCGAATTTTTAGAAAGCTCCAACAAATTGAGCAATTTGTCCCCTACTTTAGGAAAATGCTTCCCTATCAACCGTGAAGCCTCCCTTTCCGTAATACCCTTTTTGAGTTTCACCAAATACAGTATCGGAACCAATACATATTGGTATCCCAACCCCACAAGTATGGCCAAGAAGCCAAAGAAAAGGACGGATCGTATTGTTGTGGACAGCCAAAGCAGGTATTCCGTAGCGGTAACCAGCAGAAAAAGTAGCAACCCAAAGGTCAAGAACAACAAAATCCCCTTTACAAGCACCTTGCTGTAGTACCTTTTACTAAAGGCTTCCAGTTTCGCTGTAACGTTTTGAAAACTATTCAATACTCAATTCTTTCTTCCAAATTAGTTATTGAACAAAAATCCACACCAAAATATTATGTTAAATCAGTCCAATTTCCCAAATTCATCTGTCTGTAGCCATACATGCCTTGCCCTATATTTGCAATTGAATTTTATGTTATGGGTAAAAAAACACGTGTTCGCTTTGCACCAAGTCCTACCGGACCTTTACATATTGGCGGTGTCCGTACGGCACTTTTCAATTATTTGTTTGCCAAAAAAAACGGTGGTGATTTCGTCCTTCGCATAGAGGATACCGATCAAAGCCGCCGTGTGGAAGGCGCGGAGGAATACATCATTGAAGCCATGAAATGGTGCGGAATTCCTTTTGATGAGGATCCTACCAAGCCCGGGGCATTTGGGCCTTACCGACAAAGTGAACGCAAGCATTTATACAAACAATATGCTTTGGAACTTATAACCAAAGGACATGCGTATTATGCCTTCGATACCTCTGAAAAATTGGATTTTCATCGAAAAGATCATGAGGCCAAGGGTAAAACCTTTATCTACAACTGGCACAATCGTTTAAAACTGGACAATTCCCTTTCCCTATCAGAAGAAGAAACCCATGCCAAACTCAATTCCGGCCAACCCTATGTTATTCGATTTAAATCCCCGCAGGACCAAAAATTGGTCTTACAGGATGTGATCCGAGGGGACATCGAAATAGATACCAATGTGCTGGACGATAAAATACTCTTTAAAAGCGATGGCATGCCCACCTACCATTTGGCCAATATTGTAGATGACCATCTCATGGAAATAAGTCATGTCATTAGGGGAGAGGAATGGCTTCCTTCTTTGGCTTTGCACCATTTGTTATATGATGCTTTTGGCTGGGAGAAACCCATTTTTGCCCATTTACCTTTAATTATGAAGCCTACGGGAAAAGGTAAACTGAGCAAACGCGATGGTGAAAAAGGCGGCTTTCCGGTCTTTCCATTGTCCTGGAAGGAATCCCAGGGATATAGGGAAACTGGATATTTTCCTGAGGCGGTTCTAAATTTTATGGCGTTTTTGGGTTGGAACCCAGGAACAGAACAGGAATTGTTCTCGTTGGAAGAACTTGTCCAGGAGTTCTCACTGGAGCGGGTCAATAAATCCGGTGCTCGATTCGACCCAGAAAAAACCAAATGGTATAACCATCAATGGTTGCAGAAAAAGAATGATGGGGAATTGGCCCTCCTATTTGATTCGATTTTAGATGACCATAAAATTCCCAGCAATGTTCGGCACGACGGCTATGTGGAAAAAGTGATTTCACTCATCAAAGAACGGGCGAACTTTGTCCAGGACTTATGGGAATTGGGAAGCTACTTCTTTGAAACCCCGGCCACTTATGCGGAAAAAGCAGTCAAAAAACAGTGGAAGGAAGATACCCCGACCATCATGGAACACCTTGCGGAAGTATTAGGGTCCGTGGAAGACTATTCGTCGGCCACCCTTGAGGCCAATATTAAAAACTGGATTGGGGAACAAGGGTATTCCTTTGGGAAAGTAATGCCACCTTTACGTTTGGTCATTGTTGGGGATATGATGGGGCCCCATTTATTTGATATTATGGCGGTATTGGGGAAAGAGGAGTGTTTACTTAGGATACGTAAGGCAATTAATACGCTGTCTTAACCCATTTGTTTTCGCCGTATACCTTTTTACGTTTACGAAAACCGATATCACCGCCTACCAAAAGGTAGCTGCCTAAGGTGTTCTGGGCCATTTTATGGCATACCAGATAATCATCCCAAAAACAAATAGTTCCACAAATTGGTAGAGCACGAAGAATTTCTTCCATTCATTTCCCATATCACCAATAATAATTAAAATGGAAATCACCGCATACAATAGGGCTACGACAATGTTCAACCATTTATTCCATTGGGGTCTTAAAACTACCGAGGCCATTATCATCAATGCGGGAATGATGAGCAAAACAGAAAAGCCGATCAACATACCAGGTGTGGTAGGGCCCATTGGAGTTTTTAAATTCATCATATCCTCCAGATCTCCGGGAGTCATCAGACCAAAATAATCAGCGTAGATATATAAAAACATGAGGGAAGCCCAAAAGCAAGCCAGTTTTGTTTTAATGTTCACTTTAGGGTTGCTCAACGGGTTGGATGGTATGGCCATTAGTGACAGGTTTATCCCATAAGACCGTACCGTCCCCATTTTGTTACAATGATAGCGAATTGTAACAAAACTTTCATTTTAAAGACCTATACTATCCAAGACTTTCGTATTTTCCATATTCATCAAAAACACTATGCAATGAGCACTTTCTTTCTAATACCAATCGTTTTTTTTGCGCTTATTATTTTATTTGCCTCCTTTTTTATCGTTAAGCAGCAGACCGCGGTCGTTGTTGAGCGTTTTGGCCGTTTCCAAAGCATTCGCAACTCTGGACTACAAATGAAAATTCCCCTTGTTGACCGCATTGCCGGCAGGTTAAGTTTAAAAATCCAACAGTTGGACGTTATCATTGAGACCAAAACACTGGACGATGTTTTTGTAAAACTAAAGGTGTCCGTGCAATATGTTGTGATACGTGACAAAGTGTATGATGCCTTTTATAAATTGGAATATCCCCATGATCAGATCACTTCATTTGTTTTTGATGTGGTCCGTGCCGAAGTACCTAAAATGAAACTGGATGATGTCTTTGTCAAAAAAGATGATATTGCCATCGCCGTAAAACGCGAACTCCAGGAGTACATGTCCGAATATGGGTATGACATTATTAAAACCCTCGTGACCGATATTGATCCTGATGCCCAGGTAAAGGAAGCCATGAATCGAATCAATGCTTCCGAAAGGGAAAAGATTGCTGCCCAATTTGAAGGTGATGCCGCTCGAATCCTAATTGTGGAAAAAGCAAAGGCCGAGGCCGAAAGTAAACGATTACAGGGGCAGGGTATTGCCGATCAACGACGTGAGATCGCCAGGGGCCTGGAAGAATCCGTGGAAGTATTGAACAAAGTGGGCATCAACTCCCAAGAAGCTTCGGCCCTGATCGTGGTAACCCAACATTACGATACCCTACAATCCATTGGGGAGGAAACCAATACCAATTTGATCCTACTGCCCAACTCTCCACAGGCCGGCAGTGATATGCTCAACAATATGGTGGCCTCTTTTACCGCTAGCAATATGATTGGTGAACAGATGAAAAAATCCAGTCCTAAAAGCGGGGGCAAGTAGGCCTAATCCCATTTTGAAAACCTAATAGTTGAACTTTGGGCCTCGCCCTCCATGAATTATGGAGGGCGATGTTTTTTGCAGACCCAAAATTTGGAATTCCCATCGGAATGGAAAGTGCGTTTGCCCAAAACTAAAGAGGAACACTTTCTTTCCTAAATACCAGTTGTTATATTTTTACATCTCTAAAAATACTGACCAATTCCAAAAACGATTCCGCTGGACGCATTATCACCTACCCCGAAACCATAATCAAGTCGAAAAACCGCGTTGAAAATTCGCTTATGGATCAACCGGAACCCTATCCCTGGTGACAATCTAGTGGACGACCCATCGAACAATTGGGAAAAAGGGTTCCCGGGATTACGCCATGAACCAGCATCAATAAAGGCATTCCCCTGAACCACAAACCAGCCTTTCTCATAAAAAGTATGCCTGTATTCGGTGTTTAAGACAATAGCGGCCGTTCCACGATCGACCACATTGCCCACTCCCCTAATATTCAATTGATTGTCCAATGTAAAGGGGGCAAATGGCGAGTCTTCATTACCAATCGTGGCCGCTAGGCGCAATCTACTGGCCCAATTGCCGCGACTCCCCAGCTTCTTGTAGTAAATAAAATCATTCCGCAAGGACAAAAAGTCTTGCAAAAAAGTCCTTCCAGCCGCATCCCCATCCGTTTGTTGAATATACTGTCCCGTAAATTCACTTTGCACGCCATCCACATATTGATAGTCAATATCAATATTTACATAACGATAGATTGCCCTATAAAAAATCTTATCCGCATTGAGTTCCAAAGGCCTATCCAATAAGGGTTCTTCCCCATCAAAAAGGTAGTTTTCCCTCACCCAGACCACGCCCAACTCTGCCTCATTGTTAAAATCAAAGGAGAACAGCAGGGCCCCCTCAAACATTTGGGAATTAAAGCGGTAATCCTTGTCCCCTTCATCAAAGAAAATAGGTTCCTGGCGGGTGATGTCCTGATAGTTGAAGCCTATACCCAGTTTATCGCTGAATAAAAAGGGATGTTCCCAAAAGAAACCGAACGAATTAAAGACATTTCTTTCAAAAAAGCCTCCAACCAATTGGTTGTTTCCCAAAAAATTAAACTCAAATAAGGAGAGGCGGTAGGCAAAGCTTTCATCTGGCGCCGTAGCTATGCGCGCTCCAGGAATCAAAGTAAAGTTTTCCTCTATGGTATAGGTTACATCAACACCTTGGGAACCCTCTTGTGTTTTGGCCTCAGCATAAGCAATTCCGGGTAATCGTTTTAATCGCTCTACATCCTCGGCAACCTTATCCTCATCATAAGCTTCGGCAACCTTGCTTTTTATCAAGCGCTCCAGAAAACGCGCCTTGGTACGCTTAAGTCCTTCAAATTCAATGTTGGATATGTTCCTTCCTTGTGCGGTAAGCAGCACAACACTAAAAAATAGTACGAGCTGAACTATTTTTTTCATCTTAATCATAGCTTTAGAAGCTATAAGACGAAATAAAATGCACTTCCCTACGAAAAATCGGTTAAATTTCGAAAATTCCCAACCGCCAGAACACCTCGTACATCAGCTTTTTTGCTGAATTTTGGCCCAGGTATCCCGCAGTGTCACGGTTCTGTTAAAAACCAGATTTCCCGGTTTGGAGTCATTGTCCACATTAAAATAGCCCAATCGTTGAAATTGAAACCGTTCGCCAACTTTCGCCTCCCTTAAGCTTGGTTCCAAAAACCCGGTGACCACTTTGAGTGAGTCCCTATTCACGAATTCCATAAAATCCCGGTCCTTGTGACCATCCGGATTCTCATCGGTAAACAATCGGTCATAAATGCGGATCTCAGCCTCAATGGCATGTGCCACAGAGACCCAGTGCAAGGTGCCTTTTACTTTTCGCAGGCTCTCTTCCGTGCCACTGCCACTTTTACTCTTTGGATCATAGGTACATTGCACCTCAATAATATTCCCATCGGTATCTTTGGTGCAGCTTTCCGCTTTTATGATATAGCCGTTCTTCAAACGCACCTCGCCGCCCAACTTCAATCGGAAAAACTTTCGGTTGGCCTGTTCCCTAAAATCTTCCCGTTCAATATAAAGCGTTCTGGAAAAGGGTACTTTTCTAGAACCCGCGGTTTCATCTTCGGGGTTGTTCTCCGCATCCAACCACTCTTCCCCTCCTTCGGGATAGTTGGTAATAACAACTTTTAAGGGGTTTAACACGGCCATTACCCTTGGGGCAATTTTATTCAAGTGCTCCCTGGCGTGGAATTCCAAAAGGGAAACGTCCACCAAATTCTCCCGTTTGGCAATACCAATCGTATCTGCGAAGTTCCGAATGGATTCTGGTGTATACCCTCTTCTACGAAGACCGGAGATCGTGGGCATTCTTGGATCATCCCATCCTGCGACCACGCCATCGTTGACCAATTGTAACAATTTTCTTTTACTTACAACGGTATGACTCAGGTTCCTACGGGCAAATTCCCGCTGTTTGGGCCTCAATTTTTCGGGAGATACCAATTGGTCCAAACACCAGTCGTACAGTTCTCTATGGGGCAAAAATTCCAAGGTGCACAAGGAATGTGAAACTTGTTCGATATAATCGCCCTGACCATGCGCCCAATCATACATCGGATAAATACACCAATCGGTATTTGTGCGGTGGTGCGCTTTGTTCAAAACCCTGTAAAGGATGGGGTCCCTCATCAGCATATTGGGCGAAGCCATATCAATTTTAGCCCTTAGCACATGCACCCCTTCTTCAAATTCCCCATTTTTCATCCGTTCGAAAAGGGATAAATTCTCTTTGATGCTTCGGTTTCTAAAAGGACTATGGGTTCCTGGTTCCGTTGGCGTTCCTTTTTGGCTGGCCATTTCTTCGGAGGATTGACTGTCAACATAGGCTTTTCCGGCCTTGATCAAGCCTATTGCCCAGTCATACAACTGCTGAAAATAGTCCGACGCATAACACTCCTGATCCCATGTAAAGCCCAACCATTCAATATCCCGTTTTATGGCATCCACAAATTCCTTTTCCTCCTTTTCCGGATTGGTATCGTCAAACCTAAGGTTTACGGGGGCTTCGTAGCGCTCTCCCAGACCAAAATTCAGGCAAATGGAACTCGCATGGCCTATATGCAAATAGCCATTCGGCTCTGGTGGGAACCGAAATCTAAGCTGCTCATCGGAGTAGCCATTTTTAAGATCGTCCTCAATAATGTGTTCAATAAAATTCAGGGATTTTTCCTCGTTGGCCATACCTAAAATTGAGGTGCAAATGTAGTGAAAATGCGCATTTTGACGATATTTTTAAATCCTTCATCTTACAAATTCACTGTTTCACAACAGAATAAGGGCCAAGCACAACATTAAGTTTATCCTCTATGGATTATTTAAAATATTTGTTTTATGAATACTGTATGAAAATGGCCCCCAAAGGCACCTACTAACTATAAAAATGCGTGATGGCATCCCCAAAGTGCCATCAACTTAAGCTAACATACCATGAGACCTAAAATGCTAAACAGTATCCTACGAACAATGTGCTGCGCTTTTGCCATGCAAATTGCCAGTGGACAGGTGTTGAACAAGCCTGTTCCCGCAGACAACCCGAACCTACCCGGTAACTCAGCCTGGACCGCTGCCTGTGCCTCGGATGATTTTAACGAATACTTTGTGAACTTTACCTGGAACCCCCCAGTGGTGGGCAGTACCAATGAATTTATTTTGGAACTATCCGATGCCAATGGGAATTTCGGCAGCCCCGTTGAACTATCCAGGGTCTCCGACAAGAACACGAACTTCGATTTTGACTTTCAATTCATTTTGCCGCAAGATACCCAGGGCGATAATTATCGTTTCAGGGTAAGGAGTACGGCCCCAGAACTGGTCAGTGAGGTATCGGACGCCTTTTCGATGTACTACATCGGCTTTAACCTTCCCATCCTAATCAGCCGGGATGGCAACGGAACGCTTCCTCCAGGAGGGCAAATAAGCCTATGCAATGGGGAATCCCTAACCTTAAGGCCCCATAATATCCCGTCCGCTGGGAACTACAAATACATTTGGTACAGAAGCGGGACCAGATTATCGGAAAGTTCAACTTCCCTTACCATTAACCAGTCAGGAATGTACTATGTGGAAATTGATTATGGTCCCAATTGCTCTGGATCGGCCAATACACTATCCAATGCCATTGACATCATCATCAGTAGCCCGTTGGGCCTTTCCATAAACCCGCCGGCGTTGACCACTCTGTGTCCGGATGATACCGTTACTTTGGAAGCCAATGTTTCCGGCATGGGCCATACCTACACCTGGTACAAGGACGGCACGGCCATATCCGCACCCACGGTTGATGCGCACACCTACGTTGTGGACGGTGGAATTGTTGGATTTGAAGGCGATTATAGCGTAGAGATTTCCGGTACGGGCATTTGTTTGGAACAATCGGCCCCGATCGCGATATCCAACCCGGGAAGCTTTACGGTAAACCGGGACAATGCGGCAAGGCTCGTACTGCTCCCAGGCCAAAACGAAACCCTGACCATAAGCACCAATGCAAGCAATCCGGACATTCAATGGTTCAAGGATGGGGCTCCCGTAGCAGGGGAAACCAGCACCACATTATCGATTTCGGCGCCTGGCGACTACTATGCCACAGTAACGGAAACCGGTGGGTCCTGTGGCGTTTCCACCAAAACCTCGGAAACTACAACCGCAGTGTTTCCCAATGCGTTTGATATTACGGTCGACTATAACGGCAGCTATGCCAATTGTGCCAACAGCAGTGTGGTCTTGGAGGTCAGTCAAATTAATGCCACGGAAAATGGCAATACCTTTGATGTCACAGCTCAGCTGATCGATGATTTTACGTATCAATGGTTCAAGGATGGTACCGCCGTTGGCGGAAGTACCGGTGCTTCGCTATCATTGACGTCTTCGGCAGAAAATGGAATATACTCCCTGGAGGCTAATCTAGGGGCCTTTTCCGAAACGTCAAACACCTTGGAGGTCGTGCTCAATTCCGGAGCTTCCATTGCGATTTCCAGTAATGGAACCCAGTTGTGCAACGGGGTTACCGTTACCCTGTCCACGACTTATGATTTAACCGGGACAACCTTTAACTGGAGCCGTAATGGTCAGAACATCAATGCCTCCTCCACAGCGCTTACGGCAAATGAAGCGGGGGTTTACCAACTGTCCGTAGTAAAGGATGGATGCCCAATCCTGTCCAATGAAATTACCCTGGCAAATTTTGATGAATCCATAATCACCGTGGATGCTGAGGAAAACATTATTTTTCCTGAAGGCGAATCGCAAACCGTTACCGCAAGCGGAGGTACTTCCTACGAGTGGTATGGGGAATCCAATACCCTTTTGTCGTCTACCGATTCCGTTACCCTTGAACAGGAAGGGAACTACCTGTTGATTGCAACCATCGACAACTGTCAAATCACCAGGAATTTTACCGTGACCTTCAGGGATGATTTTCAGATTCCCAATGTGATCACGGCCAACGGAGATGGAATCAATGATTTATGGGTCATTCCCAATACCTATTCAAGACAACCCGATGTTACCGTAATCATTTACAATGAATTGGGTGATGAGCTCTTGAATCAAACGGGATATACAAACAATTGGCCGCCCTCATCATTGGGCTTCCGTCAAAAAAACCAATTGTTCTATTATAAAATTAGAAGAGCCAACCAAACCTTGAAGCAAGGCACCATTACGGTAATCAGATAAACCAAACATGCGAAAGTATAGCCCCATACTCGTTATCTTATTTTTTCTTGTCTTTGGGACGACCAAGGCGCAGGAGGAAGCCCCTTTTATAGCTTACGACGTGCCCTCACAGAACTTGTTGAAATTTAATAGGTTCCTATTGAACCCCACCTTTTCCACTGTTCGGGAGGACAAATCGTACATCAATCTATTTCACAGAAACCAATCGGTTTCTTTTGATGACAATTTTCAAACCTATTTTTTGAGCTATAGTGGTAGGATAGGGGATAGAAGTGGAGTAGGGCTCAGCCTTTACACGCAGCGCGAAGGCTTGATCGATAACTTTGGGTTGTTGGCCAACTATGCCTACGGGGTTAAATTGAGCGATAAAAGTAACTTTACCTTTGGGGCCAATTTTTCCTATTACAACAGTGGTTTCAATGAAGGAAGGGCCAATCCGGTGGATGACGATCCCTTATTGGACAGTTTGGACGATAGCGCACTCATTACGTTTCAGCCTGGTTTCAACATCAGTTATGGCAATTTCGATTTTGGGGTGCTGGCGGACAATCTGTTTGACTACAACCTAAAAACCAGTGAGTCCATTACTACGTTCGATCAAAAAACGTTTACCGGACATTTACAATATACCCATCAGTTTAAAAAGGCCTCCGGGATTCTGGAAAGCGGTAGGTTAATGCCCTTGGCCCGGGTACGAAATGTAGAGGGCGAGGACATTTCCCTAAGTGGAAGCCTTATTCTGGACCTCCCCAAACTAGGGTGGTTGCAGGCGGGTTATGACGACATTTACGGTGCCGCAGCAGGAATTGGTTTTAACCTGAACAAACGCCTTTCCTTGGGGTACACCGTTGAAAAGGGGTTGTCCAACAATTTTGAAAATTTTGGTGTAAATCACGAGATATCATTGGCCTATTCTTTTGTGCCCAACCTTACCGAGGACAGGGTGCTTCTTGAAAAGGGCAATGAAGACTTAGTGAGCAATGGGGAGGAAGAAGTTCCCATGGAAGAATTGAGCCTTACCGAAAAAGACTTAAAAATTGCGGAATTGGAGCAAAAGCTTGCTGAAAACGATGCCATTTTGGATGAGCTGATGCTGCGTCAGGACTCCATAGAAAGGAACCGTAGATCGGATTTGGAAAGAAGGTTCAATACCGTCATGAAAATGGTGCGCAGGGAAACCAAAGGAGATCGTCCCGAGTTGGAAGAGAAGGCAAAACAGCTGTACTTCCAGAATGCGGAAAGTGATGAACTTGTACAGACTCGTTCCCAAGCCCCGCTTTCCAACCACGGTTTGACCAATACCACCGCTTCCAAGCGAATCATTAATCTAAAAGACGGAAATAACAATGCCAGCGGAACGGCCAATGCGAATGAAACGGAGGCTATTGCCCAAAACACAACCGGCCTGGACAAACAGTTCAAAAGTATTTCCACCGCCAAGCGAATGAGCAACGTTAAAAACCTGAACAAACCTACCGAGGTAAAGGTTGACAAAGTGGCGTTGGCAAACACCAAAAAGGACAAGACCAGTGCCCCAAAGACCACGGTTAGGAAGTCAAGGTTTAAAAACTTCAGCATTCCAAATGTGGAGTCCGGGCATTACTTAATAGCCAACGTGTACAAAGGCACAAAGTACATGAATATTTTTATGAAGGAACTTGAGGCCAAAGGTATTGAAGCCGATTATTTTACAAATCCAAGAAACGGCCTTAACTACGTCTACCTCAAAAACTTTGACAATAAATCCGAAGCCATTGCAGCCCACAAGTCCAATATGAATGGACAATACCATGAGGATACTTGGGTAATGCGGGTACAAGGCACTATGGATAACTCCGGATTGGCAGAAAATACCAGTAGGTATGATAATAATGTGCTTCAAAAGAATGTCGTCAATAATGGCATGGGGCGTCCTGGAAAATCCTCACTAAAAACAGTTAGGATGAATGGTGTTGGCTCTGGCTTTTATATCATCGCCAACGTGTTTGCCAATCCCAATAATGCCACTCGTTTTGTAAAAGAACTCAATAACAAAGGGCTCAACGCCAGTTATTTTATTAATCCAGAAAACAAATACCGCTACGTCTATTTAAAGAAACATGAAGACTGGACCGCGGCATTAACCAACTACTACTCCAAACTAAATAATGCTTACAATGATCCTATATGGATAATGCGTGTAAAACCAAACCAAACCGGCTAAATGAAAACCATAGACGTCAAGGGCGTATTAGCGCTCTTTACTACCCTCCTCTTGTTCATCACGGGTTGGGCACAAGTAGAGGTGCCCTTTACCCCACGATTGGACAACTCCTATGTTAACATAAAGGGGGACTATACATTTTTATCAAATGGTATTTTGAATAGGGTCAATTCGAGCAACTCGGCCAACGACCCCTATAACGGTGGATCCAATAATAACGGTTTTCACCGGGATTATATTGATATTGATGGAGACCCAACTACTTTTAGCTCGAGCAGTTCCACGCTCAGCCTTCCCTTTTGTTCCAGAATTTACTACGCCGGCTTGTACTGGTCCGCAAACTACCAACAAGAGGTTTTAAACAACACACAGATTTCAGGGCTTCCACAAAATGACACCCAACGTCTGGATTTTACAACCATCAAATTTCGGATGCCCGGGGGAAGTTATATCGATATAACGGCGGACAATAATCCCGACCCAGTGGGGGAGGAAGACGAAATAATCCATGATGATGTCAATTTTAAAGACTCTCCATATACCTGTTACCGCAATGTTACCGGCTTATTACAATCCCTGGCAGACCCCAACGGTGAGTATTTTGTTGGAAACGTAAGGGCCACAAGGGGAAGAAGCGTTGGTGGGGCTGGTGGTTGGACCCTGGTCATCATTTATGAAAATCCAACACTTACCGGAAAATACATCTCTGTATTTGACGGCTATGCCGGTGTTAGGGGAAGCTCCAGTGCAGATATCACCGTTGCTGGTTTTAATACCATCCCCGTTGGGCCGGTACGCGCGCGGCTGGGTGCGAGTGTGGTAGAGGGGGACCGAAGCATTACTGGTGATGCTTTTCGAATTGAAACCCCTTTAAACCCCGGTTTTACAAGCCTTTCCAATGCCTCAAACCCCACAAACAACTTTTTCAATTCCAATATTACCATAGATGGTGCCGATGTAACCACCCGAAATATCGCCAGTACCAATACCCTGGGTTTTGATTCCGATATCTTTGAAATCAACAACCCCGCAAATAGCATTATTGCCAACGAAGAAACCGATGCTACCCTAAGGTTGTTTACCCAAGGGGATGCCTTTGGTGCCTTTCTTGTAACCTTTGGGGTGGAAATTATTGAACCCAATATCATTCTCGAAAAAAAAGTGGAGGATATTGGCGGTAACGATATTACGGGAGCCGGTGTAAACCTGGGGCAATACTTGGATTATGTGCTCTCCTTTGTCAATACGGGAAATGACGATGCCGTCAATTATACCATTAGGGACGTCCTCCCCGTAAATACTTCCTTTTTAGGAGTGGACCTTGGTGCAAACACTGATATCATCTATACCTATGATTCCACCACCAGGGAAATCGTTTTTGACATTCCCGAACGCCTCGTGGAAGAAGGAGATCCGATAACCGAAATTCGAATCAACGTCCAAGTAGCGGAAAACTGCTTTGACTTTGTTGATGCCTGTACCGATCAAATTGAAAATGTGGCCTTCTCAACCTATCAGGGCCTCATCAACGACAACCAAATTTCCGATGATCCCAGTGTGTCCGATTTTGATGATTGTGGTTTTGTTACCCCTGGGGCCACCAACTTTCTTTTGGATGACCTGGAAAACTGTGACTACGCCCGTACCGTTCAACTTTGTGGGGAAAATGTATTGCTGGATGCAGGAGACAATTTTGATGCCTATATCTGGTATATCGATGAAAATGGAGACCGCCTGATTGATGCCGGGGACACCGTTATCACCGATGGTGATTCCGACAATGACCCAAGTACCCTACTGGTTTCCAGTACCGGAACCTATATTGTGGACAAACAGGTGGCCGACCCCTGTAAAGGCTTCCAGGAAATTATAATTGTGGAATTCTTCGGAGCTACACAATCCAATCCAATAACCGCCCTGATCAATGACACCAGCAATACCGTTGAGGGCAACGTTCTTGTTTGTCCCAATGATGGTGAGGAATTACCCGAAATCTTCCTTTGTGGATTGAACGATTCGGAGCTGATTCAAATCAACATTCCGGATGCGGACAGTATTGTCTGGGAACAATTGGATGAGACCAGTTGTGCGGCGGCTACACCGGACTGTGCCAACACCAACAATGGTTGTACATGGAATAGTGTGGGTAGTGGCAGTGATTTCCTGGCTTCGGATGCAGGTCAATATCGTTTGGTCATCAACTATCAAAATGGTTGTTTCACCCGGTTTTATTTCAATGTGTTCAAAAATCCTCTGAATCCACAGTTCAACAGCACCGATATTGTCTGTACCACCCCAGGGAACATTACGGTAACAAATATGCCCATCGATTATGAATATCAATTGGTTAATGCTTCCAACAATACCATAATAACACCCTATAGCGATAATAATGGCCCAAGCTTTACCATAACCAACAATGGGGCCTATCGCGTGGAAATGCGGCAGCAAGGCGTGGTTGATGGCTGTGTGTTTATACTGGACAATATTGGAATTCTGAGAAGGGACTTTGCAGTGGATATCACCACAACGGATACCAATTGCAATGGTCTGGGGGAAATTGCCATTTCCGTTTTGGATGTAAATCCGCAATATTATTATGAGATTTCGCAGGGTGGGACCACAATTGACACCTTTGGTCCCTCCAACGACAACAACTATACTTTTGAAAACCTCAATGATGGGACATATGATGTTTTGGTCACCACGGATGATGGATGTAGTTACTCGGAACAGGTCACTATTTTGGATCGGACCGATTTGGACCTTGCCGCCGTCCTGACCAAAAATATAGATTGTACGGATGGTATAATCACCGTTACCGGATCCGGGGGGTTTCCAAATCCCGATTACAATTATGCCATTTGGAGCTACAATGGTGTGGACCGTTACAGTGGTGCTGATGACGCTGCCAAGGTCCTCAACATCCCCGGACCTGATTATCAGGTGACCAGTGCTTTTAATTTTACCAATGGTGAAGAAGGGGATTATGAATTTGTGGTAGTGGATGGAAATGGGTGCTTCCATATTTCCAATGTAGTGACCATAGGTGTTGCCCCCGCCGTGGAATATGACCCCTTGACCGTAACCGATGAAAACTGTTTTGGTGCCGCCGATGGTTCCGTATCCATCAACGTGACCAATAGCAATGGGTATTCATTGTCTTATGAGCTCACCTATCCCGATGCCTCAACTTCAACAAACGCTTCCGGCAGCTTTACAGGACTTGGGCAGGGGAATTATTCCCTTCGCATTATCCAAACCCAAGGTGTTGTTTCCTGCGATTTTGTGGAAACATTTGCGATAGGCGGTCCAGCTGACCTTCCATCCGGAACTCTTGCCTTGGTTCAGGATTATACCTGTTTGCAGAATGGAATCATCGAAGCCCAGAACGTGTCGGGAGGCACCGCTCCGTATGCATATAGCATTGACGGGGTCAATTTTATCCCGGACACCACGCCAAATGCCCATAGGTTCGAAAATCTTGCGGATGGCACCTATACCATAAGTATCAGGGATGCCAATAACTGTGTTTTTGTAACCAATTCCATTACCCTAGATCCATTGAATCCGCCAACGGATTTGACTTTTGCGACCACAGCCCTTACCTGTCCGGCACTAACGTCGGACGTAACCGTTACCGTTGTTGATGGAAATCCCAATTTTACGTATGAAATCATTGCCCCGGCCGCAGCGGTCTCCAATAACGGCAATGTGAACGTATTTTCAGGATTGGATCCAGGGACCTATACTTTTTTGGTGACCGATGCGAAGGGCTGTACCCTACAGGAAGACTTTACCATTTCGCCGGTTGACCAGATTTCAGTTGTTGGACAGCTCAATTCCAATGTGGATTGCCTCGGCGGCAATAATGGAGACATAACCTTTACGGTAACCGACTTTATCAACTCCTTTGATTATGCCGTTACCGGTCCAATGACTTTTAATGGGACGGGGGAAACCTTGGGTACGATTCCCTTGACCACTTTAATCGCAGGGGATTATACCATTGTGGTGACCGATAATGATACCAATTGCACGGATACAAGCACCGTAACCGTAGCTGCTCCTCCGTCCGTCTTGGTCATATCAAGTTTGGACGTTGTTGATTTAACCTGCTCGTCTTCCGGGACGGTTCCCGGTTCGGTTACGATAACCGCTACTGGCGGATGGGGAGGATATGCCTATGAAATTGAAGATCCCTCAAGTACCGTTACGGGCCCACAGGGAACAAATACTTTTACCGGTCTTACTGATACTTCAGGTAATTATACGGTAACTGTTCGTGATGCCGGCGGTTGTGAAGTCACCCAAACGTTCAGTTTAACACCAACGGTCTCCCCGGTACTCGATCTTACGGCAAATAGCCTCTGTTATGATAGCAGTATTGGCCTGGAGCTTACCGCCAGCGTTAGCTCGGGAGGTGTTGCTCCGTTCCAGTACCGTTTGGGCAGTGGGGCATACCAATCCAACCCTGTTTTTACAGGCCTAGGGCCAGGGAGTTATACCGTTGAGGTCATTGACAGTAGAAATTGTACCGCAACGGCAGGTATAACCGTTTTTCCCACATTAAATGCAAGTGCCAGTTTGGTAAAGGATTTGGATTGCAGCGTTTCCCCCGACGCGGAAATTTCCCTCTCCATTTCAGGAGGGAATCCAGGTTTTATGTATGAAGTTCTTTTAAATGGCACACCGCACCAGGCAAGTACTCCCGTTCCGAGTATTCCCTTTAGTTATTTTACCACTACGCCAGGAACATATACGTTTACCATTACCGATAGCGAGTCTTGCACCTTCACAACAAATCAGGTCGTTGTAACCGACAATCCACTCCCCACGGTTGCCCCATTGGTCACGGACGTGGGTTGTAATGGGGAATCCAACGGTTCCGTGGACCTGAACATCCCAGGTGGTCTTGCTCTCTATTCGATAGTTTTCGATGGCAGTGCGCCTTCAACACAGCAAGTCTATAGTGGTCTTGCGGCGGGCACCTATACCTATACCGTCACGGACAGCAAGAACTGTATGACCACAAATACCGTTACTGTAAATGAGCCTGCCGTGCTTGGCCTGGGCACAAGCATTACCGTAGATTATACCTGTAGCGCGGACGCCACCATAGAAGTAACCTCCACAAGTGGTGGTACCGCTCCCTATACGTACAGCATTGATGGGGTCAACTTTGGCCCTTCAACCTCCTTTTCCGGGCTTACTGACGGAACCTATACCATTACGGTACGGGACACCAACAATTGTACCGCTACCAGTGCACAAACCATAGCACCATTGAATCCGCCAACAGATCTGGCCTTTGCCCAAACGACACTGACCTGTCCAACAATTGTGGGCGACGTCACCGTATCGGTTACAGGCGGCAACACAGCTTTTGTATATGAAATCATCGCCCCAGCGGGCAGTGCCACCAATAATGGCAACAACGCCATCTTTACGGGACTTGCCCCGGGAACCTACACCTTCCGGGTAACGGACAGCAAGAACTGTGCTATCACCGAAAACTATACGGTAAACCCCATCCCACAAGTGGATGCCGTTTCGCAACTCATCAGCAATGTCAGCTGTGTGGGAGGTTCGGATGGCGCATTCAATTTTACGGTATCGGACTTCGACACCACCTATAGCTATGTTGTGTTGGATGGACTTGGTGGCACCGTTCAGTCTGCCAATACCATAAATACCATTACCCCAATATCCGTATCCGGGCTTGGGGCCGATACCTATGTGATAACCATTACTGACGATATCACCAATTGCACTGTTACGCTCAACCAGACCATTGCAGAGCCTGCATTGGCCCTTGATTTTACCTTTTCCAATACGGATGACACCTGTATCTCCGACGCGACCATAACCGTTAGCGCCACTGGCGGATGGGGCGGTTATGAATACCAATTGGAAGATACCACAGGGCCAACGGTCATATATGCGTACCAAAGCGGAAACTCCTTTGCCGATGTAGCGCCCGGGACCTACACCATCTATGTGAGGGACGCCCGTGGGTGTGTGCATACACGGCCTATTACCATAGACCCCGCGGAGACGCCCGTAATCGCATTTAATCCTTCGGACCTATGTTATGACAGTACGAACCAGGCTTCCCTGGGAGTGAGCGTTACCGATGGCGTAGCCCCCTATTCCTACACCATAAATGGTGGCGGACTGATAGCAGCTGGTGGGAACCCTTTCACCATAAGCAATCTAACACCGGGGACCTACAATATACAAGTGACGGATGCCTACGGTTGTGTGTCCAATGTCATTACACAAACCATTGAACCTCAGCTTATTGCCAATGCAGTCCTTACGCAGGACCTGTTCTGTACGGCAAATGCTGTGATCGATGTCACCATAAGCGGTGGGTATACTCCTTATGCCACCTATCAGGTACAGGTAAATGGTGGTGGTTATGGCGCAACCGCCGCAATAACCGGAAACGCTTTTACCTATTCGGGTGCAGCAGCGGCAGGAACGTACCAGTTCCAAATCACGGACAACAACGGTTGTACTGTTGAGACCAATGAAATAATCGTTAGCCCTACCGTGAATCCCCAGGCCACAGCAGTAGTCACCAATGCCGCATGCTTTGGATATGCCGATGGTTCCGTAGTTATCGATATCGATGAAAACTTTGGTGTGGCCCCGTTTACCGTGAGTTTTGATGGAAGTGCATTTACCGCTACCAGGACCTATTCCGGGCTCAGTGCAGGCACCTATCCATTTACTGTCCGTGATAGTAGGGGCTGTGAATTCACGGATAACGCCGTAGTGGGCGAGCCCTTGCAATTATTATCCAATATGGTGGCCACCGATGTAACCTGTAATCTTGGTACAGGGGCTACGGTGCCGGGCAGTATTGATGTTACCATTACGCAAGGGGGTGTACCCAACTTTACCTATACACTTTACGACAGTTCCAATACTGTTATCGGTACTGTTGTTTCTGCGAGCACTACCCATACTTTTAATAATCTTGATTTTGGTGATTATTACATACGTATTATTGATGCCAATGGCTGTGAGAGCGATCTGGGTTCTGTTAGGGTCAGCTCCAATCCATTTTTGACCTTGACCGCAAACCCGACCCCTCCAGACTGTATTACCGGTGGTAGCGTGGATATTACCGCTTCCGGAGGGTCTGGCAATTATAACTTTGAAATTTATAATGGAGGGCCTGGACCCACTAGCGAAATAACTACCGCTCCTGATACCGAGGTAGCAACCTTTACCAGTTTAAATCCAGGACAGACCTATATAATTAGGGCTGAAGATGTCACCAACGGATGTGTAAGCTTTCTGGAAGTAACCATCCCTCCCGTTTCTGCCATATCCGTTGTGGTGGACAGTACAAGTGATATTACGTGTGTTGGGGATGATGATGGCACCATGACTTTTACTGTGGGCAATTATGATGCTTCTGTTACAACTATCAATTGGGAGGTTTTAAACGCACTTACCAATACCGCGGTAACCGGTCCCGGTACGTATACGGGTAGTGTTGGTCCCGGCCCCGCCGGAGGCCCACAGACCGCAACTGTGACCCAAATTCCACCTGGGGATTACGTCTTGGTGGTACGGGAAGCCACTGCTCCATCCTGTACGGCTACAACAACTTTTAGGATTACGGAACCTTCCCCTGTTACGGTTTCCCTACTAAGTCAGCTTGCTGCCAACTGTAATACCGATGCCGAAGTTACGGTTAGGGCTTCCGGGGGAACAGCGGGCTATAGTTATGCTTACGTGGAAGATGGAAATCCAGCCCCTGTTGTTTTTCCCGAAGGACAAACATTTACTTTAGACCCTTCCGTTAATTTAAACTGGGATATTTACGCACAGGATGCCGCTGGATGCGTTTCACCACCTTTGGACGTAACCATAAGTGTTGATGCATCGCCAGAAATATCTTCGGTCATTGCCAACGAATGTGTAACCGAAGGAAATTTTGCTATTAATGTGACCTTAACCGTGGCAGGTACCGCTCCCTATAGGATCAGTGTTGATGGTGGTGCCCCTCAGGCCACATCCTGGACGAATATCGGTGATGTCGTTACCGTATCCAATTTGAGCTCAGGCAGTCATACCATACAAATAGTGGATGCCAATGGGTGTGGCGAACTGGAAAACATCACCATATTTCCTCCTTTGGAGGTTATCGCCAATATAACGGCAGATGACAACTGTGACCCTGCCAACTCCGGGGAGGTCACCATAACCGCCAATGGAGGGTCGGCCGCATACACTTTTACCCAGACCACTCCTGCAGGCGCTTCCAATGCTACCGGCGTGTTCAGTGGACTTACCCATAGCATTGCCTATACCTTTCAAGTGGCGGATAACAATACCGGATGTATTGTGCCCGTGACCATTACCTTGCCGGCGCCCGTGAACCCCACCTTCACCCTTGCCAAGACTGACGTCAGCTGTTTTGGTGGTAACGATGGCACCCTTACCGCCACCCTAAATCCGGGAAATATAGATGTCCCCTACCTGTACAGTTTGGACGGCGGGACAACAACACAGGCCTCGAATGTATTCACTGGACTCACTCAAGGAACTTACAATGTTACCGTTATCTCCACCAAAGGGTGCAGTACCACACTACCCATAACCATTGATGAACCCTCGCAACTTGATATTACTGCAAGTGCCTCGGTATTTACCTGTAATGATGCCGTGAGCACCGTAACGGTGGTCATCAACAATGATGCGTTGGGACACCCCTCCGGTACCGCGCCGTACCAGTATAGTTTCAATGGGGGTGCCTTTGGTAGCGGGAATACTTTCACTGTAGCTTATGGAAGTCCAGCTGTGGTGGTCGTGGTACGCGATGACAATGGTTGTACCGATACGGTAAACGTCCCTATTCCTGCAAGGGCGGATGTAACGGCCACCATTACCGAACTTCAGGATATAGACTGTAACAACGGCCAGGAAATCATTCAGATTGCTGCCGCCAACGGTTCGGGCAACTATTCCTATACACAATTACCAAGCGGAAGTCCCGTTGCCGATCCAACAAACATCGTCATTACCGCTCCCGGCACCTATGTATATGAGGTGACCGATACAACGACGAACTGTTCCGTTATCGTTCAGCATGTGGTCGACCCTTATGATCTTATAAATGCTGTAGCAACCGTAACTTCCGATGCTACCTGTAGCGATGCTACGGATGGGACCATAGAAGTCACCGTTACGGGATACACTGGAACATTTGACTATGTGGTGTTGGATAACCTCGGCAATCCCATAGCAGGGACCAACGATTCCAATAACGCCACAACCGACCCTTATACGTTTACCGTTTCCACTACGCTTGGTGCCGGGACCTACGCCATACGTATTACGGAAACCGCAGACCCCCTGTGCACTACAGCGACCAATGCCGTGACCATTGATGCCCCGCAGCCTTTGGTCCTTACCCTCCTGGACAACGTAAATGCCAATTGTAACGAGGCCAACTCCATTGTCACCGTACTGGCATCGGGTGGAACGGGACCCTATATCTATGGCGCCTCGCAGAGTGGAACCGGTGTTCCCGCAACATTCCCATTTGATAGTACCGTGGAACTGAATCCATTGACGGCTACTGCATGGGACATCTATGTAAGGGACGCCAACGGATGTATCATCAATACGCCTTTGGCCGTAACCATAGCCGCTGATACCACACCGGATATCACTTTGGCCATTGTGGACGAATGCGCCCCAGAGGGGAACTTCGCCATTTCCGTAGTATTGGATGCCGTAAATACGGGCGTGGGACCCTACACCATGAGCCTTGATGGTGCCGCATTCCAGAGCATTACAAGCTTTGCCCATACTTATGCCAATCTGGCCTCAGGAGGCCATACCGTAACAATTAGGGATGCCAATGGGTGTGGGGAAACGGAAAACATAACCATTTCACCCCAGTTGACCCTTTCCGCCATGGTCAATACACAACCCAGTTGTAACACGGCAGATGGTATAATAGATTTTGTGGTTGCCGGGGGATCTGGAACGAACACCGTTCAGTTGCTTAGGACGGACCTAACGGATACTGGACTTGTTCCCATAGGTTCCCAATTTACGGGAGTTGCCTTTGGAAATTACATTGTAAGGGTGACCGACGCTACATTGGGCACGCCCAATTGTTTTGTTGCTGTTCCCATTAGCTTGGAAGAACCCACAGCAGTGACCCTTTTGGCTACGGGAGTTACCGATGTTAGTTGTTTTGGTGCTTCTGATGGTTCAATAACCGTGAATCTGGCATCAACGGGTAGTGGTATCAATGATAACCCGCCGTACACTTTTGAAATTACCGATGGGACCAACACTTTTACCCAAAACAATGGTGTATTTACAGGTCTTCCTGCAGGTACCTATGATATCACCGTTACATCAAACCGGAACTGTGTGGCCACGGACCAAGTTTCTGTTGGTGAACCCACTGCTTTGTCCGCAACCATAACAAACGTGACCCCTTTTGCCTGTGATATGAACAATGCACAGCAATCCGCACTAATTGAGGTGACCATTCCAGTAGGATCGGGAACACCCGATTATTTCTACAGTGTAAACGGGGGCAGCTTTCTACCTACGGGAGGAAATGTCTTTGTTCACTCCGTGAACACATCCGGTAATTATGATATTGTTGTCCGGGATGCCAATGGATGTCTTTTTGCTTTGCCCACACAAACAATTGAACCGTTAAATACGTTTACGGCACAGGTTACCCAAATAAATCCTATAACCTGCGCCGCACCCAACGTGGAGCAGATTCAAATAACTGTCAACGAAAGTGCTGCGCCTGGGGACATTTATACCTTTGCATTACTGCCCTTGGGCAACATTTCCGGGGTTCAAACGGGAAGTACGACCACCACGGCTGATTATGACCTTACACAACCCGGAAATTACGTATTTCGGGTAACCAATACCACAACAAACTGTTATGTGGATACCGCCCCGTATACCATTGCCCCATATAATACCATTGCCGTTGTGGCCACACCAACGGCACCTTCCATTTGTTTTGGGGATACCAATGGCGCACTTGAAATAATGGTTACGGGATATACGGGTGGATATGACTATGAAGTGTTTGACCAGGTTGGAACCAGTATTTTGACGGGTACTGGAAATACCTCGGTCAACCCTTTCCCCATACCCGGTCTTACCGGTGGAAATTATTATGTTCGGGTAACGGAAACCGATTTGGGAAGTACCTTTTGTAGTGCCAACTCCAATACCATTACCATAGCTTCCCCGGACATGGCGCTGGACGTTACCCCCAGGGAAATTGCCAGTGTTACCTGTACCGATGACCAGGGGGAAATTGAAGTCATCCCCGAGGGGGGATATCCTCCTTACGATATTGTCCTGACGAATACGACAACTTCACAGGTTTATACTGCAAATGATGTAATCGGTTATGTGTTTACAGGACTTTCCGCAGGGACCTATGATGTTTTGGTTACCGATGATGGCGGTTGTCCATTTAGTCCCCCATCATTGATCCTCTCCATCCCCAACCCGATTATTACGGACATCAATGCTTCCACAAGCCTATTGACCTGTTATGGGGATGACAATGCTTCCGTATGGGCGGACCTTCCTGTAGGAGGAAGTGGTACCTACCAGTATCAATTGAATGTGTTCGCCAATTTTGGTGATTTGACCCCTATTTTCAGTACAGGACTTCAGCCCAGTAATGTATTTAACAACTTGGGTGCCGGAATCTATAGCATTACCGTTTCCGATGGATGGAACTGTGATGTAACCACCCTCCAAGTTCAAATTGATGAGCCCCAGGAAGTAGGGGCCAACCTTATTCAAACGGTCCAAATGAGGTGTACCACCAATGCCAGTCTATTGCTCACCGCTACTGGGGGCGATACAAGCGGAACGTACCAGTACTTTGATGACACCACAGCCACATGGATCAACTTCAATGGAGGCAACTCGCATACCTTCAACAATATTCCACCCGGGGATTATCAGTTTATGATTCGGGATGCCAATAGCTGTGAGGCCATGATTTCCAACCAGATAAGTGTGGATATGGTCCCTCCACTCGCTATTGCCATTGATGATACTGCAGCCTTTATCAATTGTACCGGTGAAGCTTCGGCAACAATCATAGCCCATGCCACGGGCGGGTTGGGCAATTATAGTTTTGAGCTCTATGACGACCTTGCCCTTGCCAATTTACTTGGTGGCCCCCAATCTTCGGATACCTTTAGCGGCCTTCCTGCAGGGACCTATGTTGTGCGTGTGACCAGTGACGACTGCGTAGAAGTTTCCGAGGAAATTCGTATTGTGGATCCCGCTCCCTTGCAAATAGATCAGGAAACATCCACGGATACCAGTTGCGCCGGTATTGACGATGGAACCATTACGGTTGAGGTTTCCGGAGGAACCGGAGAAATTCTTTATGCCATTACACCAAATCTGAACCAATTTGATTCACAGCACATTTTTACGGATTTGGCCCCTGGGGTCTACGATGTAATTGCCCAAGATCGAAATGGCTGTTTTATTCCATTTCAGTTTACCATTGAAGCTCCCGAACCACTTATGGGTCAGGCTATCAACATCTTACCTGAAATCTGTGCCGGTAGTGCGGACGGTTCTTTTGAGGTACAGATTACGGGAGGTACCGCTCCTTACAGCACAAATTTAAACTCCAATGACGATGCGGGATTTGTACAGGACCAAATCCTGTTCAATGGCTTGGCTTCCGGCACCCACGTGGTGTTCATTAGGGATGCCCAAGGATGTGAAGCCACGGTAGTTGCGGAAATCAATCCCGGGGTGAACCTAAATGCCACTGTCCAGCCCATCTATACCTGTACAGGCAACATCCCTGAAAATACATTGGAGCTTGTACTTGAGGATGCTTCCGTTAGTGCTGATGTCCTCTATGCCATGGACTCCACCGATCCCCTGGATATGCAATTAACTGCAGATTTTACAAACATGCTGCCAGGACCACATTCGTTGACCATTGCCCATGCCAATGGCTGCATGAATACCATCGATTTTGAAATAACCGCATTCGAACCACTGGTCCTTGCCTTGGAACAGCGTAACATTAACGAAATCACGGCCGTTGCCAGTGGTGGATTGGAGGATTATACCTTCTATTTTGATGACGTTGCCAATGGCACCGACAACACTATCTATATCAATAGAACGGATACCTACACCGTAAGGGTGGTCGACCAAAATGGCTGTGAGGCCATGGCCGAGATTTTTATGGAGTTCATTGATATTGAAATTCCGAACTATTTTACCCCAGATGGAAATGGTTCAAATGATTTCTGGGTTCCAGAGAATTTAGAAGTGTTTCCCAATGTACTAATTATCATATTTGATCGTTATGGTAGAGAGCTCTATAGAATGGGCTACGGGGACCAAGGATGGAATGGAATTTACAACAATAGTGAATTGCCCACAGGTGATTATTGGTATGTCATCAAATTAAAAGGAGAAAATGACGACCGAGAATTTGTAGGACATTTCACGTTGTACAGATAACCAAATCGTATTAACCTACAGCGCCATGAAGAAGTCCCTACTCTTAACCCTGCTGATGCTCGTATTTTTTTCGAGCAAATCCCAAGAATTGACCATACCTCAGCTGTCGCAATACATTGCGGACAACCCTTTTATAATGTCACCAACTTACGCAGGTGTGGGAGACCATATTAAGGTCAGACTCAACGGACTAACACAATGGGTGGGTATTGAAGATGCCCCGGACACCCAAACCCTGGCCGCAGATGCCCGAATTGGAAATAGATCCGGAATAGGAATGCTATTGTACAACGATAGTAATGGCGAGACCAAACAGCGGGGTTCCCGGGTTTCCTTTGCCCACCACCTTATTTTGGATAGGTACGATGATGAGTTCCTTTCTTTTGGCCTTTCCTATAACTTTAACCAGTTTCGGATAGACACGGAAAACTTTGTACAACTGGACCCAAATGGTCCACCACCACCAACAGACGATCGTGCAACCGCCAATCACAATTTTGATGTAGGGGTGCTCTACCGTTTGGACAAATTCTACTTTAGTTTGAACGCTTCAAATCTATTGAACAAGGATTTGGCCGACTTCAACCCCATTTTTGAGCCTAATACGCTCCGTAATTACTATGTATATACAGGGTATAGTTTTTCCAAAAGCAACAATAGTAAAATAGAAATAGAACCTTCCGTTTTCTTTCAATGGTTTGAAAATGATGGTCGATCCGTAACGGATTTGAACGCAAAATTTCGATTTCATGATTTTGAGGATTATTACTATTTAGGCCTTACCTATCGTTTCCTGAACGACCAAATTGGAACACCACTCTATATCGCGCCCATTGCGGGATTGAAGAAGAGCAATTTCTATTTTGGTTATTCGTATCAGGTGATTGCCAATGAAATTCTGGGCTACAGTTCGGGAACACATGTCCTGACCGTTGGAATGGATTTGTTCCAGGGAATCAGTAATTGCCGCTGTACATATTAAATCCTTCATAGTTTTACCGTAATTTTGCCTACTTTTTACAAGCAATGGGCAAAATAAAACTCAATAATATCCGTGTTCATGCATGGCATGGCTGTCTTAAGGAAGAAAGCATAATTGGCAGTGATTATAGGGTAGATTTGGAGGTTCATGCTGATTTATCCGTCCCTTCCAAAACCGACAAGCTCTCGGATACCGTGGATTATGTTCATTTAAATACCATTATCAAGGAAGAAATGGACATCAAATCCAAATTGTTGGAGCACGTGGCCAAACGTATCCTTGATCGCATTTTCATGGAAATCCCAAAGATAAAATCAGCGGAAATTTCAGTTTCAAAGATTAACCCGCCAATAGGAGGGGACGTTGAAAGTGTTTCGGTAACTTTATCGGCCAAAAACGAATAACACGTATTTTGGAAAGGATGATTTAGAGTCCTACATTTGCACCTCATTAGGCATCGTGGCCGAGTGGCTAGGCACAGCTCTGCAAAAGCTTGTACAGCGGTTCGAATCCGCTCGATGCCTCAAAGACCCAGCTTTAAAGCTGGGTTTTTTTGTTCATTGATGCGTTCTATACCGTCCTTTATATTGAACTTATCCTTTGGTAAAAAACCCTTAATAATCAATACAATACCACAAACCACAAGAACAAGGCCCAAAACCTTCTTTATGTAGGCGATTCTTTTGCTTGTCAATTTTCTCTTAAGTTGTTTTGCCAGAAGAATTTTAAAAAGATCGGTAATAAAGTACGTGGTCAACATCGTTCCAAAGAACACCAGGATACGATTGGGGCTATTATCCAAACTTGGTCCCACCACAATTAGCACTCCCAGCCAAAAAACCAAGACCCCGATATTGATAAAATTCAGCAAAAACCCTTTAACGACCAATCCCAGATAGGTTCCTTTGGAAGGTCTTACCTTATCCTTTTTCGTTTCCTTCTTTATAAATATGATGACACCGTATATAAAAAGAATGGTTCCCCCAAAAACATAAAGTCCAGGAAGGTTACTGAGATTTTCCAACAATTGAAAGCTACTGAAATAGGCAATGAACAAGAAAAGAACATCTGCAACAATTACCCCAACATTAAAAAAAAGTCCTGCACGAAAACCCTTTATTGCGCTCGTTTCCAGAAGAACAAAGAAAACAGGACCGACCATAAAACTCAAAAGAAATCCCAACGGAATTGCAGCCTGTATATCTTCAATCATAAATATTATTCAACGCGTTCCACTTTTCCTCCAAAAACCGTTTTTTCGTCCATTTTCTCAGGATCACCGAATACTTTTACCGTTCCACCAGCTTTGACATCAGCCTTAACATATTTGGTTGCATAAATTGATGCATTTCCCCCTGCGTTCACCGCAACGGTCGTGAATTTGCTTTTAAACTCCTTTCCGTTATAGCTTCCTCCCGTATTGATAATGATATCCTGGTTATCCGTAAAGCCCCTAATTTGAATATCCCCTCCTGTGATAGCCTTTACCAAGAGCTGTTCCGTTTGGCAGTTTAGCTGTAACTCACCACTTTCCTGTGCCCGTACATCAAGAACATCCTGAATTAAGGTATCCTTGGAATAAATCCGGGCATCCTCATTTACGTCCACTACTTTTAAATCTCCGGAATGGTACAGTTTTACAAAAGTCCTGTACCCGCTAAAAATTTTATCAATCTTCATTCGAATCTTTAAAACGCCCCTATTGTTGACAATGGCCACTTTTTGTGTATTTGCCCCGGTAATTTCCACCTTGTTTTCGTTGGATTTTATCAATTCTATGGAAATTCCGTCAAAACCCTTGACTTCATCGAACGGTTGGAGTTCCCTGGTGATTTTGTCTCCTTGGGCATAAAAGAGTGCAGTAAAACAGAAGAATAACAATGGAAAAAGCAATTTTCTCATGATTTCACGTTTTGATTGATTCTCAATTACATAAACTCTTTTACCACTAAAATAGTATCACTCGTTCCTACCAATCAAGGTAAAATCCAAATGCCTTTTCACTAAATCCGTGTTTTTCACCATAACAATGACTTCATCACCCAATTGATACATTTCTTTAAATCGCTCACCAATCACCGCATATTGGCGTTCATCAAAAACATAATAATCGTCTTTAATATCCCGAATCCTGACCATTCCCTCACACTTGTTCTCTATGATTTCCACATAAATGCCCCACTCCGTAACACCGGAGATTACCCCTATAAATTCCTTATCCGAATGATCCTGCATAAATTTTATCTGCATGTACTTTATGGAATCACGTTCGGCACTTGCCGCCAACAATTCCATATTGGAAGAATGTTTGCACTGTTCTTCCAACACCTCTTCCCCTGCAGACTTTCCACCATCCAAATACTGCTGCAAAAGACGATGTACCATTACATCTGGATATCTTCGTATGGGGGATGTAAAGTGCGTATAATAATCAAAGGCCAATCCGTAGTGTCCAATATTGTCCGTGGTATACATCGCTTTGCTCATGCTTCGAATGGCAAGGGTATCCACTAAGTTTTGCTCTTTCTTTCCTTTGACATTTTCCAACAATCGGTTCAAAGATGTATTGATTGTTTTTCTGTCCCTTATATCCACACTATGTCCAAATTTGGAAATCACGCCATTAAGCGCCATGAGTTTATCCAAATCCGGATCGTCGTGTACGCGATAAACAAATGTTTTCTTTGGCTTTTGCCTGCCTATGAATTCAGCTACTTTTCTATTGGCCAGTAACATGAATTCCTCAATTAACTTATTGGCATCCTTGGATTCCTTGAAAAAAACACTTTCCGGATTGTTCTGTTCATCAAGATTGAATTTCACCTCAATTTTATCAAAGGAAATTGCCCCGGAATCCATTCGCTTTTCCCGCATAATTTTGGCAAGGCCGTCCAGTTTCAGGACTGCTTCCTTAATTTCATTTGAAACTTGATACCCATCCTCCCGTATGGA
The DNA here is from genome assembly GCF_023016285.1 of Muricauda sp. SCSIO 64092. Lineage (GTDB taxonomy): Bacteria > Bacteroidota > Bacteroidia > Flavobacteriales > Flavobacteriaceae > Croceivirga. The sequence goes on from NZ_CP095413.1 coordinate 2,393,894, forward strand.
AATATCCTTTGGAATGGTATTGGATTTTTTTTCAATGATTTGCTGTGCTTCCTCATACGCAAAACGCTCATTTGAATAAATAACCGTCCTTCCAAACCACTGATTTCGCACCACGGCATTGTTATCCATCTCAAAAACCGCAGAGAAGGTATATTTCTCCTCATTGGGTCTTAACGAACACGCATTATTGGACAATACTTCCGGTAACATGGGAACAACCCTGTCCACTAAGTACACCGATGTTGCCCTGTTGAAGGCTTCCACATCCAAAATGGAACCAGGGATTACGTAATGCGAAACATCAGCAATATGCACACCGATTTCATAATTACCATTTTCCAGTTCCCGGAACGAAAGGGCATCATCAAAATCCTTGGCATCTTTTGGATCGATGGTGAAGGTAAGTACCTCCCGCATATCCTTTCGCTTCTGTATTTCCACTTCTTTAATGGAAGTATCCAAGGTGTTCGCTAACTGCTCCACCTCAAACGGAAACTCATAAGGAAGTCCATATTCCGCCAGTATGGAATGAATTTCCGTATGGTGCTCCCCAGGCATACCCAAAATTTCCTTGATGGTACCGTAGGGAGAATCCGTATCATCCGGCCAATCCCCCAGCTCCACCAAGACTTTTGTGCCGTCCTCCGCTTTTTTTGACCGCTCAATTGGCACAAAGATATCCGTATACATTTTGGGGTCGGTGGGCCTTACAAACACAAAGGTTTTGTGTTTTTCCACTATACCTACATAGGCATTTTTTGTGCGTTCCACCACTCTGGAAATTTCCCCTTCCGGTCTACGTCCATTTTTCCTGTCCCTAAGGGATACCTCTACAATATCACCATGAAAAGCTTTGTTCAGTCGATTGTTGGGAACGAAAATATCTTCCTCAACCCCATCTACCATAATGTAGGCGTTGCCATTGGTGGCTAAATCCACCTTTCCTTGTAAAAGTATTTTTTTTGTTTGCTTTTTTTGAAATTTCCCGCGCTCCAGCTCCACAATCCGATTCTTGGCCTTTAGTTGTCCCAAACGCTGAATTAAATCGTTACGTTCCTTGGTGTCCGTGATACCAAGTTTTGAAGCAATTTGTTTATAATTGAAAGATTTGTTGGGTTCAGCTTCCAGAACGGTAAAAATCCCTTTCGTGATTTCATTTTTCCGCTGACTCCTTGCCCTTTTTTTCTTTTTGGACATTCAAATGAAAGTTTGTGCCAAATTACAAATTTTGAGCTATGGAAATCTTACCATGGATCTTAGTTCAAAAGTTAAGTTTATCAACAACTACAATACAGCTATTTTTTCTTTTTTAAAATTTAAAGAAATTATGGGTATGATTATAGTTTGTGAATAAGGGGAACACTTTTTTTCCTAAAAAGTTGCGTTGAACAATCCTTTCACTTTATTCACCTATTATTATTCTACGAAGCATATTAAAATCAATAGGTTATATAACTTCTTAACAACTCTTCATAACCGAAATCAACAGAATTCCTAGATAATTATTTATGGATTTGTTGTTGATATGTGCGGCACTTCTATTGATAATTGTTGATTAAATTTTAATTGAATATTAATTTGATATTAAGGGAGCGTTCGTAATGTTAAATAAAGTGGTAAAACGCAAATTTTTTCATTCACTTTTGTTTACGTATTATTAACATTTCAAGGTGCTCATAATGTCTTGATTTTTAAGAAGTACAAAAAAACTACGAATACATATTAACCGTGTGCTTCTAAAAGAATTGTACTTTTGTGGGGAACCAAATTAAGCGGATTAACCATGAAAATAGCTATAGGAAATGACCATGCTGGTACAGAATATAAACTTGCCATTGTTGGTTTGTTGAAATCCAAGGGAATTGAGGTCATCAATTACGGAACGGATGGAACGGACAGCGTTGACTATCCAGATTTTGTGCATCCAGTAGCGGTGGAAGTGGAACAGGGTACCGTGGATTTAGGTATTGTGATATGCGGCAGCGGAAACGGGGCTAGCATGACCATTAATAAGCATCAGGGAGTAAGGGGAGCCCTCTGTTGGAACAAGGAAATCACAGCCTTGGCAAGGGAACATAACGACGCCAATATTTTGAGTCTTCCGGCAAGATTTATTGCACTTCCCCAGGCGCTGGATATGGTAGAGACTTTTTTGACCACCGAATTCGAAGGTGGTCGTCATGAGCGAAGAATAGAAAAAATCCCATGTGCTTGATACCATACACCAAAGGAGTTGTATAAAGCCTTACCTACCTTTAAAATAAAGGTAAATGATTATGGGACATCAGCACCATCATTCGCATAGACATAAGGTAGACGGCAAAAATCTTGGGATTTCCATTGTTCTAAATGTTGTTGTTACCATTGCCCAGATGATAGGAGGTCTTATTTCAGGTAGTCTTTCGCTACTATCCGATGCGGTTCATAATTTTAGCGATGTACTTTCCCTTATCATCAGTTTTCTGGCGAACAGATTATCAAAAAAAAAGGCTTCCACCAACAGGACATTTGGATATAAGCGCGCAGAAATTATTGCCGCTTTTGTGAATTCTGCCACCCTAATGGTGGTTTCGTTATTTCTTATTGTTGAGGCAATAGAACGGTTTTTGGCACCTCAGGAAGTTGCTTCAAATTGGGTGATCTGGCTTTCTATCCTGGCGATATTGGTCAATGGTTTTAGTGTGTTGTTATTGAAGAAGGATGCTGCCGTAAATATGAATATGAAATCGGCCTATCTTCATTTATTGACGGATATGATGGCCTCCATTGCCGTTTTAGTGGGAGGACTGCTCATGAAATTTTACGCCATTTTTTGGATAGACCCGTTATTGACCTTGATTATTGCGCTGTATTTGATTTATGTGGGTTACGATTTATTAAAGGAGTCAACCAAAGTATTGATGCTTTTTACACCAAAATCAATTGCGGTACAGGAAATTGTTTCCAGTATTTGCGAAATAAAGGGGATTAAAAACGTTCATCATGTCCATGTTTGGCAATTAAATGAAGAGGAGATTCATCTGGAGGCGCATGTGGACTTTAAAGAGGATATTAAATTATCCGAGTTTGATGTTATTTTAGAAGGCATAGAAGAATTGGTATACCATCGGCATGGAATCAATCATGTAAACATTCAACCTGAATTTGGTAAATGTGATACCAAAAAAATAATAGTCCAGGATTAGAACTCATTTATACTTTTTGGAATGAGGCGAAAATTGGGGGTTTTGTGGCCAGTTGAAGGCTTTTTTAAGTTGCACCCGCCTGCCTTCTGCATGGTGGGCAGGTAGCTGGGCTACGGAAGGAAAAAGTTTTTAGTATGGAGATTCAAATAAAAACGTTCGATAATCTTTCGGTTACCGAGCTGTACGACCTATTGAAACTGAGGAGCGAAGTTTTTGTGGTAGAGCAGAAATGTATTTATCTGGACATTGATGGTAAAGATGGTAAAGCATTGCATGTCCTAGGAATATTGGAAGGAAAAATAGTGGCGTATTCACGCATATTCAAAGCTGGGGATTACTTTGCGAATACGTCTATTGGAAGGGTGGTGGTTGCCAAATCAGATCGAAAAAAGGGTTATGCCAAAATCATGATGAAAGCAGCCATGGAACATATTTTCAATAGCTTAAAGGAGCGAAAAATTGAACTTTCGGCACAGACGTACCTGAGCCGGTTTTATACGGAATTAGGATTTAAGATAGTGGGGGAAGCGTACTTGGAAGATGGAATTCCCCATAGGAAGATGATTTACGGTTAGGCACACCCTTTTGGCGGATTTCAATGAAAATCCTATTCCAAACATAGTATAACACTACTTTTTGAGGGTTAATCCGCCAAAAGGGAGATTAGGGATTCCCCTATTTTTTTTGCCACACCGACCACCAATGCATTTCCCATGAAGAAAGCCCGTTTGGTGTCGGATATTCCCTGAAGTTTGGTATGGTTGTCCGGAAAGCCATTGAGCCGTTCCAATTCTATTGGAGTTAAGCGACGATATCCCATGGCCGTTTGTACCACGTGTTTAAAGCGTGAAGGTGATTTTCCACCTTCACCGGTAATGATGGTTCTTGAAGGTTTGTCCAAAGCATCCGGAAAAACCATGGAACCCTCGGAATATTGGTATTGATAACCTGTTTTTGTGGTTCTAACTTCCTTTTTTCTACCTTTTAAATACTGCCATTTGGGAAGTTCATCAATAGCAATATAGAAATCTGCCGTGACCTCTCCATTGAGCAATATTGAGGAAAGCGGGAGTTGCGGGCCATCAAAACTTGGGGTGGTCTTTTGGGTAATTACGATGTTTTCAATACAGAGACCGGAATTTTCAAAGGGGGAATGGGTTTTTCCTTGATTGAAATTGTTGGATGTGGAAACCAAATCTCCCTTAAAATCAAAAATTGTGGATTGTTGCCTGGTTTGTTGAACGGGAAAGGCCGTAGCCAAAACCCCATTTCGTGTTATCCATTGCTCCTTATCGTTTTCCCTAATGTTTTTAAAAATTTGGGATGATTTGTGATGCCCAACTAAAAACACTCTCCTCCGACGTTGGGGAAAACCGTATTCCGCCGCATTGATTACACGCCATTCAACGGCATAACCTAAGTCTGAAAGACCCTTTAACATGACGGCAAAATCACGGCCGCGTTGTGTAGCGGGTGATTTTAACAGGCGGTCCACGTTCTCCAGGATCAAATATTGGGGCCTCTTTTTCTTTTCCTCTAAAATGCGATATATGGACCACCAAAGCACCCCTTTTTTACCTAAAAGGCCCTTGGAACTGTTTAAGGTTGCTGCAACGGAATAGTCTTGGCATGGAAATCCACCCACCAGGACGTCGTGGTCGGGAATTTCTTGGGTAGGGACCTCCTCAATATTTTGGTTGGAGTGGTTCTGTGCCCCAAAACGCGCTTCATAGACTTTTGAGGCATGTTGTGTTTTGGTGGAAGGCTCCCATTGATTACTCCAAACAACCTTAAATCTATCGGTATCCTCCAATCCCAATCGGAAACCCCCAACACCGGCAAAAAGTTCGCAAACGGTTAATTTTTGCATGCCCAAATGTAGGGAGAAATCCAAAAATCATTTCAGGATGTTGGCGTACTTGGAGCTGTCATTTAGCAAAGACACCGCCGTTAAAATGCCCTCATCATGTTTGAGGCTATAATCGTAAAGCCCCCTTCTGTAGAAATACCGTTTCACAAGTTCATCGGTAAGTTTTTTGGAAATCTCTTTCTTATAGGTGTCCAAGGCGGATATTTTTCCTTTGTTGATGGTCAATAGCAAATCTTTGTAACTGTTCTGTACTTCGGAGCCCAAAAGGGTCTCATCCGCATTGAGTTGTTCCTCCAATAGTTTTTCGGTATCTGTTTTAAAGGTAAAATCAGCTTTTTGGGCAAATCCCTTGAAAGCGGTATAATCCGTATCGGAAAAATTAAAATCGGAAACCGCACCAAAATCGTTTTTATAGAAAAAATCGGTGGCAAAATCAAAAATGACCCTGTTCCTGTCAAGGGCTTTGATGAGGTCATTGGTTTTAAGGGAAGCAATTTCTACATCCGGCATAACACCACCACCGTCTTCCACGATCCTTCCGTTTCGGGTCTTAAATTGATTGAATTTGGTATTTCTGACCGCATTTCCTTCCTCATCCCTGTTCCAATAGTCCAAGGACTGGATACATCTACCGGAAGGGGTGTAATAACGGGATATGGTTACTTTTAATTGGGTTCCATAGGTTAGCTTCAGTGGACGCTGAACCAGCCCTTTTCCAAAACTTCTGGCCCCCATGACCACGGCACGGTCCAAATCCTGAAGCCCTCCGGATACAATCTCACTGGCCGAAGCACTGCTTCCATTGATAAGGACCACCAGGGGGATTTCTGCATCTATAGGTTGATTTTTGGTCGTGTACTGCTGATTGAACTTTTTTACTTTGGATTTTGTGGTCACTATCAATTCCCCTTTGGGGACAAATAAATTGGTGACGTTAATGGCTTCGGAAAGAAGGCCACCGGGATTTCCGCGCAAATCAAGGATCAAGTGTTCTGCACCCCGCCCCTTTAGATCTAGTATTGCGGCCTTGGTCTGTCCCGATGCTTTTCTGTTGAACCGTGACAGCACAATATACCCTGTTTTGTCATCCGCCATACTGTAATAGGGAACCGCATCCACTTCAACGCCTTCCCGCTTAATGATCGTTTTTTTGGTTTCCCCCAGCCTTTGGTAGGTAACCTCAACTTCCGTCCCGTTGGTTCCTTTGAGGAGTTCACTGGCATTATCGTTAAAATCGGACACCTTAATATCCCCGATCTGGATGATTTCATCCCCGGCTTTGAGTCCGGCCTTATCGGCAGGATAATCTTGGTAGGGTTCCACAATCAACAATTTATCGTCATAAGATCGTACCAAGGCGCCAATGCCCGAGTATTCCCCGGCATTGCTTATTTTATAATCCTCAACATCCTGCTCGTTCAAAAACTTGGTGTAGGGATCCAATTCATCCAACATGTTTTTTATGGCGGAATCCATTAACTCCGCAGGATTTGTTTCATCCACATAATTCATGTTGAGCTCCTTGAACAGCGTTGTAAAAATTTCTATTTGTTTGGCAATCTCAAAAAAATCGCTTTTAAAACCACTTCCGACAACAAGAAAAACAACGGCAAAAACAGGGATAAGCAAACGTCTTTTGAAGAGTCTATTCATTTGAAATCTTTTTTAGAAGCTTGGTAAGCAAGGTTTTGGTTCCTGATTCTATTTGGGAGAAAGAAGGCATTTCTTTTCCAAGGTATAAAATCACCAACGCATATTGTCCCTTTGTATTGTTAAAAAAAGCGGGTTTGTTCAGGCGATAGGCCTCTTTGAGCAGCCTTTTTATGCGGTTCCGTTTCACAGCTGATTTGAAATTCCGCTTGGGCGCCACTAAGGTAACCTGGAAGGGCACGTCCTTGGGCAGGGGAGTTTTTAAGTATAGGAGCTTTAGGGGAAAGGCAGAGATAGCGCTGCCCTTAAGAAAGAGTTGCTCCAAGAGCTTTTTACTTTTTAATCGTTCCTTTTTTGGGAACGTAAGGGGGGTGTTGGCCACCTGCTTTTTTACCTCGTCCGCTATGGTTAGCATTACATTGGCCATGTCCGTTTTGATTTCCATATCGGAAAAACCAAGAAAGCGGACCCCTTTTTGTTCCAAGAGCCCCTGTTTTTTTTCATTGTACCCGTATTTAAAGTCATGGGAACGACCATCGATTTCAATGGCCAACATTAATTCATGACAATAAAAATCCACGATAAAGTTAAGAAGGGGGACCTGTGTGTGGAATTGAGCGCCAAGAACACCATTTTTAATGTTGTTCCAAAGCAAAACCTCAGCCAAGGTGCTGTTTTTTCTTAGCGCCCTGGCATATTCCTTTAGTTTAGGGTCATATGGAATGCTATTGTTTTTTGACACCCCTGGAGTCCCCTCAAGGGGGCAATTGTTTAGTGTAAGTTACGATGTTTACATTTAGGATTCGGAATTTTGGCCATGACCTCCATGGATTGCGATGCTTGGCCCTTATTGCCTAATGCTATGGGATTTGGTTTTGGCGCTATTCCTGGGCCTGCCAAATGTTATTCTCCCTATTAATGTCCGCCATAAGTTGGGAGGGGTCTATATTAAGCCCGGCCAAATTCGTTATGGGCATGTCCAGAACCAGCTCATAGGTTGGGTAGGCCCACGGCCAGTCCTCAACAACGGTTCGTTTCAAATTTGGATACGGATTGTCTTTTTCAGCGCGCATCATGCGTAGGGGAATGTAATAGGTTTCCCGATTTCCTTCGGCATCCACCACCAAAATATCCAAGGGCATGGGCATAAGGCCAATACGCTCAAAAACCACTTTGGTCTTCCCACCTTCGGAAACGACGTCCTTAATTCCATAATCGATGGTATTTGTAGTTTGGGTCCAATCGGTCAAATACCAATCCAATTCCATGCCCGACACCTTTTCCGCCGTTCTTTTGATATCATTGGGAACAGGATGTTTAAACTTAAAGTCCTCGTAGTATTTCCTGAGCGTTTCCATGAGTTTGTCCTGACCAATTACATAGCCCAATTGGGATAAAAAGACAGATCCTTTGCTATAGGCGGCAATGCCGTAGGCAAAGTTGAGATCGTATCGATCGGCATGGGTGGTCTGTGGTTGTTCTTTTCCGGATTTTACCAGGGCATAGTACCCTTTATAGGAGCCCTGGAAAGGATTGTCCTTACCCTGGTCCATAATCTCATTCATACACAAGCTGCTGATAAAAGAGGTAAAACCTTCATCCATCCAGGAATGTTTGGACTCGTTGGTCGCCAAAACGTGTTGGAACCAGGAGTGGGCCATCTCATGGACCATGACACCGACAAGACTAACAAAAGAACGTTCACCGGTAATCAAGGTGCTCATGGCATATTCCATACCGCCGTCACCCCCCTGTACAACAGAATACTGCTTGTAGGGATATGGGCCAATATTTTTATTGAAAAACTCCATGGCCGCAGCAGTTTTGGGCTGGAGGTTTTTCCAGTTTTCCTTGAGCTCAGGTTTGTCCTTGTAGAAGAAGTGCAGTAGGGGTCCGTTTTGCATTTCAACGATATCATGCACGTATTCGGGATCAGCTCCCCACATAAAGTCATGCACCATAGGTGCCTTAAAATGCCATGTTAGGGTTTTGCCTTTGGTTTTCACCTTGGTTCCCGCAGCCTCATAACCATGGCCAATTTCTTGCGGGTTTTGTAAATAGCCCGTTCCCCCTATGGTATATTCCTTATCAATGGTAATTTTCACATCAAAATCACCCCAGACCCCATGGAATTCCCGGGCAATATAAGGGTTGGGATGCCAGCCTTCAAAATCATATTCCACTACTTTGGGGTACCATTGGCTCATGGACAGGGCCACCCCTTCCGTACTGTTTCTTCCAGAGCGGCGCACCTGTAGAGGGACCTGCCCTTGAAAGCTCATGTCCATAGTGGTTTTACCCCCTGGCGGAATAGGTTTCGCCAAATCCACCACTAAAATGGTCTCCTCTTCACTAAAATCGACCTTTTGCCCATCTTGGGTCAATGTAAGGGCATGTAGATACCCCTGTTCCGTTTCGGACAAGGAAGCAATCCTACTTTTACCGTCCTTCATCATTCGCTTGTCCCCATCTTTGATGTTTTGTAGACGGAGATCCATTTCACTTCCCGGTTGAAAGGCATTGAAGTACAAATGGTAATACATCCGTTGCAAAGTATCGGGGGAATTGTTGGTGTAGACCAGTTTTTGTGTCCCATTGTATTGATAGGTTTCCACATCCATGGTCACTTCCATGCCATAATCCACATGCTGTTGCCAATAGGGCGTATTGTTTTGGGCCAGTAAGGCTCCGGCACCACAGAACAGTAGATAGACCAGTTTTTTTACAATCTTTATCATTTTATTCGGCGTTGTAGTCCAGGGTCGTTTTTCCTTTGGAGAGATTTGCCGCCAAAATTAAGGCATTGTAGGCGTTGACCATTTTTCCGGATTTGGAGATTTGCGAAAAAGGCTTTGCATTTTCGGTTTCCCCACCCAGGATTACGGAAGCCTTGGAGGTCAATCCGGATTGCATGATCACGTTTTTGACCTGGGAGGCCTTTAAGGAAGGATAGTGTGACCGTATAAGCGCCGCAATGCCGGCAACGGCGGGAGCGGCCATGGAAGTACCTCCCTGAAAATCATAGCTGTTGTTTGGCATGGTGGAGTAGATATCGTCACCAGGGGCGAACACATCCACGTTTGCAGCTCCGTAATTTGAAAATGTGGCTACCATTTCGGAACCATAGGAAGAGGACAGAGCACCTACGGTAATGACATTGTCCGCGATTTCCGAACCGGAAAAATTATGGTCGTTTGGATAATTTGGATTGTTGTCATCGTCTAAATCGTTCCCATCATTCCCGGCTGCATGAACGATAAGTACATCTTTGGAAGCGGCGTATTGGATGGCTTGATGCACCCATTCCGCATTAGGTGAAAATGACTTTCCAAAACTGCAATTGATGACCTTTGCGCCGTTGTCGGAAGCATACCTGATGGCCAGCGCAATGTCCTTATCGTACTCATCACCATTGGGTACGGCCCTTATGGCCATTATTTTTACGTTATTGGCCACACCTTTGGTGCCAATCCCGTTGTTTCTTTCCGCGGCAATGATTCCGGCCACGTGTGTTCCATGGCTTTCATCTTCCACCCTGTTTTTAGGGTTGCCATTGCCATAGCCTCTACTTGCAAAGTCATAGGGGTCATCGCCTACAATTTTTCGACCGTCAAAATCCTTGTTCAGGTTATAGTTCACCCTTTCCGTGAAATAGGTAATGCCCTCACCCAGCTCTTTTTTTACCTCCTCGATGGTTTCGGCATATTGGTACATCTGTTTGATTACAGCAAGGTTTTGCTGCATTTCCTCGGTTTTGGGTTCAATGGCCATGAGGTCTTCCTTGGTATAGGAATCCTTGCCCAATTCTTTTTTTATGGCCTCGTCCGCATTGTTCACCACCTGTAAAATCTGTTCGTACTGTTGTTTGTTCTGTACGGCCTTTGGATATTCCCCATCCAACTCCAATTGGGCCTTAGCCCTCGTTGGGGCATCACCAATGCCCAAGCGCAGCATCCTGGCGAATTCCAATTGCTCATGATAGGCTTCGCCAAGAAAGTTATAGCCATGGACATCGTCTATATAACCATTATTGTCATCGTCTTTTCCATTTCCTGGACGTTCGCCGGAATTTGTCCAAAGCACACCATCCAAATCTTCGTGTTCCAAATCTATTCCAGAATCCACAACGGCCACAATTACCGTTTTACCCCTTTTATTGCCTATGATTTCTTTATAGGCTTTATCCAAACTCATGCCCGGAATGGTATCCATCAACAAATCGGAATGCCCCCAATTTTTCCGTTCCTCTTCGGTAAGTTCCGAAATCTTTAAGGGAATGGTGTCAATATTGGCAATTGGAGTGGAAACGAGATTGGTGGCACCACAACCCACCAGAAGACTTCCGGAGAAAAGGGCAATGCACCATTTAAAATATGAATTCATCAAACTGATTTTTTTTAGGGTTTATTAGGTAAAAAGTTCCTTAAAGGAAAAGAGTTGATTTAGACGAGCTCCCTTTTCCGTTGCTTTTAACGTACAGAGTTCATTGTGCGCATCATGTTCAAAAAACAAAACGTACTGTTCTTCAACCGCTTTCTCAAGAAAAACGGATTTTTCGGTCAAAGTGAGCAAAGGTCTGGTATCGTAGCCCATCACATAGGGTAGGGGAATGTGTCCTACCGTAGGAAGCAGATCCGCGGTAAAGACCACGGTTTTTCCCTGATACTTTATATGGGGCAACATTTGTTTTTCCGTATGTCCATCTGCAAAAAGAATGCCAAAGCCCAACTCTGATTCCGCCACATAATTGGAATTGCCCCGCTCAATAAAGCGAAGTTGCCCACTTTCCTGCATGGGGTATAGGTTTTCCTTAAAAAATGACGCCTTTTCCCGGGCATTTGGCTTGGTGGCCCATTCCCAGTGCTCGGCATTGGTCCAAAATTGGGCATTTTTAAAGGCGGGTTCGTATCCCGTTTTGTCTTTGTTCCATTGGATGCTGCCCCCGCAATGGTCAAAATGCAGATGGGTCATAAAGACATCCGTGATATCGTCACGGTGGAACCCGATTTTTTTAAGGGAATCATCCAAATTATGCTCCCCCCAAAGGTAATAGTAGCCAAAAAACTTTTCGGACTGCTTGTTTCCGAGGCCTGTGTCCACCAGAATCAGCTTATCGCCATCCTCGATCAATAGGCTTCTGGCAGCCATGTCAATCAAGTTATTACTGTCAGCAGGGTTTGTTCTGGTCCATATTGTTTTGGGAACCACGCCAAACATGGCGCCACCATCCAACTTAAAATTTCCAGTTTCTACAGGGTAAAGGGTCATCAAAAAAATTAAGGTCGCCCAAAATAAGAAACAGCACTATAACTACCTTAAAAACATAGAATTATTAGCCCATTTTTAACAAAAGTCGGCCAAAATGAAGTGTTAGGGTGCAATAGGTGTGACCAAAGGCGCAAAAAGGCCCAATATTCTGAAATAAAAGTCCTATTTTTCCGAAAAAAGCTCGGATGTTAGAACTGGCAGGAATCATTATTTTGGGAATCATTGCGCAGTGGGTGGCATGGCGATTGAAACTGCCCGCAATATTGCCGCTGATTCTCATTGGTTTGATGGTCGGTCCCATTGCCACCTTATATACGGATGATGGCAGTAAACTGATTGAGCCCATTTGGAATGGGGAAAAAGGACTTTTTCCGGGGGAGGGACTGTATTATTTTGTTTCCCTGGCCATTAGTATCATACTTTTTGAAGGCGGGCTTACGTTAAAGCGTTCCGAAATTGCCACTGTTGGCCCTGTGATTACCAAACTTATTACCGTTGGGTCCATTGTGACCTTTTTTGGTGCTGGGGTGGCCGCCCATTACATTTTTGACCTTTCCTGGCAACTTTCCTTTTTGTTTTCTTCACTGATCATTGTTACGGGGCCTACCGTAATTACACCCATCCTTAGAAACATTCCCTTAAAAAAGGATGTCTCCACCGTTTTGAAATGGGAAGGGATTCTGATCGACCCCATTGGCGCCTTGGTTGCGGTATTGGTATTTGAATTTATAAGCGTTGGAGAGGGCAGTGCCTTTACACAGACGGCACTGATTGAATTTGGAAAGATCCTGCTCTTTGGAACCACTTTTGGTTTTACGTTTGCCCATGCCCTGGCCTTTGCGATCAAAAAGGACCTGATTCCGCATTATCTGATGAATGTGGTCTCCCTTTCCGTGGTGCTGTTGGTTTTTGTGGAATCGGACGTTTTTGCGCACGAATCCGGCCTGCTTGCCGTGGTGGTTATGGGAATGGTCCTTGGAAATATGAACCTTCCCAACTTAAACGAACTACTTTATTTTAAGGAATCATTGAGTGTCCTGTTGATTTCCATTCTTTTTATTCTCCTGGCGGCCAACATCAATGTGAGCGATTTGGAGCTTTTGAAAACATGGGATACGGCCTGGCTTTTTTTGATTGTTGTCTTTTTGATACGTCCTTTAGGAGTCTTATTGAGTACCCAGGGTTCGGGCCTAAAGCTCAATGAAAAACTGTTTATTGGTTGGGTAGGGCCACGGGGTATCGTAGCTGCCGGAATAGCCTCTCTTTTTGGTTCCAAGCTACTGGCCAAGGGGGAGCCCGGTGCGGAATACATTACGCCCCTGGTTTTTATGATTGTATTGGGCACAGTGCTTTTTAATGCGACTACGGCAAGGCTGTTTTCAAAACTTATTGGGGTGTTCCTCACAAAATCTGAAGGTATTTTGATTATCGGTGCTTCCAAGGTATCTCGATTGATAGCCAACTATTTAAAGAACAATGACCGCCATGTGGTATTGATAGACAATAACGAGGCCAATGTGGAAAAGTCCAAACGGCTAGGTTTGGAGGCTTTTTCGGCAAACGTATATTCGGACACCCTTACCGATAATATCGAATTGAACGATGTGGGGTATTTAATGGCCTTGACGGGAAACTCGGAAATTAATCGTTTTGCCATTGACAAATTCAGAAATCAATTTGGGGAAAATGGCTCCTTTAGGTTGGTGGACACGGATGAAATGAACGATTCCGAAAACAATGCAAAGGACGGCGTATTTTCCTATACGGCCGATTTTGCGCGGCTCTCGGAAACCGCGCGGAAATATCCCTCCATAAATGAAGTGGGGATAAAGGATCTGGAGCATTACAGGACATTGATCGATATGACGAGGACCGATGAGGATATCATCCCCGTTTTTTTGAAAATGCCCAACGGCAATTTGGAAATTGTCCCTTCATTCAGCACGGAAATGGCGGAAATAAAAGAAGGAAGCAAACTGGTATATCTGGGGAAGGTCTTCGATTTTGATCTGTAGGCTGCGGGGGAAACCCTATGAAAAATAGTGCTTGTCGGGTTGAGCGCCCGCCCGTAGCATTCAAGTGGGTGTTCAAATTGACATTTGAGTTACTTTTTTGACAACCCCATCTTTCCTTCGCAGATTGTGGTAACAGGGAACAGTATTCTAAGGTAGGTTCGGCGTAACGATTTGGTTTGGGTTTATAAGAGGTCATATCCATTAATCAGGTCGAGCCTTTCGACTTCGCTCAAGACAGGCCAAGTCGAAACCCCATTAAAACGAGCGATTTTTAAAGCTTCTCGACTCCGCTCGAAGTGACAGTACAATTCCAAACAGCTATTGTTTGTCTTTTTCCCTGCATCCGGATATTGGGGACAGGGATAAAAACGATCCCAAGGAGGAACGTGCGAAATGGATGGAAGGGCGGGCCCCCTTTTTTATGTTCCCATTGACCCAAAGAACCCCCTTCTTTTTGTAAGAAAAAAACGCTTCTTGTAGGAAAACCCCAGAAAAAAGAAGGTTTTCCTATAATGGATTTTCGGCCAACATCGCTTATATTGCAGTTCAGCCACTTGTTACATTATGGTTTTTATGTTTAAAAACTTTTGGATAAAACAATGATAATCAGGTAAAAACAGCGATTTTCAAAAATATTTTTAGGGATTATTAATCCTAAAATTTTTAACCATGAAAAAAGCTTTTTTTTACACGATTTCAACATTGGTTTTAATAAGTTTTTTATTGAACACTTCATGTTCTAATGATTCAACGAGTGATGATCAAACGCTGTATGAGAATATTGATCCCGCGGCGGATGTTGACCCTAGAGAAATCAAAAAGCCCGGCGGAGGTGGCTGAAATCATCAAAAGGAGCTTTGGTTCTCTTTTGGCCTTGCTTTCTGGTTTGATTATGTACGTCGATAAATTTGTTGAATTTTGGAGTATCCAGGTCGATTATGAGTTCAAATATTATTACGACTTGGATACTTTTTTATGGACCGTAGGTCAAACTGTAGCCATGCTACTGCTTATCTTTTCCTATTTTTTTAAACCCTACAAATGGTCCTTACTTGCCCCCTTAACGGTTTTTAGTATCCAAATAATCTATGTTTGGCGGGATGAATTATGGATACAACGCGATTATTATATATACTACACAGTAGCGTTTATATTATCCTTTTTGGCCACGGTCTTTTTAATGAAATGGGCAATTGTGATTAGTACAGTTTTGGTAGCAAGAGTAAAAAACAAGAAAATTGAATCCATTGTCGATTTAATCGATGAAATAACAAACGTGCATTATAAGAAACAGTTGAATAATGCATTAAGGCCCAATCTTATTGACGATGCTTCTGACGAAATGACACAGGAGAAAAAGGATGAAAACATTGAGGAGATTACCAAAGATTATGAAAAATTTAAAGCCAGCCTACGCAAAAAAACTAAGGACATTTTGGACTAAAAAACATCGTACAAGGAAAATGCTAAAAAACCAACTCAATAATGTAGTTGAAGGGAACTTGCTCGAGGATTGTTTAAAAGAGGTTAAAAAGAGTTTACAACAGGAAATTGAAAAAAAACAACAATTGGAAATGAGGAGGCACTCGGTCGAAAGTAAAGGGAAATGGATAGACAGTGTTTATCACAAACTCAACAATGGCGATAAAATCACCCTAGAAGAAGAACAAAAAATAAAAAGGCACAGGGTTATTGGTTGACTTTCTTGTCATCCAGAATTTTCATGATCTGCTTTAACTTGCTTTCTGAAATCTTCTCCCTAACATCCAGCCACAATTCATCCTTTTCATTTTCCCCTTCAAGTTTCATTTGTTTAACATACATCCCATAAATAGAATGGTTCTTTAAAAACTGGTGGTTTTTTGTTAAAAAGCTCGTTAAAATGGCAACAGACTCCTCATTACCTAGGATTGATTGTAGGAAATTTAAGAGATTTTTATTGGCGATTTTCTTTTCACTTATCTCGTAACTAGGCCCCTCCTCATTATAATCTGAAACCGTTAGCCCGTGGTTCGCTTTTTCAAATGTTGTATCTTGGGAATAGGGGTTGTCCAAACGGTCAAACAGCAATTTGTCCGTACTTAAATCGAAGTTGGCCGCTATGGCCACCAGCATTTCAATAGGAACCCTGGTTTTGCCCGTTAACCAATTACTGATCTGTCTTTGGTTGGAACCTATCAATTTTCCTAAATCAGATTGAGTTAGCTTACGATTCTTAAGTATGAACTCAATATTATATTTCAGGTTATTATCAATATCCAATTAAATAGGTATTTTCTACTCAATAAATAGGTATTTACACAATTATTACGTAATCTTGTAAGCGTTAATCTAAGATTTGAATGACAATATACAAGAAAATAACTCCGCCCGAAAACTACATCAGAACCAATTTGAGGTGGTTACTTTTTACCAGGGGTATCCTTATGAAGGAGTTGGGCACCGCTATTGGTGAAAGTGTTCCCACAATCAGTAATTGGGTACGCTATAAAGCCATCCCACCTATCCAAAAAATCCAAAAAATATGCCTGTTTTTCGGGATTGCCATTGATGATTTTGTCAATGTGGACCTGTCCAATGGCAATATGCCCATAGTCGCGAGAAACGGAAAAATGATGCATCCGGAACCCTAATGGAAAACCACGGACCACAGGGATGCCCCCAGGCAGATTTTCAGGACAAGGGTGTCAATATAAGGGTGTCAATATAAGGAGGTGGGCGTTGGCAGCGTTGCCTGGCCCAATATCCTTGGAAAATGCCCAAAACAACATTCAGGAACATAGGCATTTGCCTTCCGCAGGGGAAGTGGACAAACCGCTTTTTGAAAGGAGGGAAGGGCCGACGCCCCATTTGATGATACGGTCCACAGCAATAAGGGAACCAATCATGGGTACCATGGGGTCTACTGCCTTAAGGATATCCAAATAAGGAATTGTTCCAAGGAAAAACAAAAACCACAACCAAACCAATTTAGATATGCAAAAGAGTATTGTACTTTTCTTTATTTTGGGAATCACGGGCGCCATAATCTCCCAGGAACTGCCAAAGTTTGTGCCCCCTTCGCCCGAAGCGGCAGCATTGGCAAAGTTTATTAATACCCCTGTGAACCATAGTACCGGGCTTCCTTCCATAACAATTCCCTTTTACACCATCCAGACCAAATCAGGTTTGAGTATTCCCATATCCATAAGTTATCATGCTTCCGGCATCAGGGTGAACGAACATGCCACCCAAGTGGGGTTGGGCTGGAAATTAAACACAGGCGGAACGATATCTTCGGAAGCCTATGGGGAAACAGATGGCTATAATACCAGAAAATACCCTGATTTTGCCGGCTCAGTCAATGAAACCCTAAAACAATTCGACTTAATTGGTATAGATGATGGGTTACGGTTTTATTGTGCCTCTCCCGAATCAATGACATTATCGTACAACTTTGCTTTGGAGGCCACGGGAATTGGCGCCTTCACAGCTGGTAAAAATAAAATATACGATACACAACCCGATATATTTTATTACGAGACACCCAATGCATCCGGAAAGTTTATTTTGGATTCCGATAACAATGTACATACTGTTCCATATGCACCAATAACCATTGAAAAAGGACTATTTTACAGCATTAAGGACGAAAATGGAAACTTGTTCCAATTCAACGAACTCTGTTCAACCAGCGTTTTCCCGAATACTTTCATTTTATCGCAAGACTATGTAGAACAGATAAAACTATCTAAAATTACAACCCATTTGGGGGAGGACATCAATTATTTTTATTCCCCCGAGAATTATGAATATAAAAATCCGGAAACTTTTATTGATTACCATAGGATCCCATCTGCAGGATGCGGTGATAAAGTATATTATGACAATCCAAACCCCAAAACAGAGGTCAGTAACAAACGTCTTGACCGAATTGAATTTGACGAGGGGTACATTGAGTTTACGTACAGCACGAATGTAAACTACAAAATTCAAGGTTCAACGGACAGAAAAGACTTACCGGATGCCAGTGCATTAAGGCGTGTTGTGGTGTACAACAACAATGGTCAAATTATCAAGGATTTTGAATTGATCTACAGTTATTTTGAATCAACTTCTGGTTTGAGCAGCGATCCTGACAAATACCGACTAAAACTGGATACAGTACTGGAAAGAGGAGAGCTGCCTTATGAATTCGTTTACAATGGAAATGGTTCCATACCCCACAGATTATCAACACAGCAAGATTATTGGGGGTATTATGGCGGAAACGGTGGTCTGATACCTGAAATGCGTTTTCAAGACCTTACGCTATCGGGTAGTGACCGTTCAGTCAATGAGAACTTGATTAAAACCGGTACTCTGGAAGAAATTAGCTACCCTACCGGCGGTAAGACCAAGTTTTACTTTAATGAGGTCAATTACACACATCCGCAACCAGAACTTCAGGCCCAAGCAAATACCACACCTACATTCTCAACACCGGGAGACCATATATTTCAAGTTCCAGCCGATTCAAACAATATCCTTCAAGTTTATTTCAATAACGATTGTGGTAATGTTACCAATGATCAACCCCTGACCGAACCTTACTGTATAGTAACGCTTTACGATAATAATAATACCACGTTGCTTTATAATGTCAATTCCAACATTTATAATGTTGATGCGACCCCTGGGCAGACCTATACATTCAGACTGGAAACAAATCCCTTTCAACCTTGTAATTGCAGTGTTTATATGCAGGGTAATGAGGAAACAGAGGTTATGGTGGATAAAAAAACACAATTGCCCGGTCTACGTCTGGACAGAATGGTCAAAGAGCCCGTGACAGGGGAACCTATTGTCACTACGTTCGATTATAGCATTCCAGGCACCAATCGCATAAGTAAGGATGTCGTAATCCCCACCTTTGGTTACGTGGAGACCAATGTGGATGTTCCTTTTCTGAGTTCAGGTAGAACGTGCCATTATTTTGTAAGGAAAGGAACACCTGTTATTTCCAACCGTTCAACTTACGAATATATCACCGAAAATACCATTGATAATGGTTATGTTAGATATCACTACAAGCCTTCAACCTCTTCCAATAACAGTAAAGGGGCATTGAATTTAGGTCTTGCCGCTTCAGATGGTGGCAAATTACTTTCCAGGGAAGTCTATTCAAAAAATGATACCATGGTTTATAAGGAAGACTATACCTATGAATCGGATTATAGTGTGAACCAACTATCCAGTGATTACAGGAACAATTTCCCGGAGGCCGTTACTTTGGGCATGAGTTTTAACAGTAATGGCACTTGGGAAGAAACATGTATGCCATCACAAGGTCCACCTTCCCCAATGCATTATATGGATTATAACATCTATCATTTCAACAGGGCATGGGTAAAAAACACCAATAAAACGAGCACCAATTATTATTATGATGGCAATGGTGTTCTGTTGGATAGCCTAGTGGTTTCCAATGATTATACCTATTTGGACCATAGGCATGCGCAGGTCAACCGGACCAGGGTCAGGGAAAGCAAAGGCGACACTGTTACCACACACATTAAATATGCCCATGATGTAAATTATGCACCACTGATTGACGAACATCGTATAGCAGCGCCACTGGAAACCATGACAACGGTCACAAATTCAGCTGGTTCGGAAGTATTCTCAGAAAAAACGGTTTATAAGGAATGGGGCAATACCATGGTATTGCCCCAAACCCTCCAGACCCTTAAAGGGGAAGCTTCCCAAACCAATCAACCCGAGGACCGAATCATTTACCACGACTACGACGACCATGGCAACCCTTTGGAAGTCAGTAAAGCTGATGGGGTACATATCCTGTATGTTTGGGGTTACGACGATACCCAGCCCATTGCCAAAGTAGGGAATGCTACCTATGAAAATTTGACCACGGCACAACAAACAGCGATAAACGAAGCCAAAGCAGCATCGGATAACGATGTAAGCGGCACGACTGAAAACACACTCCGGGTCAAGCTAAAAATACTACGGGATGCTTTTCCCCAAGCCCTGGTAACCACCTTTACATACGACCCTTTGGTGGGGGTCACCAGCGTGACCGACCCACGTGGTTATAGTACCCATTATGAGTACGATGCCTTTAATCGTTTAACGTTTGTGAAAGACCAGGACGGGTATATTGTAAGTAAGCATGAGTATCACTACAAGTCTCAGAACTGAACCATTAAAACCATAAAGTAATAGAACAAACAGCTTATGAATGTTTCTAGAATACTACTTACAATAACATTATTGGGATACTTCGGCTTTAGTAAGGCCCAAATTTATCAAGATAAGGATAATGATGGTTATGGTACAGGAACAGCTTATCTTTTGCCTCCTCCTGATGGCTATAATTATGTAACACAAAATGGCGACTGTAATGATAATAATAGATCTATTAATCCCGGAAGATCGGAATCGTTTGATGGTATAGACAATAATTGTAAAAATGGGGTTGATGAGGGATTTGCCATACCCATGCCAACGGCACCCACCGTTACAAGATATTGTGGGATCACACGGCTTACCAGGGGAAATTCCCCTTACAGTTTTGTTACTTGGCATTGGCAAAGTTCCCCCACAGGAACCAATACTTCAACAGGAGTTGCCAACAATAGTACCAGTACGTATAAAGAATTCACTTCCGGAAGTGTATATTATTTAAGGGCCCGTCATACCCCCACAGGGCGTTGGAGCACAGCTAGAACTATTAATTATGGTATAAATACTGTTCCATCAGCCCCTGCCACACCTAGTGTAAGTAATCAGTGTGGCCGTACTGTACTTACTAAAGGTACTTCACCATCAGGTATCACCTGGTATTGGCAAAGTAGTCCTTCAGGGACCAGTACGTCCAATAGTTCCGGTAGTATCACCAGGACATCTGGTAGCGTTTATTATTTACGGGCCAGAAATAATAGTACTGGATGTTGGAGTAGTACCAGAAGTGTAAGTTATAGTGTAAATGCTGTTCCGTCAGTACCTGCCACGCCCAGTGTAAGTAACCAGTGTGGCAGTACCGTACTGACTAGGGGAACGGCACCATCAGGTATCACCTGGTATTGGCAGAGCAGTGCCAGTGGTACCAGTACCTCAAATGCTTCGGCCAGTGTCACCAGGACCAGTGGTAGCGTTTATTATTTACGGGCCAGAAGTAATAGTACCGGTTGTTGGAGTAGTGTAAGAAGTGTGGGTTATAGTGTAAATACTGTTCCGTCAGTACCTGCCACGCCCAGTGTAAGCAACCAGTGTGGCCGTACTGTACTTACCAGAAGTGCTGCTCCATCAGGTATCACCTGGTATTGGCAAAGTAGTTCTTCAGGGACCAGTACATCCAATAGTGCCGGTAGTATCACCAGGACCAGTGGTAGCGTTTATTATTTACGGGCCAGAAGTAATAGTACCGGTTGTTGGAGTGGTGCCAGAGGTGTGGGCTATAGTGTAAATGCTGTTCCGTCAGTACCTGCCACGCCCAGTGTAAGTAACCAGTGTGGCAGTACCGTACTGACTAGGGGAACGGCACCATCAGGTATCACCTGGTATTGGCAGAGCAGTGCCAGTGGTACCAGTACCTCAAATGCTTCGGTCAGTATGACCAGAACCAGTGGTAGCGTGTATTATTTAAGAGCGCGCAATAACAGTACCGGTTGTTGGGGTAGTGCCAGAGTTGTGGGCTATAGTGTAAATGCTGTTCCGTCAGTACCTGCCACGCCCAGTGTAAGTAATCAGTGTGGCAGTACCGTACTGACTAAGGGAACGGCACCGTCAGGTATCACCTGGTACTGGCAAAGTAGTGCAACTGGCACTAGCACATCCAATTCAAGTGCATCCGTAACAAGGACTAGTGGAACAACCTATTATTTAAGAGCCAGAAACAATACCTCTTTATGTTGGGGTACTACCAGGGCAGTAAACTATGGTATTACACAACCTACCACATGGTATGCGGACAGTGATGGTGATGGTTACGGTAATGCATCCGTAACATTATCCGCATGTAACATTCCTCCCAATTATGTATCCAATAACAATGATTATGATGATACCACCATACATATAACCAACATTGCACCACACTATTTTTATCAGGATAGCGATGGGGATGGCTTCGGCGACCCGAATGTTAGCGTATATTACAGTGTGATGCCATCCGGATATGTTATTGACAATACAGATCAATGTCCTAATGAAGCTGGCCCATATAATGGCTGTAAGTATGCTCCTGTAACGTTATCGGATGAGAATTATGTTTACACCGGGGTATATCAAGTTCCCATGAGCGATGAATCAGAAATGAACGAAGATTCAGATGTTATAGAAAGTGTCACCTACTTTGATGGCCTTGGAAGGGCTAAACAAAGCATTGAAATAAAAGCAGCCCCGGACAAAAAGGACATTATCACCCATATGGGCTATGACGCTTATGGGCGACAAGCCAGGGAGTGGCTCCCCCATAGGGCGGCCTCGGGCAGTTTTGGTAGTTTCCGTAGCACGGCGGAAGCGGATACCGATAGCTATTATGTGGCCAATTATCAGGGCGATATTGTATCGGCAACACCCAATCCCTTTTCGGAAAGGGCCTTTGACGCCTCGCCCCTGGACCGGATACTGAAGCAGGCCGCCCCCGGGTACGATTGGCGTATGGGCGGGGGGCATGAAGTGGAATTTGGTTATGCTGCAAACGCGGCCAATGAGGTACGGCAGTACAGGGTCACCACCACCGTGGCCAACAACACCTATGCGCCAACGCTGGTCTCCGATGGCCACTATGCCGCCAGAGCGCTTTATAAGACGATCACCTATGATGAAAACCACGCTTCGAACTCCAAACTGCACAGTACGGAGGAGTTCACCGACAAACAGGGCCGTGTGGTGCTCAAGCGCACCTATGCCCTGGTGGGGGGCACCGAAACGGCCCATGACACCTACTATGTGTACGACGATTTTGGAAACCTGACCTATACCCTACCGCCCAAGGTGGTGACCGGTGATGGGGTGAGTGCCACGGAGCTCAGTGAACTGTGCTACCAGTACAAATACGACCACCGCAACCGCTTGGTGGAAAAGAAAGTGCCCGGCAAGGGTACGGCAAGTACCTGGGAAGAGATTGTGTACAACAAACTGGACCGGCCCATCCTGACCCGGGATCCGAACCTCAAGGCCAATGACCAATGGCTGTTTACCAAGTACGATGCCTTTGGGCGGGTGGCCTATACCGGACTGGTAAGCTCCACAAGTTCCCGGAGCGCACACCAGACCGCAGCGGATCAGGTGGCCACCCAGTACGAATCGGTATCGGCCACGCCCACCAAGTTTGAGTCCAATACCGTTTCGGTGCACTATGGAAACGATGCCTATCCCAAAACAAACATTTCCAAGATCCACACCGTAAACCATTACGACAGCTATATGGACACCAATGGCCTTAGCGTTCCCACCAAGGTACTGGAGCAGGCCACGGCCACCAATACCAGGGGCCTGGCCACGGTGGGCAAGGTACGGGTGCTGGGCACCTCCAATTGGATCACGACCATCACCGGTTATGATGTCAAGGGCAGGCCCATCTATACGGCCAGCAAGAATACCTATCTGGGGACCACCGATGTGGTGGAGACCCAGTTGGACTTTGGGGGCAAAGTGGTACGGACCAAGACCTCCCATACCAAGGGGACCAATGCGGCCCTGGTCACCACCGACGATTTTAGCTATGACCATAGGGGCCGGTTGGTAAAACAGGAGCAGACCATAGGTTCGCATACCGAAACAATCGTGGAGAACTACTATGATGACCTGGGCCAGTTGGTAAGCAAAAAGGTGGGCGGGGGCCTACAGGACGTGGACTATAGGTACAATGTACGTGGGTGGCTCACGGACATCAACGATGTGGGTAACACCGCCAAATTGTTTAATTTTAGGATTGGTTACAACCAAGGGACCAATCCATTGTACAACGGCAATATCAGCCGGACCCAATGGAGGACGGCCAATAGTGACGACAGTTCTTTGAAATCCTATGACTATACCTATGATGCACTGAACCGCATCATAAGCGCAGCGGACAATACGGGCAAGTTCAACGTATCCGGCATCATCTATGACAAGAATGGTAACATAGGCAAATTGAAGCGTTTGGGCTGGACCGTTGAAAGTCCTTCCTTGGTCCTAAATACAGGTTTTGGTACCATGGACGAACTGGTCTATACCTACGACAGTGGCAACAAGCTCACCAAGGTTTTGGACAATGGGAACGATACCTATGGCTTTACCGACAGCAGTGCGGACAACCAGGACTATTGGTACGATGGCAACGGGAACATGGTGCGCGACCTCAACAAGGGCATTGGGACGGCCAGTGTGGATGGGATCGGCTACAACCACTTAAACCTACCGGAAGAGGTAAAGTTTGACAACAGCAGTACTAAAAAGATTATCTATATTTACGATGCCCTGGGAACGAAACTAAAGAAAATGACCAACAACAACGGTTCTTTGACCACGACCGATTATGCGGGCAACTACGTTTATGAAAACGGGGCGTTGCAATTCTTTAGCCATCCCGAAGGCTATGTAAGCTTAGAGAACAACGGGTATAGATATGTCTACCAGTATAGGGACCATTTGGGCAACATACGGCTGTCCTATACGGATGATCCGAGTAACCCGGGTACGCCAACGATTATTGAAGAGAACAACTATTACCCCTTTGGATTGGAGCACCGTGGTTACAACAATGTTGTGAGTGCCAATGCAAACAGTACTGCCGAGAAGTTCAAATACCAAGGTCAGGAACTGGAAGAATCCTTGGGACTGGATTTATATGAATTTGAACTGAGGCAATATGACCCTGCAATTGGAAGGTTTACCTCAATTGATCCTGTCACCCACTTTGATTATTCTACTTATTCTGCCTTTGACAACAATCCTGTATTCTGGGCAGATCCAAGTGGAGCTGATGCTACACAGTTCGTGATGGATTTATTCAACAGATCAGGTAGTGGTGAAACCAAATGGACAAACAATAATGATGGTACTTTTTCGAGTGATGACGGACAAACAGCAGAAACTCCCAAGCATCAGTTTTATGGTGTAAACATAACAGGTGATGTCATGAATTTGAGTTTTGACAATGAAAACTTTAATTGGGTTACGGGGTATGGTGAAGATCCCACAGGACTACAAAAAGCTAAGGCCAGCGCATTTTATTCAGCTTTTAAGGGAATGAGTAAGGTCAAACAATTGAAGCTTTTGAAAAGACTGGGAGTTCCTTTGAAGCTTGCCAAAAAAATTGCAGGACATCCCGTATCGCCTATGGGAGCAATTAGTAGCATGACTAAGGCGGAACAAGATGGTCTCAAAGCACTTCCTGTTATCGGGGAAATCGTTGCGATTGCAACTTCAGATTTTGAAAGTGATGGTAGAGCGATTGACAATATGGTGAAATGGGACAATGTAAGGGATGGTTTTGATAATATGATAAGTACAGAAGTTTTAAATGATGTGATTCTGATTTACTCGAATGCGAATTTGTTCAGTGAGACTACAATAAATACAAATGAAACAGAATTATCGGATTCGAGATATCCGCAAAGAGATTATAAATATGTTTATTATGGTACTCAATATGGTGATACATTGCACATTTTTGGAAGATATGATAACCCTTTAAGAGAATAAACATGAAGCTACTAAAAGGAATTGCTTTTATTGCTCTGCTTGCAATAGGGAGCTGTGATTATCAAAAAGAGGCTTTAAAAGAGGAATATTATCCTAACAAGAATATAAAGCGTAAATACATTCTTAGCAGAGAAGGGCTGGTTACAGGTACTGACTCTATATTTCGTATAGATGGGACATTAAGCGAGGTCTCAATATGGAAAGATGGTAGATTGATTGATAGTATTGTGAACTACGATTATGAAGGTAATATCTCTGCGATAGGGAAAATCCAAGGTGATGAGCTTATTTTTTATCGAAAAAACGGTACAAAAGAAAGCGAGGTCAATTTGTCAGAAGGCTTGAAAAACGGATTACAGACCTATTACGGAGCAAATGGTCAAGTGGTTGGTTTTAAGGGATTTAAAAATAATATGGAAAATGGCCTTTTAATTCATTTGAATGAAAACCACACCCCAAAGTATATTAAACAATTGAATGAAGACGAAGGGAGTCAAATCCTAATGTCACATTATAGTGATGGTTTATTGAAATCCTTTAGGGTCTATGATAGTTCTGATAATGGTTATAGATTACTGTTTCATCCAAATGGAACCCTTAAACAGATTGGTGAAATTAAAAAAGGTAAGGCAGATGGCTTGAAATTCTTTTTTACAGATGAAGGAGAATTAGTTAAGAAGAGCCATTTTAAAAATGGAGATTTGATATCCTCCTTTTAAAAAATCTATAGACAATGGAAGAGATAATCAAAACTGTCTTAGAGTTTTTAATCGAATTTTTAAACAGCAACAAAAAGATTGTGATTGTTTTATCCGTGATAATGATTTTAATTTTTATCGCAGTTTTTTTGTTGAAATGAAATAGTAAGTAAAGAGAACTAAGCTTCTAAAACCCCCCCGCTACCGCCAGTCTACCTTTTGGCAGACAGGTCTGCGACTGGTGGCGGTCATGAGTAAGTAAAACCAACAAAAGGCGCAGTGCCTATATCATAACTTTTGCACCTTTAAAGGATGGGTAGAAACTACAAATTCCATAATGTTACAGCACCCTACTTTGTATCATTTGCAACGGTATATTGGTTGGATGTTTTTGTGCGACAACAGTATTTTGAGGTTTTGGTGACCAGTGTGGACCATTGCAGAAAGGAGAAGGGGCTGGAACTGTACGCTTACTGTTTTATGCCAAGCCACATTCATTTTATATTTCGTTCCACAAAAGGAGACCCTGGCGGTCTTCTTCGGGATTTTAAAAAGCATACGGCAAAGAACATGGTCAAGGCCATAGCGGAACACCCACGGGAAAGCCGGAAGGAATGGTTGTTATGGATGTTAGAAAAAGCAGGTAGCAAGGAGGGCAATGTTTCCAAACATCAATTTTGGCAGCACCACAATAAGCCGATCGAGTTATGGAGTACGGCGGTAATCAAACAAAAAATCGATTATATCCATGGTAATCCTGTGGAATCCGGATTTGTGCTACACCCAGAAGAATGGAAATACAGTAGCGCCAAGAACTTTTCGGACGACCATACCGTTATGCAAATTGACGAGATTGGTTTTCTTGATGGGTAATACCACCAGTCACAGACTGGCGGTAGCGGGGGAAAAGCTCAAATGATGCTTTTAAAGCATTTAATAAAGCTAAAGAAGCTCAATCAACCACAAAGGCTTTAAACAATACTGTAGGTAAAGTTAGTGCAGGTACAGTTGAAGAAACTACTAAAGCTACTACAGGAGTTGTTGAAGGCGTCGTGGAGGATAAAGTAAAACAATAAATGAGTTTTAAAAACAACAAATCATTTTTATTGCTACTACTAGTTTTAGTAGCTACACTTGCTTATGGCATATATTCTAGCATTAATAGTTCAAATGCTATAGAGAAGGAATCTGTAATGTCTAAATGTGTAATAACATCAAAATATAGTGTAATTAGTAGAGGCTATTATGTTAATTATGAGTTTTACGTTAATGGGAATAAATACGAAGGAACCCAAAAATTGAAGAAGAAAGATTTAGATATAGTCGAAGGGGACGAATTTGTAGTTGAATATGCCAAAAGTAATCCCAGTTACAATAAAATATATTTGGATAAAAAAATAACGGATGAATAGAAGTTTAATTATTGCTGTATGTATCTTAACAACCAGTACTTTAATAGGGCAAGAGTTTGAGGGTAAAATAATTTATAAGAATACTTACGAGAGCAATACCAAAGGAGTTAGTGATAATCAACTGAATTCATTAATGGGTACCATTCAAGAATATGTTATAAAAGGAGGTAACTATAAATCTTCAGTTAATGGTAGTTTTAATCAATATCAATTGTACCGCTCTGAAGAAAATAGGATTTATAATAAATTCTCAAATGCAGAAGCTTTATTTTGGAGTGACGCCAGCATAGAAGGGGAAAAAATATTGTCTATAGATGTTAAGGAAGACCAAGAAACAATACTAGGTGTTTCTTGTGATAAGCTGATAATGAAAACAACCAAAGGAAGCTATATTTATTTTTATAGTAGTAAATACCCTATAAACCCAACATTGTTTAGGGAGCATATTTTTGGTAACTGGTATGAATTCGTAAAAAGGGCCAAATCAGTTCCGCTTAAAATTATAATGAATACTCTTGAATTTAAGTCTATTAGCGTTGCTATTAAATTAGAGAGTTTAGAAGTGGATAGCTCCTTTTTTGACATACCAGAATTACCACTAAAACCAATTAGTGAATTAAGAAATTAAGATAACCTACCGCTCCGCAGTACCCGCCAAAGTGAACAGGGTTGAACTGCTGCGGCATTATCCCCCTGATGCGCGATCAACGAAGCGCATCGCGTTCCAAATAAAATTTAGTTTAAAAAGGAACCAAATCCGTAGCACCCGCCATAGACAGACAGGTTTGTAAGCTGCGGTATGATTGTTTTAAAAGTTTTGATAATAAAGCGAAGCAGCTAAGCTACTTCGCAGCGGCTGAATTTAAATACATGAAAAAAAATGGGAGTGGCAATATTTATTATATGCTTAATTATTTTTTTTATAGGATTATTCATTAAAAATGAAATGTTACCGATTGATTATACACCCACATCATATGAATCGGAAATGATAGAATATTTCAAAGAAGTGGCTTTAAAATCAGAATTTGATGAAAACATCGGTAGAATAATCAAATGGAAGAAACCTATGATTTTATTTGTTTCTAAAGATGACGAATATAAAAAACAAACAGAAGCAATAAAGAAGAGTATAAACAAAATTAATGAACTTGTAACGGATGGTTTTAAAATTGAATTGACTGAAGATGTTTCGAATAGCAATGCCATTCTTTTTTTATGCGAAAAACGAAAAGTTGAGAAATTAGCTCCTGATTTTTATAAATCTTTTACCGATGACATTGACATAGATATATCAGGCTTCGCTTATATTGAATTTAATTGGAGTAATTACAATATCAGAAAAGCATTTATTTATGTCGATCCCAAGGAACCAATAGATGTGCAAGAATCTACAGTATTGGAAGAAATAACACAAAGCATAGGATTGCCAAATGACCCTGAAAGTCATACCAATAGTATTTTTTACGAGCATAAATCTGAGGAGAACATTAACATCAAAGAATATTCAAAAATGGACTCGGATATTATAAGATTATTATATCATCCAAAAATGAAACCTGGGCTAAATAGCCGTCAATGTGAAAAAGTTATAAAGAAGATTTTACAAAAAGAAGCAAAAAAATAGCGTTATACCCGCTCCGAAGTATCCACTAAAGACAGACAGGTTTGTATTGTTACGGAACAATGGTTTCAAAAGTTTTGATATGGATGGAGCAAAGCGGTTGAGCTTCTTTGCGGCAGGTAAAACCTACCTATTTATTAAAGTATGAAAATAAACTGGCTCAATGCCCTATTTCTAGCAGGGGTAAGTTTAATGGTAGTTGTTTCTTGTATTTTAATTCTAGATACATTTGAAAAGAAAGACATTACCGAACGAAATCAAGAGGTTTTTGCTAAAATTATAGAAGCTCCAAGCTCTTGTAAAAACTTGGGACGAAGACCCCCTTACAGTAAAATAGAATACAACAATCAAATATTCATTAAAAAGACAGGAAATCAGTTTTGTCATCTTGTCTCAAAAAAAGAAAGTGTTAGGATGCTAACCAATGAAGAGGGGGACAAATTATTGTTTCCCAATGAATACGATTCTACGGAGTTTGTTTATGCCTCACTTTTATTACTTATAGCCGTTGTAATTACTATAAGAAAGTTTTGGTTATAAGATTTCCGCTCCGAAGTACCCACTAAAGGCGGACAGGGTTGAACTGTTGCCGCATTTCTCCCCTGGTGCGCAATAACGAAGCGCATCGCGTTCCAAAATGATTTTCCACTTATCGTCCAATCCATCCGCTTATGCAATTTGCCCCGGCTCCCGGACAAGTTTTACCTATTTTGGAGCATAACGATAAACCCGCCCCGCGGTATCGGCCAAAGGTGGACAGGGTTGTACGGCTGCGATATAACGGTTTCAAAAGTTTTGATACCAAGGCAAAGCAGTCAAGCGACTTCGCAGCTAGTAGCGACTGCGGAAAAGGGAAACCTACCCTTAAGGGTATTAAACGTAAGACTATGGAAGAAGCCCAAAATACACCAATCCCTGCAACAATTTTCAGACGGAAAATTGATGACAACGGACTTAAGTGAATGTATGGACAGGAGGTTCCGCAAAATAATTGAGAAATTGAAAAATGAAAAAAACAAAAATGATGTTGACAAAATCCCTTAGTATTTCCCAACCGACTTCAATAAACCCTGTTCCGTAAAAGTTGCTGTCCAATGATAAGAACATGAACCTATCAAGCACTATCCCTACCAATACTACGCCGACATTGGTAGCGTAAAACCAGAGGATTTCCCAAACGTATAAAATTCCCTTTGCAAATTGACAGCTTAGATTTCCTAAACCTGTTACATCGGTGTGACACTTTAAATAATTTGTAAGAATATTCCTATGTTTATACCTTTTAACTTTTTATTAACGTTTAACACTTATTTTTTTATGAGAAAATTTTTTTTAACAACAATGGTTATTTGTTTCACTATGGTTTCTTGTTCCAGAGATGGGAACGAAGAAATTGTCCCCCTTAATTCAGAAATACCTACTGATGCAAATTTGGTCAATCCTAATCAACAAGAAAAAACGGCCATTCCAATTCCAGGTCAATACATGGTTACACTTAAGGATGGAACTTTTGAAACGGTCAACACTTTAAAAGGAAAGATAAATAGCTTATCCAAGCTGGCAAAAGGAGATCAAAAGGCAGCTTATAAAGGAGTATCCGATCTGGTTTTGCAAACCTTAAAAGACCCTGAAATATTTGATTTTGGAATAGATAACACAAAAATTACAAAGGCATT
The DNA here is from genome assembly GCF_023016285.1 of Muricauda sp. SCSIO 64092. GTDB lineage: Bacteria > Bacteroidota > Bacteroidia > Flavobacteriales > Flavobacteriaceae > Croceivirga. The sequence goes on from NZ_CP095413.1 coordinate 2,424,968, forward strand.
TAGTTTTGCTTTAAATGGATTTATGGCAAAAGGACTGACAGATCAGGAGGCAGCCCTACTTGAAAATGATCCAAGAGTGGATTTTGTAGAACAAGATTATGAAGCTACGAACCTAATTGACTATACAGTTTCAACAGCTACCGCCAATACAGCCACGTTGACCCAAAGTACACCTTGGGGTATAACCAGGGTTGGAGGTGCCATAGATGCTTCCAGTAATACCAATGCTGTTTGGGTAATAGATACGGGTATTGATTTGGATCACCAGGATTTAAATGTGGATACTTCAAGAAGTGTAACTTATGTCACTACGGAAAGTGGTGCAAATGACTTAGGGGGGCATGGGACCCACTGTGCCGGTACCATTGCTGCCAAAGATAATGGCATAGGGGTCGTGGGTGTTGCTGCCGGCGCCAGTGTTGTTGCCGTGAAAGTATTGGATAAAGATGGTGGAGCAAGTTCTTTTGGTTGGATAACAAGCGGAATTGATTATGTTACTGCAAATGCCTCAGCCGGTGATGTAGCTAACTTAAGTTTAGGATTTACAAATGTAAGGGCATGGGATAGGGCTACCAGAAGATTGGCCAATTCAGGTGTAAAAGTGGCCGTGGCTGCAGGTAATGACTATGATGATTGTTCAAATCAAAGCCCAGCACGTGTAAACCATAGTAATGTTTATACCGTTTCTTCAATTGCCGATGGAGATTATTGGTCCCGGTTCTCCAACTATGGTTCTCCTGTGGATTATGCTGCTCCTGGCAGTGATGTCCTGTCTACGACTCCAGATGACAATTATGAATACTATAGTGGTACGTCCATGGCCACTCCTCATGTTGCAGGTATATTGCTGTTGGGAAATGTGGTTGCTGATGGGGTCCCATCCGGAGCGTATTGGGAAGTAGCCTACTACCCTGAACTAGGGGGTTATTGGTGGACGGGAGCCTATTCTCCCACTAATATTTATACGTATTCACTTTATAGATATGATGTAGACGGAAATGATGATCCCATAGCTACACATGGTCAATAATAATTGATGATGCCCAAAGTAAAGGGCTGTCTGAAAAGGCAGCCTTTTTTCTTTTTTTCATCTTCGTTTATTCCCCCTCTTGTAGTGCCTTCAGTAATTTGATTTAGAAATAGTTTATGACTTTCCCTTCCATTTTTCTATGATTTCATGCTCCCTTTTCTCGCTGATTCCAAAAACCAATTCGCTTCCTTCTTCAAGAATGAACCTCTTTTCCTTAAAGGAATCGTAACTTGTTTTAACCGTTTCCCGGTAGTCCGTAAATGTTAGGCCGGCCTTTATAGCGTTTTCATTACTGATCTGATGGAATCCAGGTTCGGGATCGGATGCTACAGGTATCCAAAAGGGTATTTGCATAAAGGGTTCAAGTTTCATTTCAGTTATCAAAAACCCGGCATCCATCCATAGGATATTTACTGGACTTTTTAGCGTTTCCTTAGCGCTAACGAGCATCTCTTTATAGCCCATTTCAGTTGCAGGGCCAACCAGATTGAAGTACCCCGTTTTACTGTGCGCTACACAAGTATTGACAAAACGTCCAATATCTTTGGCATCAATGAATTGGACCGGATCGTTGGCATTCGGGGCTAGAATTTCAGTGCGGTTCATTATGCGATTTAGGACATAGGTTCCAAAGGGCCCGGAATCCCGATCCCCAACAATGGCACCGGGCCTTAATATGGTAAAGTTATCGGGGAATTCTTCCTCCACCACCTTTTCGCACAGTACTTTGTTAAGATTATAATTGCCAGGCTCATAGTGGGTCCCTTTTCTTCTTGGGGAAGATTCATCCATTCCAATTTTCACATAATTGGCATATACGGCAATGCTTGATATGAAAACATAGTGTGTGGTTCGCTTTTTAAGAATATGGACCGCATCCCTAACAAGTTGCGGATTTTGTGGCCAAACATCGATGACCACATCCCAATCTTCCTCCAAGTTGCCTAAATTGGAATATCCCGAAATACCTTTTTCACGGTCGCCCTTTATTTTTTTCAAATGCGGAAATAAATGGGGATTGGTAATACCCCGGTTAAATAGGGTTACCTGGTGTCCTCCCCTGAGAAGCGATTTCACTATGGCTGGACCCAAAAAATTAGTTCCCCCCAAAACCAGGACCCTAAGGCTGGACATGGATTTGAATCTCGAAAAAACCATGGTAGACGAAAGTGCCGCGATTCCAGAGATTCCCAAATTCCTGATAAATTCCCTTCTTTTATTTTTCATCCCATATTGAATTTTAGTACCCTTTTCTTCTTCCAATGTATCATTTCTGTAAATGGTTTTTGGAGCAGCGGTTTCAACATGGGCCTAGGAATCACGGACGCCTTGAAAAAATGCATCTATTTAATTTGTCCCTAATTTGATGTGGCTTGTACCTGTTTTATGGCGTTTCGTACCTTTCATCGCCAATTTTATCGTTTTAAGTGTAGATTGGATGCTATATTTCAAGTCGTGTACAAAATTTCAGGTCATCTTCTATTCTGGCTTTTATATGTTAGTTTCACTGTGGCCATCTACTATGTACAGGAACCAAATTTGGGGCTTCATATCGTTTATGAACTGGCTTCGCTGCCTGCGAAACTTATTAGCGTTTACGTAACCCTATATTTTATCCTGCCCAACTTCTTACTGAAAAAAAAGTACGTTCAAGCGGCCATACAATTTGGCCTAATACTCCTCATAGGTGTTTTCCTCTTACGGATGTTCGTTCTAAAAACGGTATATCCATTATACTTCCCGGAAATTGAGAATGCACTGGTACCTGATGATCTGGCGAAGTTGGTCTCCCCATTCCTCGATTTGATCATTGTGTCCTCCTTAGCCGTCGTCATCAAATTATTGAAGGATCGGGAACAACAGGAACGAAATCGGTTAAGTCAGGAAAAATCGAATATCCAGAATGAACTGCAACTGCTGAAATCCCAACTACATCCCCATTTTCTTTTCAATACATTAAATGGACTGTACGCCCAAATATTGAATAATCCCAATAGCGCTGCAGAGATGGTGATCAAGCTGTCGGATTTGTTGCGTTATATAATTTATGAGGCAAGAAGTCCAGTGGTCAATGTTGATGATGATTTGGAATGTATTAAAAACTATATTGCCCTTGAACAGGTGAGATATGGTACAAAGTTGAAATTAAGTTGGTCCATTACCGGGGCAACGACCAATAAAAAAATTCCGCCATTGCTCCTCTTGCCCTTTATTGAAAATTCATTTAAACACGGTATTTCAAAAGACTACAAAAAATGTTGGATAAAATGTAAAATCAATTTGTCCAATACTATGCTGGAGATGGACTTGAAGAATTCCATGGTTCCCTATCATCAGGAAGAAAGCGGTATGCATGGAATCGGTATTCAAAATGTTGAGCAACGATTAAAATATAATTTTCAGGAGCGATTTCATCTGACAAAAAAAATGTCGCATGATTGTTACCATATTATGTTGAAAATCCCTATCGTAAAACCATGAAATGTGTAATTATTGATGATGAACCCCTTGCAATTGATGTTTTAACAAGACATATCAAAAGCACCGATGGACTTACCCTGGTAAGGTCCTTTGAAAATGCCTTTGAAGCGCTTTACTATGTACAAACACAATCGGTTGACCTTATTTTTTTGGACATACAAATGCCGAGGGTCAACGGGCTGCAATTCATTAAAATCTTGAAATACCCCCCCAAGATTATAATTACAACGGCCTATAAAGAATATGCCTTGGAAGCTCTTGAGCATTCTGTGGTGGATTATTTATTGAAACCCATTCCCTATGACCGATTTCTTAACGCGGTTGGCAAATCCATGGAATCGCCTCCTATTCGTAGGGTTTCTGCGCCTACAAACCAAGTTGCGGAAAACAGGTATTTCTTCTTAAAGGAAGGAAGTATGTACGTAAAAATATATGAAGATGACATTTGCTATTTGCACGGCGACAAAAACTATTGCACCATACAACTTAAGGATCATAAAATAAGTGTAAGGGGGAATTTGAGCTACTACGGGAACCGATTTTCCAGGGATGGTTTTATGAGGGTCCATAGGTCTTATTTTGTTTCCCTGAACCGTATTGATAGATATGATTCGGATTCCCTTTGGATCAATGGAGATTGTATTCCAATAGGGAGAACGTATAAAAAACCCTTAATGGACTGGCTAACAAAAAGAACGCTGTGACGGATGTGTCGTTGAAGATGTTGGATCAATGATGCCATTGCCACTTTATCAGGTTTGTTGATCAAAGTAGCCCCGGACCGTTTATCGTCCAATCAATCCGCTTGTGCAATTTGCCCCGGCTCCCGGACAAGTTTTACCTATTTTGGAGCATAACTATAAACCCGCTCCGCAGTATCGACCAAAGGCTGACAGGGGTGTACTCCTGCGGTAGTACCTCCACTAGTGCGCGATTAACGAAGCGCATCGCGTTCCAAAATGGCAGCAGCGTGGGACCTCCAAGTTTCAACCTAATTTTACAGTTTTATCCCAATCGAGTGAACGACAAACTAACCATAACAGAAGAAACAATAACCAGTAAAATTTACGTCATCAGGGGTCAAAAGGTCATGATGGACAGGGATTTGGCGGAACTTTACCAAGTGGAGACCAAACAACTCAAAAGACAGGTCCGAAGGAACATCGATCGATTCCCCGAAGATTTTATGTTTGAACTTGATAAAGAGGAGTTCCAAAGTTGAAGGAGCCAAATTGGCACCTCAAGTTGGGGCGGCATACGGTATGCGCCGATGGCCTTTACGGAACAGGGAGTGTCAATGTTATCCAGCGTACTCAACAGTCCAACGGCCATACGGGTCAACATCCAGATCATTAGGGTGTTCACCAAGATACGGGAAATGCTCACCGACAACCTGAACCTGCGCCTTGAAATCGAAGGGATAAAGAAGAAGCTGGCCGACCAGACCAAGAACATCGAACTCGTCTTTAGCTATCTGGACGAGCTGATTGAGAGGAAGGAAAATCCCAAACCAAGGAACAAAATAGGGTATAAGAAGTAATCCTTGGGCCCCCGCTGGTGCGTAATCAGCGCATCGCGTTCTCAAAATGGATTTTCCACTTATCGTCCAATCAATCCGCTTATGCAATTTACCCCGGCTCCCAGACAAGTTTTACCTATTTTGAAGCATAACGATAAACCCGCTCCGCGTTACCGGCCAAAGGCGGACAGGGTTGTACTGCTGTGGTATGATTTTTTTAAAAGCTTTGATAACAATAGGACTAAGCTACTTCGCATCAGATGCGAACTTATTACAGAAATCTGTACAATCAGATTTTTTTTATTTGGAGCTCGCATACTCCGATTAGGATTTTTTCAAAAAGGGAAGTATCGTTTTTAAAGAAAGAAAATATCCCTAGAAGCGAAGAAATGACACCTATAAAACCCCAGAAATCCATGACACAAATAAATGTACAAAACTTGATATCACAAATTGTGATGTCAAGAAGCAATCTTTGAAAATCAATTAAAACATGAGCGAAAAACTGACCATACCAGAAGAAGTTGTAATCAGCAAAATCTACTTCATCAGAGATTTAAAAGTAATGCTGGACAGTGATCTAGCAGAACTTTATGGTGTTGAAACACGGGTGCTGAACCAACAGGTCAAAAGGAACCAAGCGAGGTTCCCCAATGATTTTATGTTCCAATTGACAGAAATTGAATGGACAGCCTTGAAGTCGCAAAATGCGACCACAAGTTGGGGAGGAAGGAGAAATCCACCATATGCCTTCACGGAACATGGCGTACTCATGCTATCAAGTGTGTTGAACAGCAAAAGGGCCATCGCCGTCAACATCCAGGTCATGCGGATATTTACCAAGATACGGGAAATGCTCACCGATAACCTGAACCTGCGCCTTGAAATCGAGAAAATCAAAAAGAAGCTGAACAACCAGAGCAAAAACATCGAACTTGTCTTTAGCTATCTGGATGAACTGGTCGAGAGGAAGGAAAATCCCAAACCAAGGAACAAAATAGGGTATAAAAAGTAATCCCAGGGGCCTTTCTTTTTCCCCGATCAATCGTTTAGCTTAAGTACGGCCATAAACGCCTGTTGTGGAATTTCCACATTTCCTACCTGCCGCATCCGTTTCTTTCCTTTCTTTTGTTTTTCCAATAACTTTCGCTTTCGCGAAATATCACCCCCATAACATTTGGCGGTGACATCTTTTCGCAACGCCTTAATGGTTTCCCGGGAGATAATTTTGGATCCAATGGCCGCTTGGATGGGAATATCAAATTGTTGTCTTGGAATGAGTTCCTTTAACTTTTCGCACATTTTTTTGCCAATGGTGTGGGCATTGTCAAAGTGCACCAAAGCAGAAAGGGCATCCACGGGCTGCGCGTTGAGAAGGATATCCACACGGACCAGTTTGGAGGTGCGTAACCCTATGGGCGTATAATCAAAAGAGGCATAGCCTTTGGAAACGGTTTTCAATCGGTCGTAAAAGTCGAATACAATTTCCGCCAAAGGCATATCAAAGGTGAGTTCCACCCGTTCCGTGGTCAAATAGGTCTGATTGGTAATCTGTCCCCTTTTATCAATACAAAGGGACATGACATTGCCCACAAAATCCGACTTGGTAATGATGGTGGCTTTAATATAAGGCTCCTCCACACGATCTAGGGTAGAGGGATCGGGCAGGTCCGAAGGATTGTTCACAATCACGATTTCCTCCGGATTCTTCTTGGTATACGCATGGTAGCTTACGTTGGGAACCGTGGTAATGACCGTCATATCAAACTCACGTTCTAAGCGTTCCTGGATGATTTCCATATGCAGCATCCCCAAAAATCCACAACGGAAGCCAAAGCCCAATGCCGCACTGCTTTCTGCGGTAAAGACCAGGGAAGCATCGTTCAGTTGTAGTTTTTCCATGGAGGAACGTAGCTCCTCAAAGTCTTCGGTATCCACGGGATAAATTCCGGCAAAAACCATGGGCTTCACATCTTCAAATCCGGCAATGGCCGCTTTGGAAGGATTCTCGGTCAAGGTAATGGTATCCCCAACCTTCACCTCCCGTGCATCCTTGATTCCCGTAATCAAATAGCCCACATCCCCGGTCGATATCCTCGCTTTTGGCTCTTGGGTGAGTTTTAAGGTCCCTATTTCATCGGCGGAATAGTCCTTTCCCGTAGCCATGAACTTGATTTTTTGCCCTTTTCTCAATTCGCCGTTCAGGATCCTGAAATAGGTTTCGACTCCTCGAAACGGGTTATAGACGGAATCAAACACCAAAGCCTGCAGTGGTGCATTTGGGTCACCTTCCGGAGCGGGGACGCGCTCAATAATGGCCGCCAATATGTCTTCGATACCAATACCGGTTTTGGCACTTGCTGGAATGACCTCATCGGGGGAACATCCCAATAGATCTACAATATCATCGGTGACCTCATCCGGATTGGCGCTGGGCAAATCCACTTTATTGAGGACGGGAATGATTTCCAGATCGTTTTCCAATGCCAAATATAAATTGGAAATGGTCTGTGCCTGAATACTTTGGGCGGCATCAACGACCAATAAGGCCCCTTCACAGGCGGCAATGGAACGTGATACTTCGTATGAAAAATCCACATGGCCCGGAGTGTCGATAAGATTAAGGACATAGTTCTCCCCCTGGTACACATATTCCATTTGGATGGCATGACTTTTTATGGTGATGCCCCGTTCCCTTTCCAGATCCATATTGTCCAATAGTTGGTCCTGCCTTTCACGCTCGGTAACCGACCCGGTAAAATCCAACAACCGATCGGCCAGGGTACTCTTACCATGATCGATATGGGCAATGATACAGAAGTTTCTAATATGCTTCATTTAGGGAGCAATTTTGGCCGCAAAGATAGTTTATTTAACGGCCTTTTATCATGCGGGCCAACGATTCAACACCCACTTTTGGATTATTTCTTAGCTTTGGCATTCAACCCAAACGCTAGATGAGAACCTTGTGGCTTACCCTGATAACGGTTTTTTCCGTTGTCGGAATTTCCATATCGCAAACTTTTGAGATTTCTGGAAAGGTCATCAATAGTACCAACGAAGTCATTCCCTTTGCCAATATTCTATTGCTCAATTCGGCAGACTCCACTTTTGTAAAGGGGACTTCCGCGGATGAGAACGGTTTTTTTAGTTTAAAGGAAGTGGCACCGAATCTATATCTGCTACAGGCAAGTTATGTGGGAAGGGGATCCAAGCCCCTGGCCCTGGACATTGCGTCCAATGTAAAACTGGGGGCGCTTGTCATACCCCTGGAATCCGAACGTTTGGATGAGGTCGTGGTCACGGCCAGAAGACCCACCGTAAAACGTTTGGCAGATCGCGTGGTATTCCAGGTGGAAAATACGGTGGTTTCCCAGGGGAATACCTGGGATATCCTAAGGAATACCCCGGGACTTATTGTGAACCGGGATCAACTGAACATCAGGGGGAAAACGGCAAACGTCTATCTCAACGGCCGAAGGGTACAGTTATCCCCGGATGAGGTCAAGGACTTTTTTGAAGGCCTTACGGGTACTATAGTGCAGGCGGTGGAAATGTATGCCAACCCTCCGGCCAATTTTGATGCCGAGGATGGCGCGGTAATCAATATTATCACGAACAAAAACGTGGCCCCTGGATATAAGGGAAGTATTGATGGTAGCGTTACCCAGGCGATTTTTCCAAAGTACAATATAGGAACCAGCCATTATTTCAAGACCGATAAGCTTAATCTTTTTGCGAATTACAATTATAGCGACAAGAAAAACAATGCGGATTTGGAGAAGGAACTCAATTTTATAGATCAGACCAACTCCGTTTTTTCCCGATGGCGGAACGAGGAAAATGAGGTCAAGGAGATACAAAGCCATAGCATTAACCTGAATTTGGACTATGAGATCGATGCGAAAAACAGCCTAACGCTCACCTCCAATGTGTTGCTTGCCCCAAACCAGGAATGGAGACGTGACCTTTCTTCGGAAATCAGGAATGCGCAAAACCAACTGGATTCCACCTTTACCACCAATAATATTGGTTTTGAGGAGGAGAACAATATCGCATTCGACCTTTCCTATGTGAGGAAACTGAAAAAACCGGGGGCCAGGCTAACGGTAAATGGACATTACACCCATTACGAGGACAATTACCAACAGCAGATCAATTCGAATTACTTTGACGATACAGGGGCTTTTTTGCGGGATTTTGGTTTTCGGACAACTGCAGATCAGAACATCCAGATTTTTACGGGACAAATGGATTATCAAACCCCAATTGGTACCGCTTCATTGGAAGCGGGGACCAAGATTTCCGTAGTGGATTCTGAAAGCCGTATCGATTTTTCCGATTTTGACGAAACCAGTGAAACCGTTAATCCTGCGCTATCGGATATTTTTTTATATGACGAAAAGGTATATGCCGCATATGTAAGTTATGTGCAGAACTGGGAGAAATGGTCCGTTAAATTGGGAGTTCGAGGAGAGCTGACGGATGCCTCCGGCGTATCGGAAACCTTAAATGAAACCAACACCCAGGATTTCTTTGAACCCTTCCCTTCCGTTTATGTGCTCTATTCCCCCAATGAAAAGCACAGCTTTTCCTTTGATTACGGCAGGAAGGTGGAACGCCCCCGATACAATGACCTGAATCCATTTCGGTATTTCTATAATGAGAACGACTTTAAGGAAGGAAACCAGCGCCTGCAACCTAATTTTTACAATAATTTCAACTTGAACTACACCTTCAATAGCGAATACTTCTTTGATTTTTACTATCGGGACAACGGGAATTACATCAGTGCCCTGGTATTTCAGGACAATGACGCGCTAACACTTCGGGAGTTCAAACAAAATGTCATCGGGAGCATCTCCTATGGGCTGGATTTTACCCTTAGCAAAAGCATTGTTGACCCCTGGTTTCTGTACGCGTATACGTCAGTATTTTATGAGGAGGAAACTTTTTTGGCCATCGAAAGCGGTAATGTGGAATTCACCAATTCCATTGATGGGTTTTACATTTATCTAGCGAATTATTTGACCCTTTCCCAGGATGGGACCTGGACCGGAGAAGTCACATTCAGCCACTTTTCCCGATATCTTTTTGGGTCCTATGTCCAATCGCCCAGCACCAATCTCACCCTTGGCCTACGAAAAAACCTTTGGGACAATAGAGCTGCGGTTTCCGTTGCCGCGGAGGATTTGCTGGGCCTTGCCAACCCTACCTATACCTCAAGATATTTAAATCAGGACAACGCTTTCCTGCTGGTTCCCGAAACCCAGTTTGTGCGTATAGGATTTACCTACAACTTCGGCAATTTTAGACTCGAGCAAAATAGGCGTGAAATTGAAAAGGATGAGCGCGAAAGGCTTGGAAGATCATCTAATCCTTCCACTCAGCAATAAACAAATTCGTGTCCCGTGTTCCCCCATTATTGCGGTTACTGGAAAAGGCCAGGTACTTCCCGTTATTGGAAAAAACAGGGAAAGCGTCAAAGGTTTCCCCATGGGTGACCCGCTCTAAATTCTTTCCATCGGTACCGATCAAATACAGGTTGAAGGGAAATCCACGTTCCGCTTCAAAATTGCTGGAAAACAAAATCTTTTCCCCCGATGGATGAAAGAAAGGACACCAATTGGCATTGCCCAAAAAGGTCAGTTGCCGTAAATCACTGCCATCCGCATTACAGATAAAAAGCTCCATTTCCGTAGGCTGTACCAAACCCTGGGCCAATAATTCTTTATATGCTTTCACTTCGGCTTCCGTTTTTGGTCGGGAAGCCCTAAAGATCAACTGGGTACCGTCCGGTGAAAAGAACGCCCCGCCATCGTATCCCAATGCATCCGTAATCTGTTTTACATTGGAACCATCCAAATCCATGGTATAGAGTTCCAAATCGCCACTTCGGTCCGAAGTAAATACAATTTTGTCCCCCTTTGGTGAAACTGTGGCCTCGGCATCATATCCCGGCTCATGGGTCAATTGTTTTACGATGGTACCTTCCAAATCGGCCACAAAAATGTCGAAGGAATCATAGACCGGCCATACGTACTTGCCATTTTTTCGCAAGGGAACCTCAGGACATTCGGCATCGACCAAATGGGTCGATGCGTATAAAATATGTTTGTTGTCCGGCATAAAATACGAACAGGTGGTACGTCCCATCCCGGTACTCACCATGGGAGGCCTTAAGGAATCAAATACCTGGGTGCGTTCCATTGTAAATATCTGATCGCAGCCCACGTCCCATTGCCCATAATTGGATTGGAACACCAGCATACGGTTGTCAAAACTCCAATAGGCTTCGGCATTATCGCCTCCAAAAGTGACTTGCCGTAGACTTTTAAAGTGCTTCTCTTCCGGGTACACCAAAGGAATACTGTCCGTTTCCATCGTCTCTGAAGCTATTGGTGGTGCTTTCTTTTTATCCACTTGCTTACAGGAAAATAGTACAGTGATGAGTAGAAGGAACAAGGGAATTCTGTACATAGATGCGTAATTTTGTACTAAAATACAGCATCATGAAAAAAATAGTTGGGTTTTGTGTTTTGGTCTTGTTCCTCGTGTGCTGCAAAACGACTGTTGAACAACCCAGCCTAAAGGAAGATGTCGCTTTTTTGGCTTCGGACGCTTTAAAGGGAAGGGCCACGGGTTCTACGGATGAAATAGAAGCGGCCACGTATTTGGCAAAACGACTGGAATCCATGGGCTACGATTCCAAAGGAGGGGCAGGGACCTATTTTCAAACCTTTACCTTTAAAAACAAACGTGACCCACATCAGGAAATCCAATATGTTTCTGCTGGGGACAGTACCATAACGGGGACCAATGTTATGGGATTTTGGGATAACAAGGCAGAAAAAACCATTGTCCTGGGCGCGCATTATGACCATTTGGGAATGGGTGGCGAAGGATCCCTGTACCGGGGAGAACCCGAAATCCATAATGGTGCGGATGACAATGCCAGTGGTGTGGCGGCCATCCTAAAACTTGCCCATCACTTGAAGGACAGCCTTACGGCAACCAATATTATGGTCCAATTCTATTCCGGGGAGGAGTTGGGGCTTTTGGGATCGAACTATTTCTGCAAAAACCCTACAATCGATTTGGAAAAGGTCAGCTATATGATCAACCTGGATATGGTGGGGAGGCTTCGCGAGGACAAAACGCTATCCATTAGCGGAGTGGGCACTTCCCCTATTTGGAAACAGACCCTTAATGCCAATAACAATGGGTTTAAGCTGGTCTTAAATGAATCCGGTGTGGGCCCCTCCGATCATACTTCGTTTTATTTACAGGATATTCCAGCGCTCCATTTTTTTACGGGACAACATGAGGACTACCACAGGCCCACCGATGATGCGGATAAATTGAACTATGATGGGATGGAACAGCTTGTGGCGTACCTCACATCCGTTTGTATGGATTTGGACAAGGGTTCCAAACTGATGTTCAAAACGACCAAAAATGAAAGTGAGGAAGTCCCTCGATTTAAAGTGGGGCTCGGCGTAATTCCCGACTATTTGTTCGATGGAAAGGGAATGCGGATCGATGGAATAAGCGAGGACAAACCCGCTCAAAAGGCCGGACTTCAAAAAGGGGATGTGGTCATTCAACTGGGTGATAGCACGGTAACGGATATGATGAGTTATATGCGGGCGCTTTCTTCCTTTGAAAAAGGGGATGCCACCAAAGTAGTTATCGACAGAAATGGGGAAAAAATCGAAGTGGAAATTCAATTCTAATACGCTAATAACTTCATTTAGAGCGGTATACTTTTTTTGATGTATTTTTGCAACCCAAAAAGAACAAAGCTTTGCCCAAAATAGGAGACATAGAACTACCTGATTTTCCCTTGCTTTTGGCACCCATGGAAGATGTGAGTGACCCTCCTTTTAGGGCACTCTGCAAGGAAAATGGAGCGGATGTGGTCTACACGGAATTCATTTCTTCCGAAGGGCTCATTCGCGATGCGGCCAAAAGCGTCATAAAACTGGATATTTACGAAAAGGAACGCCCTGTGGGGATTCAAATCTTTGGTGCGGAACTGGATTCAATGTTGCAGGCCATAGATATTGTTGAGCAATCAAATCCGGATATTATCGATATCAATTTTGGTTGTCCGGTAAAAAAGGTGGTTTGCAAAAATGCCGGAGCAGGTATTTTGCGTGATATTCCGTTGATGGTAAAATTGACCGAAGCCATGGTAAAGCGGACCAAACTTCCAGTAACCGTAAAAACCAGGCTGGGATGGGACAGTGATTCCATCAAGATTGTGGATGTTGCGGAACAACTTCAGGATGTGGGGATTCAAGCGATTTCCATACACGGAAGGACACGGGTACAGATGTATAAGGGCCATGCTGATTGGAAGCCCATTGCAGCGGTAAAGAACAATCCACGGATGCATATCCCCGTCTTTGGCAATGGGGATGTGGATACTCCAGAAGCTGCAGTTAGGATGCGGGATGACTTTGGTCTGGATGGGGCCATGATCGGGCGCGCCAGTATTGGCAACCCCTGGTTTTTCAATCAGGTAAAGCACTATTTTGAAACCGGGGAACACCTGCCTTCACCCACCATGGAAGCGCGTGTGGAAGCCGCCCGTCGCCATTTGCAGATGGCCATTGATTGGAAAGGGGAAAAACTGGGTGTTTTTGAAACCCGCCGTCATTATACCAATTATTTCAAAGGGATTCCGCACTTTAAGGAATACCGAATGAAAATGGTTACAAGTGATGATTCGGCTGATGTCTTTGCCGCTTTTGATGAGGTGTTGGAGAAGTTCGGGGACTTTCAATTTGCATAACAACTAGGCCAATAACTTTTTGGATATTCTACTGCTCGCTATTTTGGAAGAAATAAGCCCCAGCACGACTATGGTCCCCAAAACAATCAAGATGTTTACGAACTGATATTCCACGGGATAGGCAAGGGACGGGGTAATGCGCCACCATTTGAACACCAATTGGGAAACCACGATCAACGAGCCCAAAGCAATACCTACCAAGCCCCCAAAACAGGTTACAAAGACCCCTTGGTAAAAATAAATCTGCCGTAGCTGCTTTATGGTCGTTCCCAAAGCAAAAAGTGTTTTGGAGTTTCCCCGTTTATCCAAGATCATCATGATAATGGCGCCTACTACATTGAACAAGGCGATGATCAAAACCAAAGTAAAAATGAGATAGGTGGCCGTATTTTCCGTTTTCAGCATTTTGTAGAGGGTGGTGTTCAATTCCTGACGGGACAGTACCAGCGCTTTGTCCCCAAGAACGGTTTTAAGGTGCTCCTTTGCCTTGGAAATGGCAACCCCTTCCTCCACCTTAAAATTGATACCTGAAATTTGGGTGGAATCCTTTTCCAAAAAAGCCTGAACCATGGGCAAAGGGGCAAATACGTAGGTCTTGTCCAAACCATCTTCCACGGCGTACACTCCGCTTACCACCAGGGGCATTTGGTTATAAAAGGATTTTGAACCCAGCACATCGGCCGTAATGGAGCGATTCCCAGGTTTTAAGGTGATGGCATTCAGGGGCGACATATTGCCCATAGGACCGCCCAGGAGATTGAATATGCCAATACCAATGACGGCCTGATTTTCATCCACTCCCCAATTGCCAAAATACAGGGTGCTGTCCACCGCCGTAACCTGCCTGTAGTGTTCATCAACACCTTTGATGTAGGCGATACAGTTTTTATCGTCATAACTAAGGTATACCCGTTCCACTATTTCGTTGGAATAGGAGGCTATTCCTTCCGTGGTTTCCAGGGCATCCTTTTCTTCGGCAGTCAAGGAAAAGAATTTCCCAGTTACGGGAACGGCCTTTACATCCGGGTCAAAGGTATTCGTAAACTGGAGGCTAAAGGTCTTGAGTCCCGCAAAAGCGGAAAGGACCAGAAATAAGGCCGCCGATCCAATGATAATGACCAAAAAAGTAAAAAAGTTAATGATATTGACCGCATTCTGACTGCTCTTTGAGCGTAGGTACCGCTTGGCGATGTAGGTGGGGAAGTTCAAAATCAGGATTTCTTTCGCTTGTCCAACAAGTCCCTTTTTTCAATGGGATTTTCTTCCCCTTTCAAGGATTCCTCAATTTTTTCGATATAATCCAATGAATCATCCAAATAAAAGTGAAGCTCCGGAACCCTTCGCAATTGGTTTTTGGTCCGTTGGGCCAATTCATGTTTGATCAGGGCCTTATTGGAACGAATGCCATCCAATAGCGCATTGGCCTCTTTGGGCGGAAAAATGGAAACGTAAATCTTGGCAATGGACAGGTCCGTGGTTATGGAAACCTTGGTCACTGATATCAATACCCCTTTTAAGCCCCCTTCCGTGGCGGCCCGTTGAAGGACCTCCGCAATATCCTGCTGAATAATGCCCCCAATTTTCTTCTGTCGTTGCGTTTCCATGCTGCAAAATTATTCATTTCATCTGTTCCTTTCTTATTTTCTTTTCGGTCAGATGCAATTCGCCTTTGGAGATTTACTCTAGAAAAATAAATTGTTAGTGCTCATTTCATGACCAATCTCAGCATTTCTTATTTTTAGTACGAGTAAATTGTGCCCGGATTAACAGTATTTCACCATGGATAAAATTGAACACATCGGTATTGCAGTAAAGGATTTAGCGGTTTCCAATACACTTTTTGAAAAGCTATTGGGTGTACCAAGTTATAAAATGGAAGAAGTGGCTTCAGAAGGCGTGAAAACCTCATTTTTTAAGTCGGGACCCAATAAAATCGAACTTTTGGAGGCGACCCATGCGGACAGTGCCATTGCAAAGTATTTGGAGAAAAAAGGCGAGGGAATCCACCACATTGCCTTTGCCGTTGATGATTTGGAGGCGGAAATAAAGCGATTGGAAGGGGAAGGGTTCGTGGTGTTACCGGGATTTCCCAAGAATGGAGCGGATAATAAGCGCGTTGCATTTTTACACCCAAAAGGCACCAACGGCGTTTTGACCGAGCTTTGTCAGGATTTGGGGTAAGGGGGCAGTATGCAGTAGCTGTGCACAGTCCTATGAGAAGGTACTGATTCGTAATTACGAATTGTCAAAAGCTGGAAGACGGAACATCGCGGAAATTGGGTGAGGACCAAGGAAGCCGACGGTGGATTCGCTTCGCAACGACAGCATCAATTTTCCGCTTTCAATTGGCATCGCCCAACTCCTTAATGCAGCAGGGCTGCTGTTCCGTAAGTTTTATTTCTTCCGCCCCGTGATGGATGGTAAGGGCCTTGCCTTTTTTTAGCGTATAGGTCACCTTGTCCCTTTGGATCATCACCTCCAGCAGTTTACCACGAACCGTTAAAGGGAAGCGCACCGCTCGGGTCCGGGGAGGGCTTTTGGGATTAAAGCTGATTTTACCCCCATAATCACGCAAACCGGCCAAACCATATACGATGGCCATCCATGTGCCGCCCATGGAAGCGATATGGGCCCCGTCCTTCACATTTCCCCCTACATCGGCCAGATCCATCCAGGCGGCATACTTGATTAGCTCCATGGCCCTATCCAGATACCCCAGTTCAAATGCCAGGATACTGTAGACGCAGGAAGACAATGAGGAGTCTCCCGTAGTTAGGGGATCGTAGTAGTCGAAATTCTTTTTCTTTTGTTCCTTCGAAAATTCATGGCCCAAAAGAAACATGGCCATGACTACATCGGCCTGTTTAATGACCTGAAAGCGGTAGATGACCAGGGGATGGTAGTGGAGCAGCAAAGGATAGTTTTCCAAAGGGGTATTTTCAAAATCCCAGACTTCCTTTTTCAGGAATTCATCATCCTGTGGATGAATTCCTTTTTCTTCATCGTATGGGATATACATTTTGGCTGCGGCATTTCTCCATTCTTCGATTTCTTCCGGGCCAAGATCGGTATCCTTTGCCAAGCCCTCAAAGCTGTCCGGCGCCTTTTTCCGAAGCAACTCCAAACTCTCCACGGCGTATCGTAGATTTTCACGGGCCATTATGTTGGTAAAGGCATTGTTGTTTACAATGGCGGTATATTCATCTGGCCCCGTTACGCCATGGATATGAAACTGGTCCTTTCCGTTAGTTGAATAGAAGCCCAGATCGGCCCAGAAGCGTGCCGTTTCGATCAGCATCTCGGCCCCGTATTCAAAAAGAAACTCCTCATCGCCGGTTACCTCAACGTATTTTCTCAAGGCGTACATGATATCCGCATTGATATGATATTGTGCGGTTCCAGCGGCAAAAAAAGCAGAAGCTTCATCGCCGGTAATGGTTCTCCATGGGAAGAGCGCCCCTTTCTGATTAAGTTCCCTGGCACGTTTGCGCGCTTTATCCAGAAGGCTGTATCGGAAACGCAGAAGGTTCTTGGCCACTTTTGGCGAGGTATAGATTAAAAAGGGCATCAGGTAAATCTCGGTGTCCCAGAAATAATGACCTTCATAGGCTTCTCCGGTAAGACCCCTGGCCCCGATTCCGGTGCCTTCCACACGAGCGGACGCCTGAAGGATATGGAATAGATTAAAGCGGAGGCATTGCTGCGTTCTCCGGTCTCTATACATGGAAACTTCAATATCGCTGTTGGTCCAAAAATTGTCCATAAAGCGCTGCTGGCCCTCGGTCAATTCTTCGAAACCGTCTTGTGTCACGGAGTCCAGTGTTCGTTCGGTACGCTCGCAAAGTTCAACAACGGGCGCATTTCGGGAACTGTGGTACACCATGTATTTTATCATCCGAAAGGGCACTCCCTCCTCGGCTTTTAGCGAATAAACGATCTTGGCGGAATCCTCATAACACTCGCTTTTATAGGAATAGGTATTCTCCGTTTGAATCTCATGATCTACACCACAGGCCAGCGTCATACCACTGGTACGGATCTGATGCCCTAAAAGCACCCTTTGGTCGTTAACCTGACTCACTTGTGGCACAAAAACACTATGGTCGAATTTGGGGGATTTTCTCGGATCCTCCTTATCCTCCTTAGGATCAAGTTTCTCCGTGGGACAACGTAATTTAGAGGAGATGATGAGTTTGGCCGGTGCATTCAGCACCGTCACCTCATAGGAAATGGCGGCAACATGCCGGTGTTCCATAGAAACGATTCGGGTAGAGCGGATGGAAACGCGTTTGCCAGAAGCGGTTTCCCAAAGAACAGTCCGATTCAGGGTGCCGGCTTTCATATCAAGTACCCGTTCATAAGACTTAAGATCTGCGGTAGGAAGGTAAAATGGCTCGTCATCCACATAGAGCCTAATTACTTTGCTATCAGTAACATTCAGCATGGTTTGCCCCGTTTTGGCAAATCCATAGGCAGATTCCCCATAACGGATGGGCCATTGTTCATGAAATCCGTTGATAAAGGTTCCCCGCTGTACCACAGGCGTTCCTTCCTCATGGTTGCCCCGAAAACCAAGATAGCCGTTTGCAATGGCAAAAACGGTTTCATCCTGGGCCAGATATTGGGGTGAATATTTTTTTTGGATGAACCTCCAATCATCCAAAGGATAAATATGCCTGGGGGGGAGTTTAATATTTTTCGAAATCATCTGGTCTGTTTACACACTGTCCAAAAGCAGGACTCAAATTTTAAGGGTCATCGTATTTCCCAATAGTTCAAATGGCCTTCTAGAAAAAAGTCTAATATAATTGAAAGTAAGGTAGCTTGCCAACCCATACT